>JAFLTF010000075.1:5618-12084 GCA_022510585.1 Lachnospiraceae bacterium
TTTATTCGGCCTGTAATAATCTATTCCGATAATGCACAAGAGGTCCGCTTTTTCCCTCTACGGCATCCTTGGTGACAATACATTCCGCAATATTATCATCCGATGGAATTTCATACATAATATCCATCATAACGGTTTCCATAATGGAACGAAGCCCTCTGGCACCGGTCTTTCTTGCATGGGCCAGATCCGCTATTGCTTCAACTGCTTCCTCTTCCACCTGCAGCTTGACTTCGTCAAACTCAAACAACTTCTGATACTGCTTCACCAGTGCATTCTTAGGCTCAGTCAGGATTCTTATAAGCGCTGCCTTATCCAGGCCTTCCAGGGTGACCGTGATCGGCACACGTCCCACAAATTCCGGGATCAAACCGAATTTCATCAGATCCTGCGGAGCCACTTCCTTTAATACAGTGCCGATGTCTTTGCTGCTTTTTTCCTTGATCGGCGCATTGAAGCCGATGGAATTTCTGTCCAGTCTCTCCTCTACGATCTTATCCAGACCATCAAAAGCGCCGCCGCAGATAAACAGGATGTTGGAAGTATCGATCTGAAGCAGTTCCTGATGAGGATGTTTCCTTCCGCCCTGCGGAGGAACGCTGGCCACGGTTCCCTCAATGATCTTAAGAAGAGCCTGTTGGACACCTTCGCCGGAAACGTCTCTGGTAATGGAAACATTTTCGCTTTTTTTGGTGATTTTATCGATCTCATCAATATAAATGATACCAAACTGCGCCCGTTCAATATCATAGTCCGCCGCCTGAATCAGTTTCAACAGAATATTTTCCACATCTTCACCGACATAGCCGGCTTCGGTAAGTGTGGTTGCATCTGCAATAGCAAAAGGCACATTGATGATCTTCGCCAGCGTCTGCGCCAGATAGGTCTTACCGGAACCGGTAGGTCCTACCATGATGATATTGCTTTTCTGCAGTTCCACCCCATCGTCATCCTGAGGAGCCATCACCCTTTTATAATGATTGTATACGGAAACCGCCAGAACCTTTTTGGCATCTTCCTGTCCGATCACATAGTCATCCAAAAATTTCTTGATCTCTACCGGTTTCAGGAGATTGATCTCCATCTCCTCTACTGCCGTTTCCTCTTCATATTCTTCCTCGATGATGTCTGCGCAAATATCCACGCATTCATCACAAATATAAACACTTCCGGGGCCGGCGATCATTTTCCGGACCTGATCCTGTGTTTTATTACAAAAAGAACATCTTACTTTGTCGTCAGAATTTCTTCCTGCCATCTTTTATAAACCACGCCTTTCCTCTGAATTCACACAATGACATATATGCAAAGCGTAATTTTATTATTTTGCAGCCTCGGCATGATTGGTGATCACACGATCGATCAAACCATATTCCAGCGCTTCCTGCGCACTTTTCCAGTTATCACGTTCTGTATCCGCTGCGATCACTTCATAATCCTGCCCTGTATTTTCCGCAAGGATCCTGTTTAACTTCTCCCTTGTCTGCAAAATATGTTTCGCCGTAATGTCGATCTCGGTCGCCTGTCCTTTGGCACCGCCTGAAGGCTGATGGATCATGATCTCCGCATTCGGAAGAGCCATCCTTTTTCCCTTCGTTCCGCCTGCAAGCAGGAAGGCACCCATGCTGGCTGCCATGCCGATACATACCGTAGATACGTCACACTTGATAAAACGCATCGTATCATAAATTGCCATGCCTGCGGTGATCACGCCGCCCGGACTGTTGATATAGAGATGAATATCTTTCTCGGGATCCTCGGACTCTAAAAACAACATCTGTGCAACTACCAGGCTTGCTGTGGTATCGTTGACTTCCTCCCCCAAAAAGATGATTCTTTCTTTTAAAAGTCTTGAATAAATATCATAAGAACGTTCCCCTTTCGAGGTTTGCTCGATGACATAAGGTACTAATGCCATAGTAACTCCTCCATTTCCTTTCTATCGCGATATCTTCTACATTGTTTCTTTCTATTTTTCCTTTGCATTCTCAACGACAAATTCCGCAGCCTTTCTTACGGCAAGGTCCAGCCTGATATTTTTTGCTTCTTTTTCACCAAGCATTTCTTTTACTTTGGACACATCCATCTGATAAACTTCCGCCATTGTCTCTACTTCTTTGTCATATTCTTCGTCAGTTACTTCCAGCTTCTCGGCCGCCGCAACTGCCTCCATGACAAGTCTGGATTTGATCCTCTTCTCAGCCTGCGGTTTTACCTGCTCAAGCATTTGCTGGTAATTGGTGCCGGTGAACTGGAAATACTGCTCCATAGAAAGTCCCTGCATGGAGATTCTCTGCGCAAATTCATCCAACATCTGTCTTTGCTGGGTTTCGACCATAGCCTCCGGAACTTCCATTTCGGAGTCATCGATAATTGCCTGGATAACGGCTTCCTCTTTCGCATCCTTAGCGGCCTTGGCCTTATCTTCTTCCAGTTTTTTCTTCACATCTTCCTTATACTCAGCCAAAGTGTCAAATTCAGAGACTTCACTTGCAAATTCATCATCCACATCCGGAAGTTCTTTCATTTTGATTTCCTTAACGGTGCATTTGAATACCGCATCTTTTCCTTTCAGGTTTTCCGCATGGTAATCCTCCGGGAAGGTCACCTTTACTTCCACTTCTTCCCCGATATTTGCACCGACCAGTTGTTCTTCGAAACCGGGAATAAAAGCGCCGGAACCGATGGTCAGCGGATAATTTTCCCCTTTGCCGCCGTCAAAGGCCGTTCCGTCAACAAAACCCTCAAAATCGATCACGGTCATATCGCCGTCCTGCACCGCTCTGTCTTCTACGGAGACATTTCTTGCATTGTTATCTCTTTCTTTTTCAATCACTTCATTGATTTCTTCTTCCGTCACTTCCAGATCAGCCTTATCCACTTTTACGCCTTTGTATTTTCCAAGCTTTACTTCCGGCTTTAACGCAACGGTTGCCGTAAAGATAAAAGGCTTTCCTGCCTCGATCTGTGTCACATCAATCTGCGGAGAGGATACGATCTCTTCTTCACACTCTTCCAAAGCCTTGTCATAAGCCTCCGGAATCAGGATATTTGCAGCATCCTCATAAAATACTTCTTTTCCATACATTTTCTCAATGATCTGACGGGGAACCTTACCCTTCCTGAAGCCCGGAATACTGATCTTTCCTTTTTGTTTCTGATAAGCCGAATTGATTGCTTTCTCCAAGTCTTCCGCACTGGCCTCGATTGTCAGCTTTGCCATGTTCTTCTCTAACTTCTCCACCTGTAAACTCATAGATAGGTTTCCTCCTTCAATATCCTATGCAACATATATCAGGGTGCAATATCAGCCTCCTGACCACAATCATTTAAAGATTATAGCACATCCGTTTGGAAAATACTAGCATTTCTTTCCGTAAATGACTTTTGAGCTGATTTTTTTTAACATTCCGATTTTGCCTGACAGCGCACTGATTTTTTCCTCCGGGGCATCCATAACGATGCTGATTATGTTCACACCCTTTTTGCTATAAGGAATACCCATTCTACCGATGATATATTCAGCATAGTCGTGCAATATTTTATTCAATTTATCAATTTCCTGCGTATCCTCTACAATGATGCCAATCAGCGCTACTCTTGTTTCCATTGATTTTTCCTCACCTTTCTATCATAAATTCATCCGCTGTCCGTCAAGCAATGCTATATCTTCTTCCCTGTGGGTCGTCACAAGCAGCGTCCTTCCGTTCAGATTTTCCAATATATAATCGGCCGTTGCTCTGCGGGCCGACTCATCGAGTCCGTTAAAGGGTTCATCCATGATCAGGATATCCGCGCCGGAAAGCATCGCGCGAAGAATTGCGCAGCGTCTTCTCATGCCGCCGCTCAATTCATAGACGGGCTTATCCAGACAGTCTCCGGGCAGGATCCGTAACGCTTCCTGTCTGATCCGGTCCGCTTCCCTTGCTGCCTGCCTGTGCCTTCCTTTTTTCTTCTCGTTTTTGATACACGGGACAGCTAACATAACATTTGTTATTAAATCATAACCCTCACAAAGCCGGTCCTCCTGAAAGACCATTCCAATACGCTCCGGAACACCTTCTATCGAACCGGAATCCGGTTTCTCAATACGGCCAAGAAGTCTTAATAAGGTGGTTTTTCCGCTGCCTGAAGGCGCCATCAGGCAATAGTGTCCGCCGGCTTCCATGGTAAAAGAAAAATCTTTTAATACCTGCTGCCCATCATATGCCTTACTGATCTTCCGAATACAGACAGCAGGAGCCACCTGTACTCCGGAGCAGGACTTTGCGCTTAAACCGGCATCCATATCATATTTTACAAACGGTTTCCAATCTCCAAAGCTTTTTACCAGATATAAAACTGCCTTTTCAAACAGGAAACTCAACAGGATGACCAAAAGCGTCCATGCAAACAGTCCCGCTGTATCCAGATAGATTTTAGAGATATACAGCCTTTCGCCAAGGGAATATTTCGGCATACCGATGACTTCCGCTGCCACGCCTGATTTCCAGCTCATGCCAAGGGATATCTGCAAACAGCTTATCAGATAAGGCATAAACGCAGGTCTGTAAAGATAGAAAAAGCGTTTCCATCCTCTGATATGAAATACTTTTGCCATTTCCAAAAGCTGCCTGTCCGTACTTTTAAAGCCTGCTATCGTATTCACATAGACATTCGGAAATACAATGAGAAAACTGATAAAAAAAGATAAAGAGGCAGAACCGAACCATATCAGCAAAAGCACCACAAAGGATGCTACCGGAATGGATTTTAAGGCCGCCATGACCGGTGAAAAAAATTCCTCCAAAATCGGATACCGATAGCTGAACGCTCCCAACAGAAAACCGCTAAAAAGGGCAAGAAAAAATCCAAGCCCGATCCTGCACAATGAAAACATTACGATCTTCCAAAAATCCGGTCTGATCATATTCCCAAGCAAAGCCGCAAACGCCTGCCACGGTCCTACCAGCAGGATTTTGTTATGTATCAGATACGAGGCAAGCTGCCAGACACATAACCAGAACAGGATGATCAAAACTTTTTTCAACCATTTCTTTTTCTCAGGCAAACGATGATACTTCACAAAACACCTCATTTTCTTAACGTGATACGTCCGATAAGACCACTTTACGGAATGTAATAAAAGTCATCCGCCGGCAGACTGCCGCCTACAGAAGAAGGATCCTGCCCATACAATACTTCCAGATAGCCGGAAAGCGCTGTTTTCATATCTTTTCCGTCAATATAGGTAATATTGCAGTAGGGCATTGCTTTCACGGCTACGGGAGCTTTCTCAATGATGCCGTAATCAACCACAAGTTCCGCCGCCTCTTCTACGTTTTCGTTTGCATAAGCCGCACTTGCCTGATGCTCTTTCAAAAATGCGGCAACTGCCTCGGGATTCTCCTTAAGAAATTCGTTTCTGACCACGGTGACTCCGGTCACCAGGCTGCTGGCCCCCTCACCCTGCACTGCGGTCCACTCTGCCGTCAGATCCATCACAACGGATAAAGTTTCATTCTGCATACCCGCCACGGTTGCAAAAGGCTGGGGCAAAACACCCACTGCCTCCGGATTTTCGGCAAGGACGGCTACAACCTCCGTTGCCTCCGATTTATATTCCAAAGTCACATCATCTGTACTGAGGTCGTTTTCTGTCAAAAGATATTGCAGAACATAGTCCGGCGTGGTTCCTTTGCCTGTCAGATAAACTGTTTTCCCCTTCAGATCTTCCATAGACTGAATGGAATCATCGCCCGATACCATATAAAGAACTCCCAGCGTGTTGATATCGATCACGCAGACTCCGCCCTCTGTTTTCTGATATAAAACGCTTGCCACATTGGCAGGCACCAGCGCAATATCTATCTCTCCTGAGATCATCTTAGGAAGCAGTTCATCTGCTGCCGCTGCCATTGTAAAAGTGTAATTGTTTGCCGTCTCGCCTTTTTCCGATTGACTCATCAGGTATACAAGTCCCATGGAAGTAGGTCCTTTCAAAGAACCGACACTTATGTCATTTTTTACAGTCTCCTTCGTCTGCACATTGCCACAACCCGCTATCAATCCGGAACAAAGTGCAATACTCAGCATTACCGCCAACATCTTCTTTTTCATAATTGTATTATTCTCCTTTCCTCTCAGAACAAATCTTCAAGTGTCAGAATAGATTTGTGCAGTTATTGTACTATACCTATTTTAAAAAAACAACCCGCCTGTTTCCAAGCGGGTCATTTTTATCTTCTTTCTTTCAAAAGAGATGGTTATTTCATCTGCTCTTCCTGTTTCTTGATCATTCTACGAACCATCTCGCCACCGATAGAACCTGCCTCTTTGGATGTCAGGTCACCATTGTAACCTTCTTTCAGGTTTACACCTAATTCAGAAGCAACCTCAGTCTTAAAACGATTCATTGCTGCCTTAGCTTCAGGAACTTCAACTCTATTAGTTCTGTTACTTGCCATTTTCTTTCACCTCCGAAAAT
>JAFLTF010000076.1:0-8714 GCA_022510585.1 Lachnospiraceae bacterium
CAAAATCTGTTCAAGCTCTATCTAGCGGACTCGGGTCTTATGCATGCCATGTATGCCGAAGATGTGCAAGCCGGTATGTTACAGAATCAGGCTGAAAAAGAAATGGGAATCGTTATGGAAAATGCTTTTGCCCAGATTTTGACGGCCAAGGGTTTTAAAATTCGATATTTTAATGAAAAAAATAAAGGCGAACTGAATTTTCTGATTCAGAAGGGGCAGGAAGTTATTCCGATGGAAATCAGATCGGGAGAAAACTATAGAGAGCATTCAGCCCTTACTTTTGTATTAAACAGAGAGGATCTTAAGCTGCACAAGGGGATTGTTTATTGTGACCGAAATATGGAAAAGGACGGAAATATCTCCTATCTGCCCTGGTATATGGTTCTCCTGATGAAACCGTGATGCGAAGAAGAACGCTTGTTAAGGAAGGGATGGTCAGATGAATCAGGACAAACTGCTGAAAAAATTATTTACTTTTATTGATGAAAGCCCTACCGCTTTCCATGCGGTGATGAATTTGGAAAAGATATTAGACAAGGAAGGCTTTACCCGGTTAGAGGAAAAGGATTCCTGGGAGATTGTAAAGGGTGGAAAATATTATGTAAACCGAAACGGGTCGGCGCTCATAGCCTTTACCATACCGGAAAAGGATCCGGCGGGGTATCATATGGTGGCTGCCCATAGTGATTCCCCCTGCTTTAAGCTCAAAGAATCACCGGAGATTACCGTGGATGACGCTTATTTGAAACTGAATGTGGAAAAATACGGCGGCATGATCCTTTCCACATGGCTGGACAGACCGCTTTCCGTTGCAGGCAGGGTCGTTTTAAAGGGAAAAGACGGGATATTAACTAAATTGGTCAATGCTAATCGAGATATCGCGCTGATTCCCAACCTTGCCATCCATATCAATAAGGATATCAATAAGGGAGTCGAATACAATCCGCAGACGGATATGCAGCCGATGATCGGGGAGTCAAGTGCCAAAGGGAACTTGTTTAAGCTTCTGGCAAAAGAGGCGGGGGTAGAGGAAAAAGAGATTTTGGGAACGGACCTTTTTCTCTATAACCGGGATCAGTGCCGTTTAGTGGGAATTGATGATGCCTTTATTGCCGGACCGAGGCTGGATGATCTGGAATGTGTCTATGCGGGTTTGACTGCAATGGTCAATGAAACACCGAAGAAGTATATCAATCTCTGTGCGGTTTTTGACAATGAAGAAGTGGGAAGCACAACGAAGCAGGGTGCCGCTTCCACCTTTTTACAGGATGTGCTGTTCAGGATATGCGCCAAACTGGGGAAAGGCGGGGAAGAATACCGTCGTATGCTGGCGGACAGTTTTCTGATTTCTGCGGACAATGCCCATGCCCTTCACCCCAATCATCCCGAAAAGGCAGATGTAACGAACCGTCCGGTCTTAAACGGCGGTATTGTTATCAAATACCATGGCAGCCAGCGCTATGCTACGGATGCTTATTCCGCAGCGGTTATGAAAGATATCTGCAACAGGGCGGGCGTGCCCTTTCAATCCTATGCAAACCGTTCGGATATCATTGGCGGCTCTACGCTTGGAAATATCTCTACGGCACAGGTTTCCGTGAATACGGTGGATATCGGTCTGGCACAGCTTGCAATGCATTCCGCCTGTGAAACGGCCGGGGCAAAAGATGTGGGATATTTGACCGAAGCACTGCGGGTTTTCTATCGGCAATAAATGATTTCCAAATAAATAATTTTTATAATTTCCACTTGACAGATACCCACCAGGGGTATATTATGACTATAGCATATATACCCCCAGTGGGTATTTGTTGTCTCCAGATTGCAACGTCTGAGATATACAAGGAAAGGAAGCAGTGAATGAATCAGAAAATAGAAAGTGTGCAGTTGCCGGAGGAGAATCAGGAAACTATGCCGCCGTCGGAATTAAACTGCAGCTGTTCGGATAAGACGAAGGAGCGCTCCGAAAAAGAGTATAAGGATTTGATGAACCGTCTGAAACGGATCGAAGGACAGGTGCGCGGAATCCAGAATATGCTGGAAAATGATGCCTACTGCACCGAGGTGCTGATACAGGTAGCGGCGGTGAATGCGGCGCTGAACAGCTTCAACAAAGCTTTGCTTGCCAATCATGTCCGTACCTGTGTAGCGGATAATATTCGAGCGGGAAATGATGAAGTGATCGATGAATTGGTCATACTATTACAGAAGCTGATGAAATAGTTTTATGGAATGGAGGAGTATCATGGAACAGTATACGGTTACTGGCATGAGCTGTGCGGCATGCAGTACGAGAGTAGAAAAAGCGGTATCGAAAGTTCCCGGGGTGACAGCCTGTTCGGTCAGTCTGCTGACCAATTCCATGGGAGTAGAAGGCACGGCTTCCGCAGAAGCTGTGATTGCGGCAGTGGAGGCTGCAGGTTACGGAGCTTCCAGGAAAAAGAACGAAAGATCGGAATATACGGAAAGCTATGAAAGTACGCCTGACTATGAAGACGCATTGGAAGATAAGGAAACGCCGCTTTTGCAAAAAAGGATGGTGTTTTCGGTCTGTCTTCTTTTACCGCTTCTGTATTTTTCTATGGGGCACATGATGTGGGGATGGCCGCTTCCAGCCTTTTTCCACGATAATCATATTGCCATGGGACTGGTGCAGCTGCTTTTTACGATTGCGATTATCATGATCAACCAGAAATTCTTTATCAGTGGCACCAGGGGTCTGATTCATGGTGCGCCGAATATGGATACCTTGGTGGCTCTGGGGGCGGGTGCATCCTTAGTTTACAGTATCTATGCCCTGTTTGCCATGACGGATGCCCAGGTAAAAGGAGATACTGCGGCGGTCATGGTCTATATGGATGAGTTTTATTTTGAGTCGGCGGCAACAATTTTGACCTTGATCACCGTGGGAAAAATGCTGGAGGCCCGTTCCAAGGGAAAGACCACGGACGCATTAAAAGGATTGATGAAGCTGGCACCGAAAAAAGCAGTGATTGACCGGGATGGTCAAGAGGTAGAAGTGGATATCGCGCAGGTCAAAAAGGGTGATATCTTTGTCGTCAGACCGGGAGAAAATATCCCGGTAGACGGCACTGTCATAGAAGGAACCAGTGCAGTCAATGAAGCGGCGCTTACAGGAGAGAGTATTCCTGTGGATAAGCAGGCTGGCGATATGGTTTCTGCGGCTACCTTAAATCAATCGGGATTTCTGCGCTGTGAGGCAACGCGGGTCGGCGAGGATACCACCCTGTCTCAGATCATCCGAATGGTCAGTGATGCTGCGGCGACCAAAGCACCGATTGCCAAAGTAGCGGATAAGGTGTCAGGCGTTTTTGTGCCGGTAGTCATTGGAATTGCCGTATTGACCATTATAGTCTGGCTCCTTGCGGGAGAAGACTCCGGTTTTGCCCTGGCAAGAGGAATCTCGGTACTGGTCATCAGCTGTCCCTGTGCTCTGGGACTGGCGACCCCGGTAGCGATCATGGTAGGAAACGGCATGGGTGCCAGACACGGGATCTTGTATAAAACAGCCCAGTCTCTGGAACTTACCGGTAAGGTAAAGATCGTTGCTCTGGATAAAACCGGTACCATCACAAGCGGCGAACCGAAGGTGACCGATATTGCGCCACAGAAAGGCTGCAGTGAGGAAGCGCTTTTACAGCTTGCCTTTGCATTAGAGCAAAAGAGCGAGCATCCGCTTGCCAAAGCAATTCTTAAAAAAGCACGGGAAAAGGGCATAAATGCCGAACCGGTAGAAGAATTTGCCGCACTGCCAGGTAACGGACTGACCGGCACCTGGAAAATGACACAAGTGTCAGGTGGAAATCTGGATTTTATTCGGACCAAGGCAGATGTGCCGGAGAATGCCGTCACACAGGCGGAAATTTTTGCTGGTGAGGGCAAAACACCGTTGTTTTTTAGCAAAGGAGGACATTTTCAGGGAATCATTGCAGTGGCGGATGTGATGAAAGAAGACAGTGCCGAAGCCGTAAAAGAATTACAGGATATGGGCATCCGAGTTGTTATGTTGACCGGAGATAACGAAAGAACCGCTCAGGCAATCGGCGCGCAGGCAGGCGTGGATGAAGTGATCGCAGGTGTCCTGCCGGACGGAAAGGAAAATGTGATAAAAGACCTGCAGAAACGGGGAGCGGTAGCGATGGTAGGTGACGGGATCAATGATGCACCTGCACTGACCAGAGCAGACATCGGTATTGCCATCGGTGCCGGAACGGATATTGCCATTGATGCGGCAGATGTCGTATTGATGAAGAGCAGACCTTCCGATGTGCCTGCCGCCATCCGTTTAAGCAGGGCAACGCTTAAGAATATCCATCAGAATCTGTTCTGGGCATTTTTCTATAATGTGATAGGAATACCGCTTGCCGCAGGTTTATGGTATCCTGTCTTCGGATGGAAGCTGAATCCGATGTTTGCGGCAGCGGCAATGAGTCTTTCCAGCTTCTGCGTTGTCAGCAATGCACTGCGGCTGAACTTCTTCCGGATGACGAAAACCGGCGGACAAACTGAACAATCAATAAAGGAGGAAAATAAAACAATGGAAAAAACAATGGAAATCAAAGGAATGATGTGTGCTCACTGTGAGGCAACAGTCAAGAAAGCTTTGGAGGAACTGTCGGAGGTGACCGAAGCAGTCGTAAGCCACGAAAACGGTACTGCAATAGTCAATCTTCAGGCGGAAGTTGCGGATGAAGTTTTGAAGAAGGCGGTAGAGGATAAGGACTACGAGGTCGTTTCTATTAATTGATCGGTGCATGAACCAGTGCATATTTGCGCAATATGAGGGAAAAGACAGGCAATTTAAGAAAGACAGCCGAGTCAATCGACTGTCTTTCTTTTCTGCTCACAGACTCCTTTGACCCATCCGGTCACCCCTTCCGGTAAGCGTTCGTCATAACAGGTTCCGTCATCATAGAGGAGATTCTCCTGGAACTGGTTGATCAGACAGTGCTGTCCCATTTCCATCCCGTAATTTACGGAGGAGACGCCTCCATCAGCATTTCTGACCCACTCCGGGAAATAGCATAAACAATTTTTCATGGAAAGCAGAACCTCTTTATGAGGTAGGATGCACTGCTCAAAATCAGCCATCTCATCATGCTGTCCGTGAGCCACAATGAGATGAATCTGTGCCGTCTCTATCTTTTTTAAATTCTCATAGGAAGGGAAATACCCGGAAGCAATGGGGATCGCTCCGTCGAAATCTTCCGGATATTCCTCGATAAGCCGCCATGTAAAATAACCGCCTGAGGAAGCACCCATGATAAATCTGCAGCTGATATGCTCCTGATTTTCCGTATATACCTTGTCATAGAGCGCTTTGACGGGAGCGATGTAATGTTCATCCCAGGAGCCAACAATGGTATCATCTTCTAATCGTTTTTCATTTGCCAGAGGCACAATGAGATAGGCGCCGCCGCCCATGGACTTTTGATATTTCCTGGATGCATACTGCTCCGCACCGCAATATCCCACACATCTGATTCCGTCGATCGCACAGTTCAATCCATGGATCCACATAAGAACCGGATATTTTTTGTCAGGGTCGGCTCCGTGTTTGACCGGGTCGTAGACATAGTAAGTAATGTTCCCTGTTTCTTTACATTCAAAGCTGTACTTATCAAATTCATCCCAATATTCCCCAAAGACAAATGAGTTGTTACAGCTGATAAAATCATTTTCATCCATTTCTTTCTGCCAGGGCGGAGTCGGATTTTCGTTTTTCATTTCTTTTGTAAATTTCGGTAATTTCATAACAATTTTCCTCCCTTATCTTGCTTTTTGTGTCTCAAAGTATAGCATAAATCCGTTTGTAGGGCAATCTTATCATGTGTTTATCTCACCGGATTACAGCAGGAAAAGTTCGCACAGGACAAAATCGGATTCATATCTTATAAAAGAAGGAATAGACAGTAAGGAGCGCATTATGGATTCCCAGAAGTTTGAAAACATATTGAACCTTGCATTGGATACTCCGCCGCAGGAGAGAGAACGGTCTTTGGAATTAAATATCGGTTATGAAGAAGAGGACAGTACCTGGGAGCTTATCGTAAAATATCACGGGGACCTGCAACAGGGCATGTCCCCTTTTTTTGCGCTGCCTCAGGGCAATTTGATACAGATTGAGGAGCTGATAGCAGGTTATGCGATTCTGACCGTGCCGGAATCACTGATGGATGTGCTGGCGGCTGTGGAGGAGATTGAGTACATTGAAAAACCCAAGAGACTGTTTTTTGAAACCCTGCAGGGGAAAATTGCCTCCTGTATCGTGCCGGGCAGTACCCTTGCCTCCTCTCTGCGCGGACAGGGCGTTCTGGTAGCAGTCATTGATTCGGGGATCGCCTGGCGTAACAGGGACTTCAGAAATGCGGACGGTTCCACCAGAATCCGCTATCTGTGGGATCAGACCCTGAATGCAGCGCAGGTACGGGAGCGGATTGCCACACAGGGATTGCTGTCTGAAGAGCAAAGGGCGGCATATGCTCCGCCGCAAGGTTTTCTGACCGGCGTAGAATTTGGTCAGTCGCAGATTAACGCTGCCCTGAATGCATCCTCTGAAGCGGAAGCTGCTCTTTTGGTGCCGAGTGTGGATACTTCGGGGCACGGAACGGCAGTGGCCGGCATTGCGGCAGGAAACGGAGCCTCATCCGGTGGGATTTATGCGGGAGTGGTACCGGAAAGCGAACTGATCATTGTCAAGCTGGGCACGCCCCGGCAAAATTCCTTTCCGAGAACGACGGAGTTGATGCGAGCATTGACTTATGTGGTCAAAAAGGCTTTGGAGCTGCGCAGCCCCATTGCCGTCAATTTAAGTTTCGGAAATACCTATGGTGCGCACAACGGCACTTCTTTGCTGGAGAGATTTATTGACAATGTTTCGGAGATCGGAAGAAATGTCATCTGTGTAGGCAGCGGCAACGAAGGTGCTTCCGGCGGACATACCGGCGGGAGCGTGGGCGTAACGGCAGGCGGCAGCGCTGCGGCACCGGCGCCGGTGGCTGTAGAACTGGCGGTAGGTAATTATGAGACGGGGTTAAATGTCCAGATTTGGAAGGACTATGTGGACCGCTATCGTATCCGTGTGACCTCTCCTGTAGGAGAAAGCTTTACCGTAGACACCGGCAGACCGGGAAAGCAGACCTATCTTTTGGAACAGACGCAGATCCTCTTATATAACGGAGAGCCGGCACCCTATCTGACCAGTCAGGAAATTTATTTCGATTTTCTGCCAAATAGCAACACGCGCTATATAAACGGCGGTGTCTGGACTTTTACCCTGGAAGCGGTGGATACCGTAACAGGTAATTATACCTTTTATCTCCCTTCGGGAACCGTGCGTTCCGAACAGACGCGGTTTCTTAGGCCTACACCCAATGTGACCCTGACCATACCTTCCACAGCATCCAAAGTTATTACGGTGGGCGCATATCAGACGGCTTTGGAGGCATATGCGGACTTTTCGGGACGGGGATATCTGTATCAGGACCGACTGGGCGGTCGGACGGAAGGCTCTTTTATCAAACCGGATCTAGTGGCACCGGGAGTCGGTATTCTGGCGCCTACCAGAGATGGGACTTACGAGGCGGTTACCGGTACCTCTTTTGCCACGCCTTTTGTGACCGGAGCTGCGGCCATGCTGATGCAGTGGGGGATCGTGAATGGCAACGACCCTTATCTATATGGGGAAAAAGTAAAGGCGTATCTGCGAAAGGGCGCCCAGCCGATCCGGGGAGAGAGTGAAGTACCCAATGAACGTGTTGGTTTTGGATCACTCTGTGTAGCGGAGAGCTATCCAGAGAGAGTATAACGAATGATAAAATAGGAATAATAAAAAGTGGTAAAACAAAGAATACGCCTAACTGAAAAATAGTTGAAATTAATAAATTATCTTGATATAATTTTGGTAAATATCCGCAAAAACACAATAAATGCGGATGTTTACTAAAAAACGAGGTGATAGAATGCTACTGTCATATCAGGAATGTATGAATATATATAGGACAAATTATCTGTTGGATAAACAATTGGAATGCGGAAAACTGTTTAAAATAGAAAAAGGTATTTATTCGGATCAAAAGAATGTTTCTGAAATAGACATTATTACATTAAAATATCCGAAGGCTATCTTCACATTGAACAGTGCGTTCTATTTCTATTCTTTTACAGATGTCATACCGGATAAGTATACACTGGCAACAGACCGGGATTCCGCCAAGATTAAAGATCAAAGAGTAAAACAGATTTTTTGTCCGAAATCTTCTTTAGAAATAGGAAAAATAAGTATGGATTATGCCAGTTCTGAGATTAATATTTATAATAAAGAAAGATTATTGATTGAACTTGTAAGGTATAAGGACAAATTTCCGTTTGATTACTATAAGGAGATAATCTTAGAGTATAGAAACCGAATCATGGATATGGATATTGAATTGATACAGGATTATGCAGAAGAATTTCCCAGAAGTAGAAAGATTATGGATATTATACAGGCGGAGGTATTTTAGTGATAAATATATTTGAAAAGACTAATGAAATGAAAGAAGAGGGGTACAGTGAACTGAATGCGCAGGCAAAGCTGTGTCAAGATATTGTATTAGATGCTCTGTCAAAAAGTGATCTGAGCAGAAATGTAACTATCATTGAAGGAATTAATATTTCCATAACAAGGGAAATAGAAGAATTGAAGCAACAGG
>JAFLTF010000076.1:8814-11727 GCA_022510585.1 Lachnospiraceae bacterium
ATTGAAGGAATTAATATTTCCATAACAAGGGAAATAGAAGAATTGAAGCAACAGGATTATCATGGCAAAAGAGTATACATACAGATAGCAGATACTTTTGGGAATATGATTAACAGCAAAATTGATTTTGGTGTCCACAATAAGCTTCAGATTGAGCAGGAGGAGTATTGTTTTGATATAGGATTTGATAATGAGGGAGCCAGTCTTTTGATTAATTCAAAAGAGCAGATGCTGACAGAAAAGTTGAGGTCTATTTTAAAGTTTGGTGTGTTTTCTACCAGGTATAAGGATATTTTTGATATCTGCTATTTACTTAGATTTGTGGATAAAGACAAATTACTCAAATGTTTCGAAATTTATATTTATAATGATGAGGGAATGAAGGAAAATACAATAGAAGATGTGGTGGTTAGGGTACAAAGGACATTTTCTGATAAGCGATACATAAAAAATCTGGAAACATCAAAGAAGAATTGGCTGGATATATCAACAAAAAGTGCTTTGAAAAACATTGTGGAGTTTTTAAAAGAGTATATATAACATTGTATTCATGTCTTTAGAATATAGTTATGAGGATTTGTATTGTAATGAAAAATATAATCATGCTAAAATATCAGTAATATAATTTTTGGGAGTGTTCTATTGAAAAAACTTATAATACTGTTTCTTTTACTGCTAATAAGTTTAACTGCATGCAACACAAAGGTTCGTGATGAGTCTACGCAGATGCAATCGAAAAATAGTCAAAATATAGATGTAAATTTGAACGAAATGGGAAGCCGGATTTCAGAAACGGAGTCAAGCGGAGCGAATAAAGATGCAACATGGGATTTTTCCGAAATTCATGGAAGTGAGGATGGTTTTATAGTTTCAGCACAGAATCTGTACAATGACGAAGGATGGGGCTGGTTTCCCTGCGATAGATCCGGCACATATCACTTTCAGGTCATGGGCGCAAAAGAGGATATTTATTCTCCATCTGCCGATTATCTTGTCTGGAAGGTTTATTTGATGGAGAAACCATTTTTAGATACGCCCCGATTTATTCCACAGGCAGGGTATGAGGCTGTTGTAACTGGTGATGGTTCTGTAGAAGTAGAGGAAGGAACATATATAGTTATCTATTGTTCGCAAAACGCCTATGAATATGGATTATCTTCTTCCTATGAGGGAGATGCAGAAGCATTTTATCAGTGTACGGTAGAATGATTTTTATTATAAAAGATACTTGGTGATGTATAATGAAAAATGAATTAGTGCTAGGTTTCATATTTGCTTTATTGCTGACAGGGTGTGGAAATAATGCTGTTGGTGATCCATCACAAATGCCGGATATTGTCTTTATGAGTATTGTTGATTATACAGAGATTATGCAAGAGGGTGAAATGCAATATGCGATTACATTTTATGATAAGAATGGAAATCACTATGTTTCAGATGATTCATATGGCTCCTATATTTGCGGTTTACAATATGAGGAGCTGGTGGGTCAATATGCAGCAGGTGAATTAGATGATAAAATAATCTTGCATACAACCTGTGATGTGAATGAACTATTTGAGAATTACCAAAAACTTTGCGAAGTCAGTCGGAATAAAGAGTATGAAATACTTTATCCTGAAGCCGTTCCCGCGGTTGAGTCAATTAAAATAAAGTGGTATGGCCTTTATTACGATAAAAACGGAGAACTTCATGTGTTAAAGATTCACGAAAAACAATATGAGACGGACTTTGAAGCCAATGATGAACGAGCTAATGAAATTTATGACTGGTATATAGGAACATTTCTAAAATAACCATCACTTATATAGTGGCATAATAGACGATAAAACAAAGAAAGTTTAAACAAAATTTAATAGAATTGTATGTGAGCCTGTGGTAAAATAATGTCGTTGAATAATTTAGCAGAAGGGATGATTATACTAAAAAATCGAGGATAGGGGAAATTCCCAATCATGGTATACCTTTAGTTTACTTTTCAACAAAGCGGCAAAGCAATGTAAAAATTTAGATTAATAATTTAAAGTGTAGGTAGATGTGGACAATGAAACTGAAGAATATTTTGATCGTTGTGAAGGATATTGAAAAATCTAAACAGTTTTACCATGATCTGTTCGGGCTTGATATGGTACTTGACAATGATGGCAACATGATATTAACGGAAGGTCTTGTACTTCAGGACGAAAAAATCTGGAGAGAGTTTTTGGGAAAAGATATAATTCAGAAAAACAATTCTTGTGAACTGTATTTTGAAGAGCAAGATATAGAAGCGTTTATTGAAAAATTGGAAAGAATATATCCCTCAGTCCAATATGCAAATCGACTTATGACGCATAGCTGGGGACAAAAAGTGATCCGTTTTTACGATTTGGATGGTAATTTGATTGAGGTAGGGACGCCCATGTAATTGCTTGTGTCATTGCCGGCCAAATATAAAAAGAAACTTATTGCATATTACTATTTGGCGACGAAAATTGAAGCTGAACAGAACTAACGATTGCAGATATTATTGGAAAGAGGAAGAGCAGCTTTCCTTGGAAGAATTCATTTCAAAATATGTTTCGTAAATAAAACGCTAAATAGCAAAGCTGGCTATAAAAATGGTATGGCAGCCTTAACGGTTGCAATGTAACTTCTAATTTACCGATCTGGACAAGTCATAGTTTGGAATGAGGAGACAGGTATGGGAAAGGGAGCAGATAACGTATCTATCATAGGCGGAGCAGACGGTCCTACAAGTATCTTTATTGCCGGAAAAGGCAGTAAGGTGAAGCTCACGACACGTATTCGGAATTATTTTGGCAAAGCAAAGAGGAACAGGATTAAAAAGCGGCTCATGCAGTGGGGATAAGAAAACCATGAAGCAGTTAAGGAAGCTGTTTAAAAAGATATATCTGTATTACGGTGTCACTG
>JAFLTF010000077.1 GCA_022510585.1 Lachnospiraceae bacterium
CAGAAGATGATAGCGGGAGAAAGCGGTCTTGCGGAATATTATTTTGAAGAAGATGACAGCAACAATGTGCAGGTGTATGCGCCGATTGCCGGAACGGATGGCTGGAGCATTGCCATCAATCTGGACAAGGATGAATTTATGAAGGAGGCTTATGCCGGAAATAACAGGCAGATTGCCGTTTCGGTCATATTGTGTATCGTTGTGATCATCATAGCGGCCGGGATCAGTCGTTCCATAGCCGAACCAATCGTCAAATGTGCTAAACGTCTGCAGGGTCTGTCCGAAGGTGACTTAAAGAGTAATGTACCGAAGGTAAAAAGCAAGGATGAGGTTCGCATACTGGCGGATTCCACAGCTCATTTGGTGGAAAACTTCAGAGATATCGTAGAGGAAATGGGCAGGATCCTAGGCAGTATTGCCAACGGTGATCTGACTCAGACAACGGATGGCAGTCATTATCCCGGAGATTTTAGTAAGCTGCAGGATTATCTGGAAACCATTCATCAGAAGTTAAACAATACCATAAGCGGCATCGTAGAAGCGGCCCACCATGTATCGGCGGATTCCGGGCAGGTTGCTTCCAGCAGCTCAGAATTGTCCAGAGGCGCGATGGCGCAGTCCAGTGCGGTGGAACAACTCTCCGCCACCATTGAAGATATGGATCGTGATGCGAAACAGACGGCACAGCTTGCCGGACAGACTAAGGATGCAGTCAGCAGTGCTGAAGAGGAATTGCAGGAGAGCAGCAGATATATTGCCAGTCTGAATGAAGCCATGAATCAGATCACCACTTCTGCCAATGAAATCAGTCATATTATCAGTACCATTGAAAATATCGCCTTCCAGACCAATATCCTGGCATTGAACGCCTCTGTGGAGGCGGCGCGTGCAGGGGAAGCCGGTAAGGGGTTTGCCGTTGTGGCAGGGGAGGTAAGAGATCTGGCGTCGAAAGCGGATCAGGCGGCAAAGGCGACCAAGGATTTGATTCAGAATTCTATTACGGCAGTGGAAAGCGGCAGCGAGATCGTAGAAAAGGTAACGGAGTCTGTTGCGGATGTGGTAGAGTTATCGGTACAGGCAGCAGAGCAGATGGATACTGTGGCAGAGGCCGTAGACAGGCAGATGAGCGCCATCGAGCAGGTGACCGAAGCGGTCGGTCAGATTTCAGGCGTGGTACAGTCCAACTCTTCAGCGGCAGAAGAGAGTGCAGCCGTTAGCAAGGAATTATCCGGGCAGGCGAATGTTTTGACCAAACTGGTCAGTGGATTTTCCTTGAGAAAACAGAGATAGAAAATGCAGCAAAAAAAGTTTTGGCAGCATAATGCTATATAAGCATACATGAAATAAAAAAGTTGAGTCAAAATAAGATATATGATAAGATTACATTTATTAAATAATAAAAACAGGAGGTATGAACATGGGAAGACTGGATGGTAAGGTTGCAGTGATTACAGGAGGCAATTCGGGAATTGGCGCCTGTACGGCAGAACTTTTTGCAAAAGAAGGAGCAAAGGTAGTTATTTCCGCAAGAAGAGTGGAGCAGCTTGAGGCTGTTGCTGATAAGATCAAAGCGGCCGGCGGTGAAGTGCTGGCAGTTCCCTGTGATATCTCCAAGAAGGAGCAGTGTGCGGAAGTTGTAAGTAAAACAGTGGAAGCTTTTGGCACAATTGATATCCTTGTGAACAATGCCGGCGTAGTGGATAACGGTATTGAGGCAATTGAGAAAGTTACCGATCAGACCATTGATACACTGATCGACATCAATACCAAAGGAACCCTTTATATGACCAGGGAAGTTTCCAAAGTCCTGATAGAGAAAAAGGCAGGTTCGATTGTCAATGTCTCTAGTGTAGCAGGCTATACGGGCGGCGGTGGAGCTGCTTATGTGGCAAGTAAGGCAGCAGTGATCGGTTTGACGAAGAATGTGGCAATGAGAAGCGCCGTGGCGAACGTACGTTGTAACGCACTTTGCCCGGGAAGCGTTGTTACCCCTATGACAGCGGGAATGAAAAGAGAAAATCTGGATCCGGATATGATGGGAGCCATGGCAAAACATGCAGATTTAACCCTACCGGTGTGTCAGCCGGCGGAAGTCGCAAATGCAATTCTTTTCCTTGCAAGCGATGAAGCCTCTGCAATCACCGGCCAGGTTATCGTGATCGACCATGGTGCGGATTTATAAAAGGCTGGAAATTAAACATACAGGATGAAGTAAGAGAATCCTGTAATGAACCGAAAGAAAAGGCCTCCCTCCGGATATTTCTAAATTCTCGGGGGGCCTTTTGCGTGTAAGACGAGGAGGAGGGTATTATGAGTGAAAATGTGATTGAGCTTAGTAATGTAAAAAAAGAATTTGTGACCACGAAGCACTATCCCGGCTTTAAAGGTGCGCTCAAAGGTCTTTTCAGCAGGGAAACGGAGTGTAAAACTGCGGTAGATAACGTTTCTTTTGAGATAAAAAGGGGTGAGATGGTCGGTTACATAGGAAGTAACGGAGCCGGAAAATCTACGACCATCAAAATCATGTCCGGTATTCTGACGCCGACAGCAGGGACCTGTCTGGTCAATGGGATCGAACCCTATTATAACCGGAAGATCAATGCGGGAAACATAGGCGTTGTTTTCGGGCAGAGGACCCAGCTTTGGTGGGATCTGCCGCTTTCGGAAACCTATACGGTCTTAAAAGAGATCTACGAAGTGAGTGATGCGGATTATCAGGAAAGAATGGCGTTTTTTCGGGAGGTATTGGATATTGATTCCTTTATTCACAGTACCGTAAGAACTCTGTCCTTAGGACAGCGGATGCGGGCGGATCTGGCAGCGGCGCTGCTGCACAATCCCAAAGTACTGTATCTTGACGAGCCTACCATAGGGCTGGATATCGTGGTCAAAGACAGAATCCGTCAGGCGATCCGGGAGATCAATGAGAAATACGAGACTACTGTGATCCTGACCACCCATGATTTGAGCGATATTGAAGAACTCTGTCAGCGTATCATCATTATTGATGCGGGAAAAAAGATCTACGACGGCACGTTGACCGATCTGAAAAACGACTATGGGAGAAATTGCAGCATCAGTTTTGAATTGAAGGAACTTCCGGACCAGGCGAAACTTTCAAACTTACAGCAGACTTATGAGAAGTTTGCAATAGAATTGCAGGATAAAAGTCTGATCGTGAACTTTGATAAGAATGATTTTACGGTGGCGGATATCATTGGCGCGATGATGGCACATGTGAATGTAACCGATGTTAAGATTCAGGAGACGGAATTGACCGATATAGTCAAAGGAATCTATCGGAACGGCGTGGGAAAGTAGAAGGAGGAAACTGATAATATGGGAAAGAAAATCCAAAAATATTTCCGAATATACTGGCCCTTCGCTGCGAATCAGATCAAGACCAATTTTGCATATAAGGGCAGATTTTACTTATACATGGTAAGAAAATTCTTGGGCATGTTCATATACTATTATCTGTGGATGGCTATTTATGCGGGAGCGGCTTCCGATACCCTGGGCGGTTTCAGCAGGGGCGAAATGATACTGTATGTCTTTATGTCCTATACGATATCGGACCTGATCATGATGGGTATCTCCTCTGAAATCGGCTATGACGTGATCGAAGGCAACGTTGCCATGAACCTGATAAAGCCTATCAATTACCGGACCAACCTGATGTTCAATGCTTTTGGCGTCATGGTTTACCGGCTGGTGATGCCCTCTCTGTTTATCTGGGCAGCTCTGGAAGCATACAAAGTGATCGGGCTGGGGCAAAGTATCAGCAGTCCGCTGCGGATTCTGTACTTTCTGCTCAGTCTGTTTCTGAGTTTTCTGGTCTATGCCTTTTTTGACTACTGCTTCGGTATGCTGGCCTTTGTAACGACGTATATCTTCGGCATGAATATCATCAAAAACGCCGTACTCAACTTTTTGAGCGGAAGGCTGATCCCGATGACGTTTTTCCCGGCTGCCGTACAGACGGTTTTTGAATTTCTGCCTTTTACGGCGATGACTTATGTGCCGGTCATGATCTATCTTGGAAAATATTCCGAGACGGAAGTGATCATGCAGTTGGGAAAGCAGGCATTCTGGGCGGTGGCATTATGCCTGTTTGGAAACTTTCTATGGCAGAAAGTGCAAAAGAGGATCGTCATCCTGGGAGGATGAGTGTGCCTATGCCCGGGCTGACGGGACAAGAAAGGATGAATCATGATGAAAAAGATAGGAAGATATTTAAGACTTTACCGTATTTTCGTAGTGCAGTATATCAAATCGACCATGCAGTCCAAAGTGGATTTTTTCATCGGACTGGGCGGATTTTTGATCTCGCAGGGGGCAGGAATGGTCTTTTTATATCTGGTATTTGAGCAGATACCGTCCATGCAGAACTGGAATCTGGAGCAGATGCTCTTTATCTATGGATTTGCCCAGATACCCAGGGGGATTGACCATCTGTTGACGGACAATTTATGGATGGTGTCATGGCGGATGATCATCAGGGGAACCTTCGATAAATACATGCTCCGCCCCATGAACCTGTTTTTCCAGATCGTCTGTGAGACGGTTCAGATGGACGCTATGGGAGAACTGCTGGTGGGCATTGTTCTGGTGGTGCGGGCTCTTTATAAGGGCGTTGTGAAGATCACGCCGCTTGGCGTACTCTTTTTTGTGATATCTGTGACTGCCGGCTCTGTCATCTATACCTCCGTGAAGTTGTTTTTTGCCTCGCTGGCGTTTTGGGTGAAAGACACGAGTCCTTTTCTTACAACGGCCTATGAATTGTCGGATTTTGCAAAATATCCCGTGGAGATCTATGCCAAACCTATCCGCATTGTTTTAATGACCGTTCTGCCCTTTGCCTTTGTGGCCTATATTCCCGCCACTTATTTTCTGATCGATGCCAACTTATGGCGGACGATCGGTGCGGAGTGCGGGATAGCCCTTGTTTTCTGGTTTATTTCATACAGCCTGTTCCAGAAGGGACTCACGGTCTATGAAAGTGCGGGGAATTAAAATTTGAATTGAGATTTGACACAGCAGAATAGGAATGATACAATAGTTTAAATGAAGTTAGTTGAAACTAACATATATGTAAAAGAATTCATTGAAAAGCGGATTCTTTTACTTTTGCCTAATAGTTAGTTATATCTAACCAACTTCCGAAAAAGGGAAACATTTGATGAGGAGGAAGACAAAGGATATGAGCGATAAAATCATAGAATCTTACAGACAGTCTAAAAATATTTACAACGACGTATTAACGCAGGGCAAATGGTGGAGCCGCCTGTATATTAAGCTTTTTTGGGACGGTGTAGATGATAATGATATCGCAAAGGAAGTGTTGCAATATATTCCCGATGATTTTAATGGGAAGTTGCTGGATGTACCTGTAGGAACGGCGGTTTTCACCTACTGCAAATATGCAGGAATGAGAAATGCGGATATTACCTGTCTGGACTACAGCTTAGATATGCTTGAACAGGCAAAGGAAAAGTTTGAAGAATGCGGAATTGAGAACATCACTGCTTTGCAGGGAGATGTAGGCGCGTTGCCATTTGCAGATGAAACTTTTGATATTGTACTGAGTATGAATGGATTTCATGCTTTTCCTGATAAGCAAAAGTCATATGAGGAAACAAGCCGCGTCTTGAAAAAGGGCGGAAAGTTCATTGCCTGTTTTTATATACAGGGAAGATCGAAAGTTACGGATTGGCTGGTGGGCAGAATACTTGCAAAGAAAGGTTGGTTTACACCACCCTTTGAAACCGTTTCGTCATTAAAGAAGCGGCTTGAGAAAGAATATCGGATCAAAAATTTTCATGTGAGAGGATCTATAGTCTGGTTCTGTGCGGTAAAGAAGTAGAAGGAATGTTTGCAATAGGAAAGGGAATTGACTATGTATCTCAGAGAGCGCGATGTCCGGAAAATCCTGTCTATTATTACTGATAGTTTTGGGCAGGCAGAGATCATCATGGAGACCATGTCTCCTTTTGTGGTAAAGTATGTGAAAGAAAAATCTATTGACGCATCACAGGCGAAATTCACATGGGGAGTGAACTCAGGCAAAGAACTGGAGCGATTTTCTCCGGCAATTCGATGGATAAAGGATGTGAGTCTTGCGGAAGGAATGGTGCAGATGATGCCCGCTTATAAGTTGGTGGCGTGGATGCCCGCCATACGCAATATTTCCAACAAACTCACGATTCTGGAGGGTAGAACATGACGAGTGAAGAATACAAAAAACTGTCGCTGCAGGAATTTGACCGTGCGGCGGAAAAATTTGATGATGATGATCCGAGCGTCTACAATATGTGCCGCAAGGATTACCCTGACGTATTGGCGGAGGCAGTAAAGGAGCCGTTTTTGGACTTGCTGGATGCCGGCTGCGGCACAGGAGCGATGCTTGGTATGTTTAAGAAGGACTATCCGGAAAGAAATTATACCGGGGTGGATCTTTCAAAGGAGATGATTGAGACCGCAAACAACAAGCATATAACCGGAATACGTTTTGTTGCAGGCGACTGCGAAAATCTGCCCTTTGAAGATAATAGCTTTGACGTAGTCACCTGTTCCATGAGCTTCCACCATTACCCCAATCCCGAAAAATTCTTTATGAGCCTGCACAGGGTCCTGCGTCCGGGGGGGGGCAGGTTTATTTTAAGGGATATGGCATCCAACAGCAGACTGGTAATGTGGTTTATGAACCATATCGAGATTCCGATAGGCAACAAGATCCTGCAAAAAGGGGATGTCCATGTTTACTCTAGAACTGATATACAGAGTCTATGTGATGAAAGCGGCATGAAACTGGAACTTTATGAAGTGAGGAAAGGGTTCCGCCTGCATTGTCTGGTCAGAAAACCAGTCTGAGAACGAGGTATGAAAATGATGAACTTACAATTAGGAGATATTCAGGAAACCGCCCTGATCCCACTTGCGATCAGGGTAAATGAAACAAAGAGGAGAAATGCGAGAATCCATGACGGGAAAGCTGTGGATACCCTTAAGGCGGACTGGATGGAGGATATATAACATTACCGGCTCTTTTGGCAGAGAGTTCCTTCTTGCGGAACTCATTTTGAGGAGGATAACAAGACGATGATCATAACATTGCTTCTTTCATTGATGTTGATGGCAGGGCTTTTCCTGATGCTTTTAGCAGGCGTTGGGTTTATTCAGGATACAAAGTTTTTCAGCTCTGCGCCAAAAGAGGTCAGAGATGTGATAAGGCCACGGGAAGAGAGCTTTAAGGGAGCATATGCCATTGGATGGAGCATGGCGGTATTCTCCGTACTTCTGATGACCGGAGCTTTTATTATCGGTGCATGGAACGGTATTAATAACGGTTTCGGATTTGGGCAGTTTTTTATCAGATTTATCGTAATGGAGCTTTTGCTGAAGGCTTTCGATATCCTATTTTTAGACTGGGTACTGCTGTGTAACGCTGGTTTTAACTTTTTCCCGCATTTTTATCCCGAAACGAAAGAAGTGTTGGGGCATTATCTGTTCGGATACAACTGGAAAACGCATTTAGCACATATCATTGGCAGTTTTGTGGTTGCGGCTGTGCTTGCATGGGTATGCATATTATTATAGGGGAGCAATAACTCACTGAAAAATCGGAATTCACAGGAGGTTGAGTAATGGGAATTGTAATTATTGAAGGAATTGTGGCTTGTTTTATTCTTCTTATAGCCTGCGTAGTTGGGATAGCCAATGGCCCCGTGAGCTTGGTATGTCTCTATGAGAAGAAGGTACAGGAGCGAGTGGTTGAATTGGGGCTTACTTCAAAAGAACAAATAAAGCGAAATGGATTATTATTTCAGTTATTCTGGATGATTCCTTTTTTCTTTTTTGTATTGATTGCTGTTTATGGAATCAATGGTGCAAGAGGTTTTTGGGAAGGATTTTGGCAGATATGTGTCATTATTCTGGTGGAAGGTATCTTTGACCGATTGTTTATTGACTGGTTCTGGGTTGGAAAAACAAAGACATGGATTATTCCGGGGACGGAAGACCTCATGCCTTACATATATGGAAAGACTTTAATTACAAAGTGGATATTCACGTTTATTGGATACCCTATGATGGCTGCTGCAGTTTCAGGAATCATGATGTTGTTCATTCAATAAAGGATGAGTTCCTTGTGATCGCGGTCAGTACAGACAACTATACAGGCTTTCCATACATCAGAAGTTGGCGCAAAGCAGGAGAGGGGGAGATCTTATCAAAATAGGGATTTTACAAAAAGCTATATGGACGTTATTGCGTCCAACCTTTCAGAAAAATGCTTATATGTTGGGCATTAAAGAGGAACGGACTTTTATGAACCATGCCAAGAAACGATATTATCAGATATTGAAAGATATTCCGGAATATGGAGAAAATGATGTTCTGCTTGTCAACCTGATCAGTGCATCAATGCTTGCGGCAATTTATCTGAATCTGGACAATAAGCCAAATATTGATACGCTGGCAGATTATTACGAGCTGTCGATGAACACAAATCCGATTATGAAAATATTTCTAAAAAGAAGTGATCAATATACCCCCAAATATCATGCGCACCTGAAATATCAGGCGGAGAAAAGTCAGAAGTCAGACAATCCATATACATGGAGATTCACCTATCATCCGGGAGAAACACTGGACTCCTTTGATGCAATCTTTGACCGCTGCGGAATATGGTACTTGATGCAGACGCTGGGGATTCCGGAGGCTACACCTGCACTCTGTCGATATGATTATGGTATGACAAAGCTGACAAATACTGATTTTTCCAGAGAACAGACTTTGGCGGGAGGCGGAACAGTCTGCGATTGCCATTATAAAAAAAGAGTTTAAGGGAATCGGAGGTTTGAACAATGCGCATCTATGTATTTGGTGATAATACAAAGCCGGTCATTCTGTTGCTGCCCGGCACCTGCTGTCACTGGAAAGCTAATTTTGGAGAGGTCATTCCGCTTCTGGAACATGACTTTCATGTGACTTGTGTGTCCTATGACGGTTTTGACCTTTGATTATCAGATACAGTTTACTGACAACGGGAATTTATGGGGGAATTAAAAATGGTTAATATTTATCAAGTAATTAATGAAAAGACATCAAATAGAAGCTTTTCGGTACAGATTCTTTGACGGTCAAATCGTTTTTTACGATTGTATAGGTACAGCGTTTACATATTTGAATCCCGAAACAGAATTCTGCAATCGAAATCAAGATAATTTGTTCCAAATTCGGTAGAATTACCGTAGAGTAACCAAAAGCGAGGCGATAAAAGATGAGTGAATGGGAAAGATTAGTGCAAATCATTGTGGAGGAGGTTGATTCGTGTATTAAAAAGCAAAATGATGACGAATTGACCCTTTCTCTACTTGCCCGGAAGCTGGGTTATTCTAAGTTTTATGTTTCTCGAAAATTCAAGGAAATCTCAGGAATGAGCTTTCGCGATTACCTGTGGCAGCGTAAACTTGCTTTTGCATTGAAAGACGTTCGGGATACATCCCGGGGACTTCTGGAAATTGCGCTTGATTACGGCTTTTCCAGTCACGAGGCGTTTTCCCGGTCTTTTAAAGAAACTTACGGAATAACACCGAGCGAGTTCCGCAGCGGCCCTGTTCCTGTTGTTCTTCGCACGATCATTAAGCCTTTTGATTGCTACTTGATCGGTAATGGAGGCACCAATATGAAAAACACGAAAAATGGTGTAAAAATATATTTTGTAACGATACCCATGCACAAGTATCTCCACATTAGAAATTATGAGAGCATCGGTTATTGGGATTTCTGGCAAAAGCAGAGTCGGGTTCCCGGGCAGGACTGTGAGACAATCTGCGGACTGTTGGACAGCATCAAAGGAAAACTGGACGATACGGGTGGCACCGATGCTAACAGCGGAAGCGGCCAGATCATGGCTTATATTAACGAGCCTGCAGGCAGGATTTGCAGTTGGGGTATTCCGCTGGCAGAGAGTTATGGGGTTCGCTTACCTGCCGACTATCACGGCGAGATTCCAGAACAGATGCAGATTATGGATGTTCCGGAGGGGGAGTACATTGTGTTTGAACACGGTCCCTTTGACGTTCAGACACAAAACAGTGCCGTTGAGCAAAAAATCGAGGAAGCGATGAAGAATTATGACTATGCCGCATCCGGTTACTGCCTTGACACCACGCAGGGCAGGGTGTTCTATTTTTATCATGATCCTGAACGGTTTTGGAAATATGTCAGGCCGGTTAAAAGGTTGTAAGATTCTCACCATACCTTGCCTTGTGAATTATAGCTTTTTCTCTTGTAATCTCAGGTTCTGGAGATATGATTTCAAATGGGATTTTTCCTTTTTAAGAGCCAATATTATTGAACACTCAAGTTTTTAAAATTGACAAGTTTCTACTAATAATATATAATTTTAATAATAATAACTATTATTAAGATAGGGTTGTTTATGCTTAAATGCAGCACGATACAATATTCTTTCATACTCGTTCAGTGAGGCGCACCTACGGGAAATAAAACGTCCCCATAAATACATAAAGTAAAGGAGAATAAAACTATGAGAAGTATCACTACATTAGACCTGCAGTACGCTCACCGCTTCTATGGATTTAAGGGTGAGGCTCAGTATCTGCATGGACACACTGGCATCCTAACGATTGAGGTGGAGGACACCGTTGAGCCTGGCGTCAACATGGTCTTTCCTTGCAACGAGATCAAGAAGACTGCTTGGGAGGTTCTGCAAAACTTCGACCACGCACTGGTTCTGAGAGAGGATGATCCTCTACTGCCCGCTATCCTCAAGGTATATGAGGAGCAGGGGATTAAGGATGGCGCTCCCACCAATAAGCAGAAAGGTCAAGCTTTCAAGACCGAGCTTGCCACTGCCTATCCGGAATGCAGATTAGTGGTTACTAAGGAAACTATGACAGTAGAAGGCATGATTAAAATTGTCTATGACCTGCTGAAAGATAAGCTCAACATCGTGAAACTTACTTTCACCAGTGGTGTGAACGCCGCTACTGAGGAATATGAGCCCCAGAAGAGCGTGGATCGCTGCCCACTGTGCGGCATCGCTCTAAATGAGAACGGCGTCTGCCCGAAGTGTGGTTACAAGAAATAATAAGTATTTACGAGAGCGTCGGTTATTGGGATTTCTGGCAAAAGCAGAGTCAGGTTCCCGGGCAGGACTGCGAGACAATATGCGGACTGCTTGACAGTATCAAGGGGAAACAAAAAACGTCAAGGCATTGTATAGTGATATGCAGTGCCTTTTGTGTTATAATAACAGAAATGTCTTCAGTAGGAGTTGTATTATAGGAGGATCAGAAAACGTCATTTATACAAGAACAAATATGAGGATAGAAGACTATGTGTGACATAAATATTCTACATTTGATCGAGGGTG
>JAFLTF010000078.1:0-8226 GCA_022510585.1 Lachnospiraceae bacterium
ATTTTTGCAGTGAAACCGGGTGACGGTTCCGCCCGCGAGCAGGCGGCAAGCTGTCAAAAGGTACTGGGCGGATGGGCAAACATTGCTAACGAATATGCAACGAAAAGATACCGCTCCAACCTGATCAACTGGGGCATGCTTCCGTTTATCATAAAAGAAGGGGAGCTTCCTTTTAAGAATCTTGACTATCTTTTTATTCCGGATATTAAGAAGGCGGTAGAAGAAAAACAGGAAACGATAACTGCCTATAGAGTTTCCGTAGAAGAAGATGCCCTGTATGCATTTGATTTAACTCTGGGAGAACTGACAGACGAAGAGCGCCAGATTATTTTGAAGGGCTGCCTGATCAATTATAACAGGGTCTAGGGTTAAAGAAAAAAATGAAACGTCCGATATATAAATTACAAGGGGTGGCTGATTCCGGCCGGACGGTCATTCCTTGAATTTAATATTGTCGAACCACGGATGGTATTTTTATGGGAAAAGGAGTTTTCATAAAAATATCATTTTTTTATGGCGGAGGGTTGGCGGAGCCTTTTTTCCGCCGTATGTGGCAAGGCAAAAGAAGGAGGTTTTATTGCGAATCAGTTCCAGTATGATAGGAATGGAATCCGCCAGAAGTTATTCTTCTGAAACAGTAAGGTCTGCCTGGTTTTACATGGGCAGAAACCAAGGTCGGTCAACCGGAGAAGGAAATGGATTTCTTGGTGACCTTTTAAGTAAGGATGGAGAGACACAGGATACCGGCGAAAGTGGAAAATCAAAGGCTACACCACAGGATGTTTCTCTTCATTTCAGAGCCTTGTCCAATACGGACAGGATCAGTGCAATGCGGGAAGAAAGAGACAGTCTGGAAACCATCAGACAGCGTTGCATGAACTATTTATTCTTGTTGCTGTTTGGTGAACAGCGCAGAAGTACATTTGAGGAGTTGTGGGGAGGTTCTTCATCCCCAACCGCGATGTCAGAGCAGACCACATATGGGTATGGCATGATGTATAATCACAGCGAATCGGAGACAACTTCTTTTTCTACCACCGGTATTGTAAAAACTGCCGACGGCAGAGAGATCAGTTTCGGACTGAATCTGGAAATGAGCAGAAGCTTTACGGAATATTACGAGGAGAGACATGAGCTTGGCGTATTCAATTACACAGATCCGCTGGTCATCAATTTGAACGGTAATATTGCGGAGCTTTCCGACCAGACATTTTATTTTGATCTGGACTGTGACGGAGAGGAAGAAGAAATTTCTTCTTTGCAGTCAGGTAGTGGTTTTCTGGCGCTGGATTTAAATGGTGATGGTATCATTAACGACGGCAGTGAACTCTTCGGTACGAAGTCCGGGAATGGTTTTGCAGACCTGGCACAGTATGATGCAGACGGTAACGGTTGGATCGATGAGGCTGATGAAATCTGGGATAAGCTGTTAGTCTGGGCGAAAGATGAAGAGGGGAATGATAAACTGTATCATCTTTCAGAAGTAGGAGTGGGTGCGATCTGCCTGCAAAATGCAAATACACAGTTTTCCCTAAATTCCATGACAGATAACCATCATCAGGGCATGATCAGAAGTACCGGTATTTTCCTCTATGAAAATGGTGGGGTAGGTACTGTACAACATCTGGATCTGGCACGGTAGCGTTGCAGGATTTGTCCACAATTTTGACCGAACTGGTCATTTGTAGTATGAAACAGGATGCCTTTTCATACAATGAAAAGGGGTGTCCTATGAATGTATTTAGAATCGTCCAAAAAAGAACAAACAAAAGGAAGGAAAAGAGCAGTCCTTATCGGGATGCCGTCACCGTACTTTTGTTTGTTTTTTTATTGCCTTATGTCATTTCATCGCTTCTCGGACATATCGGAGAGGAAACGGATGTTTTGGGAAAAAAGGCAGAAGAAGACTTTTGGATCGATGCACAATATGAAATAGGAATATCCACAGAATGGGGAAACAGAAAAATAAGCATGCAGGATTATTTGATACGCAAGCTGAAAATGGTGATGGATATAGAGGAAGAAGATGCCGTCTCTTATGAGCCTGAAGCCTTGAAGGCTCAGGCGGTACTGCTTAGGACAGAACTTTGGGGTTTGATGCTTGATGGTGAGGAATTGATAGTCCTACAGGATGAGCCTGTTTTGTATTATGAGAGAGAAGCGTCTGAAGAGTATATAGAAAGGCTTTATGAAAGTGCAGTCAGAGAGACTGACGGCATTATTCTGGCATATGAAGGACAGCCTGTGAAAGCTGCCTTTTTTCCGGTCAGTAACGGCAGGACAAGATCGGCGGCAGAGGTATGGGCAAATGACAGCTATCCCTATTTGGTCAGTGTGGAGTGCAGCCAGGATATTTTATCGAAGAAATATCAAAGCCGGGTCAGCCTGTCGAAGCAGGAATATTGCCGTCTAATAGGCAATCTGTTTCAGATAGACGGTACTATGCAGGTGTTGTGGGATAGTCCGGCGCTTACCTATGACAGTGCCGATTATGTTACTAAGGCACAGTTTCAGGGGAATTCCTGTGACGGAGAAACGTTTCGAAAAGCCTTTGGCCTGGAGTCCGCAAGTTTCCGGATCGAGTGGCAGGAAGAATCCGTTATTTTCCATGTGAAAGGAGTGGGGCACGGTTTCGGGATGAGTCAGTATGGGGCTAACGAAAAAGCAGTTTCGGGGGAAACCTTCGATGCCATTTTAAAAGATTATTTTTTTGAAACGGAATTAGAAAAAATTGAATAATATGTCAGATTCGGGAAAGACTAACACCAGAATACGAATTTCAGGAGGCAAAGTTTAACTATGAGTATGAGAAGAAATAGAAACGGTGTTAGTAAAGAAAGAATCATTATGTTAGCTTCATCGGTGCTGGTGCTTACCGCATTGACGGTTACGGGAGTATTTGTCAGAAATAACCGCCAGAAAGAAGATGAGAGCAATGTGGTAGATTTCAGTGTGATCGAAAACGGAACTCTTGAAGGGGCGGAAACCCTTCTGTCCGGTGAAGAAATCGGAACACTTTTTACGGAAGTGGGAACCGACGATCTGGATTATGATCCGAGCTTTCAGGAAGCCAATTCCGGTAATGTAGAGAATTCGAACAAGGAATCGGATAAGTCCAAAGAAAAGACAGGCCAGCAGGCAGCGCAGGAATCACAGAATGGAACCAAGGAAGATAAAAAGGAAGAGACAAAACAATCGGGAAAGAATACACAGAAAAAAGAAGCAAATGAAGAGAATGAAGAAGGCATGTTTGATGAGTCGGAAGAAACTATGGGAGAGCTGCCGGAAGATACGGAAGCCATTGCTACTACCATACAGCCGGTCTTGAATTTTACCGAGGAAGATAATCTGGTATGGCCCATTGTAGGTGATATTTTACTGAATTACAGTATGGACAAGACCATCTATTTCCCTACACTGGAACAGTATAAATATCATCCGGCTATTGTAATTGCCGCGACTCAGGGCGAGACCATTACGGCAGCAGCAAACGGCAAGGTAATATCCGTAGCCTATGATCCGCAGCTTGGTAATACGGTGGTGATGGATCTGGGTAATCAATACGAACTGACCTACGGACAGCTTGATAACATCACCGTAAGTGAAGGCAGTTATGTGACATCGGGAGATATTATCGGCAACGTGGCTGCACCGACGAAGTATTACAGCACGGAAGGCGCAAACGTTTATTTCAAGCTGACCAAAGACGGACAACCCGTAAATCCGATGACCAAATTGACAAATTAAAAGCATTCGATTAAGGAGATAGCATGCTGACGATTGTTCATGGCAAAATAAAGACAATGGCAGATGCAGAGTATGAAGACGGTTTTTTGCAGATTGAGCAGGGTAAAATCACCGCTATAGGAAATATGGCGGAATGCCCTGTGCAAAAAGGTGACACAAATGTCATAAATGCAAAAGGAAGACTGGTCATGCCGGGTATTATAGAAGCGCACTGTCATATGGGTATCACAGAGGAGAAAAAGGGTATGGAAGGGGATGACTGCAATGAAAATGTGGATCCGATCACCCCATATTTGCGTGCCATTGATGCAATTAATCCAATGGACGCCGCATTTGACGATGCTCTGCGCGCCGGGATCACCTCGGCAATGGTAGGGCCGGGAAGTTCCAACGTGGTAGGCGGTCAGTTTGTTTTTATCAAAACCCACGGCAGGTGTATCGATCATATGATTGTCAAAGCGCCTGCAGCGATGAAAGTTGCCTTCGGAGAAAATCCGAAGGTAAATTTTTCGGGACAAAATGTTTCTCCCGCAACCAGAATGGCAATTGCCGCAATGCTCAGACAGGAACTTTTTCAGGCGAAAGCCTATCAAAAAAAGCGGAGTCAGGACCAAAATCAGGAAAAAGATTTTCGATATGAATGCTGGCTTCCGGTTCTGGAAGGCAAGATTCCGCTGAAGGCTCATGCGCACCGTGCCGATGATATTTTAACAGCGATACGGATCGCCAGAGAGTTCGGATTATCCTTAACATTGGATCATTGCAGTGAAGGACACCTGATTGCGGAAGAAATCAAAAAAAGTGGTTTCCCAGCGATCCTTGGTCCGGATATGGCGAGCAGAAATAAGATCGAAGTACAGAATATGGCCTTCAAAACAGCCGGCATCTTACATCAGGCCGGAGTCTGTATTGCGATCACTACCGATCATCCGGTTTCCATGATACAGTTTTTACCGATTTGTGCGGGACTTGCCGTGAAATCGGGATTGCCGCCGGAAGACGGACTTCGAGCCATTACGATCAATCCGGCAAAGATCTGTAATGTTGAGGACCGGGTAGGAAGCCTGGAAATAGGAAAAGACGGTGATGTGGTTATTTTCGACGGAAATCCGATGGAAGTCTTTGGCAGGGCATTGTGTACGATTATTGAAGGAAAAATTGTATATAGAGATGAAAACGAAGATTTTTTGTGGTAAAATAGGGTGAATAGGTGTAATGGAAGGTTGATACCAGAAATGAAAAAACGATATCTTTATAATATAACAGCTGCTATTCTGTGCATGAGTCTGTTGACCGGCTGTGCTAATACACAGGGAACTCCCGTTACCGGAGAAGGAAAAGAGGAAGAGATTGTCAGTCTTGGACTGGCGCCGGAGTTTAACTATGAGATTCCTCAAAGTATTCCGGACATCATGGTAGATCAGCTGGGGTATGCCGCAGACGGTAAAAAGATTGCAGTATTTCGAGGAGAAATACTGCCGGATACATATGACTTGGTGGATGCTGCAACAGAAGAAGTGGTATATACCGGAACTATCGTACAAAAAGGCTATAACGAAGCAACGCAGGAGAATATCAGCACCGGGGATTTTACGGATTATGCGGTAACAGGAACCTATTATCTGCAGGCAGAAATGATGGGGCAGTCATATCCTTTCGTGATAGTGGACAAGCCCTACGCCGGCATCTTTGACGCAGCACTGAAACAATATTTTTACAGTCGATGCGGGCTGACTCTTTCCACGGAACTGGCCGGTGAGTCGGCGCACAATGCATGTCATACCAAGACCGCAGGGTTGATGGAGGATGCTGCTGCACAGATCGATGTTCTGGGTGGATGGCATATTGATGAGAACGGAAAAAGAGATGTAGTACAAGGCTGTCGTGCAGTCAGCAATCTTTTACTTGCCTATGAATTATATGGAGAAGTTTTTTCAGATGAGGTTGGGATCCCGGAAAGCGGCAACAATATTCCGGACGTCATGGATGAGGTGAAATATGAGGTCGACTGGCTTTTAAAAATGCAGGATTCTGCCAGCGGGGCGGTATATTCTTCTATTACCGTGATTGATAATGCCGCTTCAACTTATCAGTTGTATATAGATTCCGTTACAATGGATGCAACGATTCATTTCGCAGCAACAATGGCAAAATTCAGTTACCTGTACCAGAATTATGACCTGAGTTTTGCGACACAATGTCTGAAGGCGGCGGACAGAGCTTATCGCTATGCAGGAAAATATATGGACAGTGTTGAGCCGGAGGATTACTTTTATGCGTCGGTAGAGCTTTATCGTGCGACAGGGACCTTCGGTTACCGCAAAGCGGCGCAGGATTATCTAAACAGTGTAGAGGAACCGGACATGAACGATGATTCTGTTTTCTGGGGTTGTGCCACCTATCTGTCTACCAAGCAGAAGGTAGATATCGGGCTGTGTAATAAGGTGATTGCCATTTTACTGAGGGATGTGGAGGAAATATCTTATGCTTCCAAAAATTCCAAATATCTGGCGCAAGGTAACAAAGCACAGAATAATAACAGCGAATTATTGGGAAATACGGCAAGACTGGCGTTGGTAAATCATATCATTACAAACCACGAATATACGGTGGTTTTGGAAAATTATCTGCATTATTTTCTGGGTAGGAATGCGCAGTCCATATGCTATATTGACGGCGTGGGAAGTCGGAACTACAAAATGATTGATGAAAAAACGGGAATTATGAAACAGGTGGATCTGAATGCGGAATTGATCTTGTTGATGAGCGCAATAGAAGCAGAGATGAATTGAATGTAAAAGAACTGGTTTTCAGAATTTTCCAACGGTTTAAATTCTTTAAACCTGTTCTTTGTTTTTGAAATAAGTTTCTTTTATGATTTCCTGTACGTCGGTATCGATGCGTTTCTTCTCTTCTCTGGTCATCTCACTCATATAGATCGGCTTTCCGTATTCGAGCACAACGTGGGCCTTTTTGATCTTAGGCAAATGGTCTTCAAAGATGGATGCGGTATTATTGATGCTCATGGGAATAATGGGACAGCCGGTTTTCTCCGCAATTTTAAAACTTCCGGCATGGAACGGCATAAAGGTATCATTGACTTTGTTTCTGGTACCTTCCGGGAAAACACAGATAGAGATGCCGGAGTTGATTTTTTCAATCCCATCCAGAATCGTCTGCATTCCCTGTTTGATATCCTTCCTGTCCAAAAACAGGCAGTGGAGATATTTCATCCAGTCACGCAGCAGCGGATAACGAAGCATTTCCTTTTTGGCAATATAGCCGGTGGGTCTCGGGACCCTGACATAGGTAATCAATATATCGAAATAACTCCGGTGATTGCCGATGTAAAGTACCGGACGGTCCTTAGGTACATTTTCCTCCCCGAGAACGGTCACTTGTACTCCCGCGATCCAAAGACAGCCGCGGAAGGCCCAATTGACTATGGCAAGGGAGCTTCGACTTTTCAGATCCATATTAAATTTACCGATAAAGAATTCTATAACAAGCAGCGGTATGCTGCAGATCAAAAACAATATCACAAATGATGCAAGTATGATAAACCGAATCATATAATCCCCCATTCATAAGCGCAGTCTGATTTTATTATATCGAAAGTTCCTTTTTTAATCAATAGGAATAGACCTTTCTGTTTGTTAATAAAATGAGTAATAACAAGAGTGCATCACAATCATTGTGCAGGAATGGAAAGGATAAGTTATTACTATGAGTGAATTGGAAAAAAGGATATGCAGTGTTTTGCTTGTATGTCTGATGTGTGTGAGTGTAATTGCCTGTGGAGCAAAGCAGGATCCGATGGAAAAGATCAAGGATTTGGAGTTTAGCGTTATTGCGGAAGATAAACTGCCTGAAGAATTGCTTTCCATGATTGAGGAGAAGAAAACCTCTCCTTTCAAAATGACATTTCAGGACCAGGGATTTTTATATATCTGCATCGGTTATGGAGAACAGGAAACAGGAGGTTACAGTGTTACGGTAAATGAACTGTATGAGACAGGTAATGCAATTTATGTGGATACGAATCTGATCGGACCGGGAGCGGAGGAAAAAGGAAAGTATGCGCTGACTTATCCCTATGTAGTGATAAAGACCGAGTATATTGAGAAGCCGGTAGTGTTTGATTAAGGTTTGTGGTATAATGATTACATATGGTTCGGGGATACCGGAGCAGGCGGGCAGAGAAAAGTTTTCCGCCTTGGGCACGCTCGCGCTCCGGTTCAGACGTAGCGGTACTAAGCTCGAAAATACCTCGCTAAGTACCGACGCCTTCACAGGACCCGGCGGCAGAAATCTTTTCTCTGCCCGCCTGCTTTGGAGTCTCCGAATCGTGTCATTATTAAATAGAGGAAAGAAATATGATTTACATTACGAACGGTTATTTGATAGATCCGAAGTCAGGCGTAGAAGGCTATCGGGATATCTTAATAAAGGGGAATAAGATTGTACGGATTGCCGAGA
>JAFLTF010000078.1:8326-11308 GCA_022510585.1 Lachnospiraceae bacterium
GAAGGCTATCGGGATATCTTAATAAAGGGGAATAAGATTGTACGGATTGCCGAGAGGGGGACGCCTCTTTCGGATTTGCTTGAGCAGGCCGATTTAGGTGAGGATGAACAGAGAGCAGATATAGAGCAGATTGATGCGGCGGGAAAGACCATAGTACCTGGGCTTGTAGATGTGCATGTACATTTCAGGGATCCCGGTTTTACCCATAAGGAGGATATGGAAAGTGGTGCGGCTGCGGCGGCAAAGGGCGGTTTTACCACTGTGGTACTGATGGCAAATACGAAACCGCCGGTGGATAATGAGGAGACACTTTCCTATGTTTTGCAGAAAGGAAATAAAACAGGGATCCATGTACATACCTGCGCCAATGTGACGATGGGTATGAAAGGGCAGGATCTGGTGGATATGGAGGCTTTAAGTCAGGCAGGCGCTGTAGGCTTTACGGATGACGGTATCCCGATCCTGGAGGAAGAAATCCTGCGGGAAGCGCTGCAGAGGGCAGCAAAGCTTGGGAAACCAATCAGTTTGCATGAAGAAGATCCGGCGTATATTGCGAACAACGGCATCCATGCCGGCAAGGCGTCTGCCTATTACGGCATCGGCGGTTCCGGGCGGGAGGCGGAGATCGGCATGGTGGAGCGGGATCTTCGGATTGCGCTTACACAAGAAGCGGATTTATCCATTCAGCATATCAGCACGAAGGAAGCGGTTGAACTTGTGCGACAGGCGAAAAAACAGAGCAGCCATATTTTTGCGGAAGCCACACCCCATCACTTTACATTGACACAGGAAGCTGCGATCAAACACGGTACTTTAGCGAAGATGAATCCGCCCCTTCGGGAGGAAGCGGACAGGCTTGCCATTATCAAGGGACTGCAGGACGGCACGATTGATATGATTGCCACGGATCATGCTCCTCATAGCAGCGAAGAGAAAGCGAAGCCAATCACGGAGGCACCAAGCGGGATCATAGGTCTGGAAACTGCTTTATCGCTTGGGATTCGGGAACTGGTGAAACCGGACTATCTGACCCTGATGGAACTGATTGAAAAAATGAGTCTTGCGCCTGCCCGGTTATATCATCTGGATGCCGGATATTTGGCAGAGAACGGCCCGGCGGATCTGGTGATTTTTGATAAGGATGCCCTGTGGCAGGTAGAGCAGGACAAGTTTGCCTCCAAGGCATGCAATTCTCCTTTTATCGGAGAAACGATGCCGGGGGTGGTTGCTTATACGATATGTGACGGGAAGATTGTTTACGCAAGTAAGAATACCAAATAAAATGATATAAGAAAGGGAAACTATGCCACAGAAGAAGAAAATAAAAACGACAGTTGTGTCACAAAATGAAATTGCAAAACAGATCTATGATTTGTGGTTAGAAACGGAATTGGCTCTGGATGCCCATCCGGGGCAGTTCGTGGCGGTCTATCCGAAGAATGCCGCCACCCTGCTTCCAAGACCCATCAGCATATGCGAGACAGATCGGGACAGAGGCAGGCTGCGGTTGGTGTATCGGATCGCCGGAAAAGGAACCAAAGAGTTTTCTTCCTATCAACCCGGTGACGAAGTCTCTGTTCTGGGTGTTCTGGGAAACGGCTTTCCCCTTGAGAAGGCGGAAGGTAAACGGGTGTTTTTGATGGGCGGCGGAATCGGTATCCCGCCGATGCTGCAGTTGGCAAAGGAGTTGCGGGCCGAGAAACAGATCATTGTAGGTTACCGCGATCGGGATCTGTTTTTGCAGGAAGATCTGCGTCAAAACGGTGCGCTCTATATTGCCACGGAAGACGGCAGCGTGGGCAGCAGGGGTAACGTAATGGATGCCATTAGGGAAAACGGATTGACTGCGGATATGATCATGGCCTGCGGACCGATGCCGATGCTTCGTGCGATTAAACAATATGCGGCAGAAAAGGGAATCGAAGCGTATATTTCTCTGGAAGAGCGGATGGCCTGCGGCGTAGGAGCCTGCCTTGGCTGTGTCTGTCTTACAAAAGAGGTGGACCATCATTCCCATGTACACAATGCGCGTATCTGCACGGACGGTCCGGTATTTGAAGCAAATGAGGTGGAAATCTGATGAATACGAAGGTTACAATTGCAGGAATTACATTGAAAAATCCGGTTATGACAGCCTCGGGAACTTTTGGCTCCGGAATGGAATACAGTGAATTTGTGGACCTGAACAGATTGGGGGCGGTGGTGACGAAAGGTGTCGCCAATGTACCTTGGACCGGCAATCCGACGCCTCGTGTGGCGGAGGTCTACGGCGGCATGTTGAATGCCATCGGATTGCAGAATCCAGGCATAGATGTATTTGTGGAAAGAGACGTTCCTTTTCTGAAAAAATATGACACACATGTCATAGTAAACGTCTGCGGCAAAACCGTGGAGGATTATCTGGAGGTGGTGGAGCGGCTGGGAGATGAGCCGGTGGATATGCTGGAAATCAACGTTTCCTGTCCGAATGTAAAAGAGGGCGCCATAGCTTTCGGACAAAAGGCAGACTGCCTGTATGATATCACATCCCGTATCAAAAAAATAGCCAGACAGCCCATCATCATGAAGCTGAGTCCCAATGTAACGGACATTGCGGAGATGGCAAAAGCGGCGGAGGCAGCGGGGGCGGATGCCCTTTCCATGATCAATACCATTACAGGGATGAAGATCGATATTCATCGAAGAAAATTTGTGCTTGCCAATAAGACCGGCGGCATGTCCGGACCTGCTATCAAACCGGTTGCGGTACGAATGGTCTATCAGGCAGCGCAGGCAGTCAAGATTCCGATCATCGGCATGGGCGGCATTGCTGCGGCGGAGGATGCAATAGAATTTCTGCTTGCCGGTGCCACGGCAGTAGCGGTAGGCGCCATGAACTTTGTAAATCCCTATGCAACAATAGAAGTGATCGAGGGGATCGAAGCGTATATGAAGCAATATGGTATAGAAGATGTACAGGAATTGATCGGAGCTGTGGAGTAA
>JAFLTF010000079.1 GCA_022510585.1 Lachnospiraceae bacterium
CACCTTCCGGGTTTCAATTATTTAATAACAATCGCTATTTATTTCAACTTCCAAATATCCCTGTTATACTCCGCAATCGTCCTGTCAGATGAGAAGAAGCCTGCCTTGGCAATGTTTATAAGCATCATCTTTCTCCACTTGTTCTGATCCTCGTAATCGGCCATCATCTTATCTTTTGTCTTAATATAATCCTCCAGGTCCAAAAGCGTCATAAACCAGTCTTTATTCAACAGTTCCTTATAAAGCCTTTCCAGATTCTTCTTATGACCGACTTTCAGTGCTTCCTTGCTGACAATAAAGTCTACTGCTTCTTTGATGACTTTGCTCTTCTTATAGTAATCCTTCGATACATAATCCGCCTTTTCATAGTGCGCAATGACCTGTTCGGACTTTTCACCGAAAATATAGATATTTTCATCGCCGACCAGTTCATGGATCTCTACGTTTGCACCGTCGGAAGTGCCAAGGGTAACGGCGCCGTTTAACATAAACTTCATATTGCCCGTTCCGGAAGCTTCCTTGGACGCCAGGGATATCTGCTCGGAGATATCACAGGCCGGAATCAACTTTTCCGCATAAGATACATTGTAGTTTTCTACCATGAGAACCGTCATGTACGGACTTACTTCAGGGTCGTTATTGATGATCTCCTGCAGTACCAGAAGCAGATGAATGATATCCTGTGCAATCACATAAGCAGGCGCCGCCTTTGCGCCGAAGATAAAAGTCATCGGTCTTAGTGGTTTCTTTCCGGCCTTGATCTCCAGATATTTATGAATAATATACAAGGCGTTCATCTGCTGACGCTTGTATTCATGCAGTCTCTTGGACTGAATATCAAAGATAGAATCAGGATTCAGGGTAACGCCTTCTACCTCTTTCACATAGGCGGCAAGGTCTTTCTTCCGGTTCATCTTGATCTGTGCAATCTTTGCAAGGACCTGTGCGTCATCTTTATATTCCAGCAGTTTTTCCAGCTTATCCGCATCTCTCTTATAACCATCTCCGATGGTCTCGGAAAGGAAACCTGCCAGCTCGCGGTTACAGGATAATAGCCATCTTCTAAACGTAATACCGTTTGTCTTGTTATTGAATTTCTCAGGATAGATCTTATAAAAAGCATTTAATTCGGTATCCTTCAAAATCTCCGTGTGGATCGCGGCAACGCCGTTTACGGAAAATCCGTAATGGATATCGATATGGGCCATATGTACCCTGTCATCTTCGTCAATGATCTGCACTTTGGGATCATCATATTTCGCAGCAACTCTCTTGTCCAGTTCCTTGATGATCGGCACTAACTGAGGCACCACTTTTTCCAGGTATTTTAAAGGCCATTTTTCCAATGCTTCCGCCAGAATCGTATGGTTGGTATAAGCGCAGGTCTTGCTTACCACTTCAATAGCTTCGTCCATGGTAAATGCCTTTTCGTTTACCAGGATTCTGATCAATTCCGGAATGACCATGGTGGGATGTGTATCATTGATCTGGATGACCGCATGGTCATACATCCTGCGGAGGTCATACTTTTTCTCCTTCATCTCTCTTAAGATCAGCTGTGCGGCATTGCTCACCATGAAATACTGCTGATAGATACGAAGCAGATTTCCGGCTTCATCGGAATCATCCGGATATAAGAACAGAGTCAGGTTCTTTTCAATCTCTTCCTTATCAAAATCAATTCCCTTTTTTACAAGACTCTCATCCACGGTCTCAATATCAAACAGTCTCAGTTTATTGACACCTGTGTCATATCCTACCACATCAATATCATAGAGTCTGGATGTTACCTTTTTCTTTCCAAAGGCTACATCAAAAGTCACGTCCGTTTTGGTCAGCCAGGACTTATCCTCGATCCAGTCATTTTTCTCAGCCTTTTGCAGTTTATCTTTGAAAACCTGTTTAAAAAGACCGAAATGATAATTCAGACCGATGCCCTCGCCCGGAAGCTCTAAAGATGCGATGGAATCCAAAAAGCAGGCTGCAAGGCGTCCCAAACCGCCGTTTCCCAGAGAAGGTTCCGGCTCGATCTCTTCAATGACGCTTAATTCTTTGCCGTTTTTCTTTAATATGTCATTCAGTTTATCATAGATTCCAAGATTGATCAGGTTATTGGACAGCAATTTACCGATCAAAAACTCTGCGGAAATATAATAGATCTTCTTTTCGCCTTCAATCGGTTCGGAAACTTTCATGAGTTTCTTAGACAACAGAAGCAGGCTGTAATACAGTTCTTCGTTACTGCACTCCGCAACGCTCTTGCCGTAAGAGCTTTTTGTCTGCTCCTCCAGTTCTTTTTCCAGGTTCATTACCAATACATCTCTTTTCAGGTTACTTGCCTGTGCCATAATAATACCTCCTGTTTTGAATAAATATATACTTTCTTTATATATGTTTGCTTTATAAGGTCTTTTTGCTCTAACAAATAATATCCAGATATTTCATGCGGATCAGTTCATAGTCCAGAACGATTTCCATTCCCTTCCCGCCATCCAGCAGACGTTTTAATTCAACCACCGCCTTCGCGGCAATTCCGGCAAAGTTCTGGCGTACCGTATTCATCTGTTTCCCGGCATATCCCATCAGTGTGATACCGTCAAAGCCGCAGACGGGACGAAAAATATCCATATCGATCAACGCTTTCATAGCCCCGATCGCCATAAGATCGGAAGCGCAGACCACAACATCCTTATTCTTCGCATATTTAAAAGTGTTTTTTCTGGCTTCCAGTTCGGAAAAGTTGCCGTTCCTGATCAGTATGGGAAGTTCCAGTTCTTCCGCCAGCCGCTTAATGCCCTTTAATCTCTCCTCCGTTACATAACCGTTCCGCTTTCCCGCAAAATACAGGATGCTCTTACACCCATTCTCTTCTATGGTCTTTTTTGCCACTTCATACTGTGCCTTTGCCTGATCGACCCAGACACAGGAAGTGCTCTCATTGATAAGCGGCGCATCCACGGTTACGATTTTAAAAATTTCGGAATCGATCAGCTTATGCAGGACTTTATCATCCTTGGACATGCCGAAAATAACCAGCCCTGTAATACTCTGTGACTGAAAATAGCGGATAACATTTTCTACGGACATGTCTTTTATCATAGAATAAAAAACGGTGATGACGTCCAGATTCATCTCTACCGCCTGATTGATAGCGCCCACCAGATAATTCATATTCACTTCATCCACTGTTTGGGAAACATTGCTTAAGTCAAGCAGCAATGCCACCCTGCCCGACTGTTTGGAAGAAAGCGCGGAAGCTACTGAGTTTGGAACAAAATTCAACTCTTTCACTGCCTGATTTACTTTTTTCTTTGTTGCTTCGCTGATTCCCGGGTAATGATTCAGTACTTTGGATACGGTAGAGATCGCCACCCCGGCTTGTTTTGCTACATCTTTAATTGATACCATTTCAGTTTCTTTCTTAGAATAAGAGTCAGAAAACTTTCCAACAATATGGAAATCGTTTTCCACAGATTAAATATACCAAAAAAGAGTGATTTTGTAAACCACTCTTTTAAAAATTTTATTATTTACTATTTAGGAAGACTTATACCATTCCTCTTCTTTAATATTGATATAATATCCCAGTCCGAAAGTTCCTATTCCGGAATTACATGCAATGGAAGCAGAAGTCCTCTGAATGACCACCTTCTCAAAAGGAACCCATTTGAGTATTTCCCGGCGGATCATCTCCTGCTGTTCAACACTGCAGCCTGCATGGCAGATGTAAACGATTCCTTTATGAATCTTCCGCCTGCGTTTGACCAAATGGTGATGGATAAATCTCTTCCAGGCATTTTCCAGCCGGCCGCCCATTACCCCTACGATCGCGGTATCGCTTTGGACCATTTTCATCGTAGGATGCAATTTAAACAGCATGCACATTCTTCCCATGAGCTTACCCAGACGCCCACGCTGATAAAAAAGATTTGCAGAGGGCATGATATAATGGCTTAACACCTGTTTTTTTATTTTCTCTATCCTATCGCAGATCTGATCCGCAGTATATCCTTCCAGAGCCATCTGTCCCGCATACAAAACCACCAGAGCCTGACCGCAGGATATCTGACCGGAATCAATAACACGCACATGGTCGAAGCATTGCGCCGCCGTTACCGCAGTGCTGTAGCTTTCTCCAACATTCTTCGCCATGGAAATATGAATCACTTGCTCGGCATGACCCAGCGCTTCGGCAAAGAATTCTTCGCATTCATTCACAGAAACACTCTCTGTAACAGCATTACTGTTCATATCTGTCACATACTGATTGATACTGTCCGAAGAAATCTCCAACGTATCCACAAAACGTCCGGTTTTCGTTCTAATATAAACATAAATGACACCAATGTCATATTTCTCCAGCATATCCCCTGTCAAATCGCTGACACAGTCTGTCGTAATATAGACTTTTTTCTTTTTTTTATGAGATACTTTCGTAATTTCAGCCTCTTTATCCGATTCTCCCGGCTGCATGCGATATTCTATGATATCTTCAGGAAGGAATTTCAAGATCTCCGCTTCTAATGCTGCTCCCTGAATCGGTTTTTCCAAATAACCGTCAAAACCGTCCTCTAAATAGTTTGCTCCCGATTCCGCAGCGGAATTTGCCGACAACACTACTACAGCACTGTCACGGCACAGACCGTTTTCCTGCCTTCTAAGCTGCTTAAGGGTCTGTATCCCGTCCATTTCGGGCATCATATAATCCATCAGAATGACATGGTAGTATTTTCTCTTGGTCATTTCCAGACATTCTTTCCCGGTTCTGGCAACATCTACCTGCACCTTAGTCTCCTGCAGCAGCTTCTGCTCAACCATGGAATTCATGTAATTGTCGTCTACGATCAAGACCCTCGCTTCCGGCGCCTCAAAACTGCGGTTGTATCTTTCTTCTTCGTCTAAACTCCTGGACAGGAACCTGATATCTCCGATAGGCGTCTCGTCCACTATCTTCTGAGGCAGAATGACCGTAAAAGTAGAACCCTTCATATAGATGCTGTCTACCGTGATTTCTCCTTCCATCATATCCACCAGCTGTTTGGTAATGGCAAGCCCCAGACCGCTGCCTTCCACTTTTTGATTTTTACGGATATCCACCCGTTGGAAGGAATCATAGATATACTCCAGATCCTCTTTCCTGATACCGATACCGGTATCCTCAACCGTAATCCTTAAGCGAACATCCCCCTCTTCCTTTGATTCCACATGGGCAGAAAAAGTGACAGAGCCTTTCTCCGTATATTTTGCCGCATTGGTAAGGATATTTAAGATCACCTGATGGATCCTTTTCATATCACCCCACAAAACAGAGGGAATATTTTCATCAATATCCAACTGAAGCTCTATTTTCTTCTCCTTCAGGCGGACATAGATCATATCGATCAGATTGCCGAACAGTTCCGTGGTCTTGTACTGCGTGGGAACAATTTCCATCTTCTTCATTTCCAGCTGCGACAGATCCAAAATATCATTGACCAGACTTAACAGCATTTTGCTGGCGCTCTGAATGCTATGGGCATATTCCCTTGTTACATTTTCATTGCTTTCCCGAAGAATCATTTCATTCAAGCCCACGATCGTATTGATCGGCGTACGGATCTCGTGGCTCATACTGGCAAAAAAGCTGTTCTTGGAAGCGCTCACCCTTTCCAGTTCTTCCTGCTGCTTCCTAGCAATGGCACTCTCGATGGAGAACAATTTCATTTGGACCTTGATCATAACACCACCGGCAAAACCTACCGCAAGTACAGAAAACAGAGAATCCAGATACTCTGCTCCCGTAGAATCCAGCGGCACAATGACTTCCGGATGCTGATAGCCGTAGATATAGGTAGCAATATCCACGAGAATGGATAGAAAGATAAAAAATACCATTCTTTTCCCATTAAACATCATGAACACATATAATAACCCCAGAGAGAACCAAACAGTTGCACCACTCTCCAAGCCACCGTTTAAGAAAAACATAATGGGAAAAATGATCACAATAATAAGAACGCCTAATATCATGGATGCCAGGTCGACCCTGCGATATTTAAAAGTGGCAAGAAACGCAGCGCCAAAAACCACCAGCAAAACAAAAATAGCGACCACAAAGGTTTTTTCATCTAAAAGGGGCATACTTTCTATAAGCCCGAAAACTGCCAGCACGCTTCCAACAAGACTGATGATCCGAAATGTCCGCTCCCGCAATTCAAGCTCTCTTCCAAAGATCAATTCTTTGAATTTATTCCACTGCTCTTTCATGATCCTGCGTTTCCTCCTTCCTGCTCTTCTTTTATTTTTTCTCTAATCCGGGTCACAGCATCTACTGCTGACATATAATCCGACATTTCTATCTTCTTCTTCACCGGCTCCAGTGCTGCTGCCAACGCTGTCTGACGGTATTGATATTCCTGCATACGGGAAAGGACTGCAAGCATCTGCTCTTCTTCCAGCGTATACATAGCATCTTCCAGTTCCATGGTCAGCTTGTCAAAGGTCTCCTCATCCAACTCCGGCAGATTCTTCGTTTCCACCGTTTCCTCCTGCCCGGCAAAAGTTTCATCCCCAGGCAGAGCCAGCAGCGGTTGAACCAAAGGAGACTGCCCGATATCCTCTATGACACGATGATATTCCGCAAGCATATCCTCGTGATTAGCCAAAACAAAATCGATATCATTTTTCTTTCCTGCCAGTTCAAGCGCCTTGGCCTTTTCGGAAAGAGTATTTGCGCCGATATTTTTCATGGTACTCTTCAAACCATGGACGCGGATGGTATAATTAGGCCAATCTTGTTTCTCAAACAAACCGTTGATGAATCCGCATTCTTCTTCAGCCTCTTCATAACAAGCCGCCAGGATCTCCAAATATTCCTCTTTGCCGCCGCAGTAGAGTATCCCCTGTTTCACATCAAAATCACCGATTGTAAACTCGTCTTCTTCCGCTGTTTTTTCTTCCGGCTCTTCCTGTGTGGTTTCTATTTTTGCGACGTTTTTCTTATCTTCAGGAGTATTGCTGAGCGCAGCGCTATCCTGTCCCCCAACTTCCCGCTCTTCTTTTGTCTGGTAAATGATCTTTTCAAGTGGCAGGTTCCGCTTCAATACACGTTCCAGTACGGAGATCTCAATGGGTTTCGCTACGAAATCATCAAAACCTTCATCCAGAAACATTTCCCTGTTTCCCGGAGTTGCATTTGCGGTCAATGCAATAATGGGAACCCTTTGATAATAATGACCGCCTTTATCCCGAATGCGATGCATCGTTTCGATTCCGTCCATTTCCGGCATCATATGATCCATAAAGACGAAATCATAGGACATGTTTTCAATAAGATCCAATGCTTCCATTCCGCTGGTTGCATAGGATACTTTGATTTTATATTCTTTTAACAGACCTTCTACCACACGAATATTCATGCGGTTATCGTCCACCACCAATATATGCGCACTCGGAGCTATAAACTTACCCTGACGGATCATTTGTTTTGTGTCTTTCGTACTTTCATTTCCGTTTAATATAGAGACTACCGGTAAGATATAAAAAGGTTTATAGAGCCTGATCAGACTCGAATTGGCAACATACTTCTCCTGCGGGCGGTCGATTACAATAATGACCTTGGTGGACAAAGACAGTTCATTGAAGTATTCTTCATCCTCCTGATACTCTACCAGACTGATAAAGATATGGGTAAAAGAGTCTTTGTCGATTCTGCGCTTCAATTCCTGAAGATTTCGGCAGACATGGCTTTTTACCTGCAGCTGCTCGATCATATGGATAATGACACTGGCATACTCATCCCGAATCGTCATCATATCAAACTGTTCCAAATTCATATAGATTCCTATATTCAGCGATTCTCTGTCAACCAGATCTGCAATCGGTTTTTCGTTCATTACTTTCTGTGGTATGACTGCATTAAAAACACTGCCTTTACCCAGACGGCTCCGTACGGTCATCGTTCCGCCCATCTTCTGGATCAATTCTTTGGAAATTGCCAGGCCCAGGCCGATACCGCCCTTCTGACGGTTCTTTCCGGTATCCACCTGACTGAAGCTTTCAAACAACTTCTCCTGGTTATCTGCACCTATGCCGATTCCGGTATCTTTTACGGAGATACACAGATTGACGCCGTAATCTTCTTTTCTCGCGGTGATCTTAATGATGATGCCGCCTTCATTCGTAAACTTGATGGCATTGTCTACCAGATTCATGACCACTCTTCTGATTTTCTGTTCATCCCCAAGAAGTTCCGTCGGAATATCCGCAGCACAGTCTATGATCAGCTCAATATCTTTATCACCTTTCCGCGCCATTTCCATATTGATCAGGTCATGGATGGTAGAGGTGATGTTGTAGGCTTCTTCTTCAAGGTTCATTTTTCCAAGCTGTAATTGAGAAAAGTCCAGGATATCACTGACAAGTGACATAAGATTCTGTCCGGCATCCCGGATATCAAACAACTCTTCCCGCATTTTATCTATATCTTGTTCCCGCAGAGCCATTTCACTCATTCCGCAGATCGTATTGACAGGCGTACGGATCTCATGGCTGACATTGGAAAGAAAGTCGTCCTTACTTTGCTCCGCTTCCATCAGCGCTTCAATCATCTCATATACCTGACCGTTGACTCTACTGCGGTTTTTTACCCATATGAAAAGCGCCAGCTCTGCACCCAGAATGTAGGCGAGCTGAGCAGACAGGTGGATGAACTCTTCCTGGGACAAATAACGAAAGGAGTCCAGAATGACACCATGATAGAAAATAACAAATGCCAATGAGAAAAGCGTGGTACAAAAAACATCGGAAAATCCATAAAAAGCTATGAGGACTTCCACAAGCATGAAAATAGGCGTTATTCTGGATAGTTCATCCAGATGCGCAGCATATAAAATAATGGAAAACTGCATCAGTATACTGGTAATCGTCACTCTGATCCGAAAGTTACGGTATTTCGTTGCAAGAATGACCCAGGCAATAAAAAGCGCTGTTGCCATAAACCCTGCAACCCAGGCTGCATTACCGTCATGTATCGAACTGATACACATATTTATCGTATAGAGGCTGTAGAAAATCATTACAAGCCGTTCCGTCCCCTGCTGCCGCTGTTTATTCTGATTAAAAAATTCCAAATGAACCCCCTCCAATCTTATCCTAGCGCATCTGACGATAAATCTTACGCAGTATCTGGAAAATGCAGGGATTAAATTTTACTCCGACATCCTGCTCCATCATTTCCAATGTTTCCAAAACCTGATAAGAATCTCTATAAACACGGTTCTCCGTCATAGCGCAGTATGCGCTTGCTACGGATACGATCTGCGCTGCCAAAGGAATCTCATCTCCTTTTATTCCACAGGGATAACCGCTTCCATCCCAGTTCTCATGATGATAATGTGCAATATCAATGGACATTTGAAGAAAATCATTATTATCTCCCGTATCTTTGATATCCTGAAGTACCTTAGCACCAATCGTAGCGTGCGTACGAATCACTTCGATTTCATTTTCGGAAAGATCTTCCTTCTTCTGTAAAAGCTCTGTAGGTATCGCCACATTTCCAAGGTCGCAGAGCGGCGCGGCAAGCTCAATGGTATCTATGTAAGAATCGGAGATCTGCTGTCCATACTCTGCAGACAACTGCATAGCCTCCGCCAGTATCCGGCAGTTATAGCAAAGACGTTCCATATGGTCCTTATCATATCCCGCATTCTCCCTTGCCACACGAATCAAAGCATATAAAACATTCTTCTTCTCCATTTCCAATTGATGGAGCTGCTCACCGACAGATGCCTGCAGACGTCTGTTCATGTCCGTCAGTTCATTCGTGGCATCACAGAGCCGCAGATGGAGCTTCAGTCTTGCCTTGACTACTTTGGGAATAAACGGTTTTGTAATATAATCTTCACTCCCCAGATCAAATCCCTTCACTACATCCGACGGGTCGTCAAAGGCAGAAATAAAGATGAGTGGAATATTCCTGGTATCCGGATTTTCCTTCAATACCTTACAAAGTTCATATCCATCCATTTCCGGCATGGATATATCCGAGATGATCAATTGCGGCTGTATCCTATAAACAACTTTCAAAGCCTGCACGCCGTTTTCTGCCAAAATAGGCTGATATCCCATATCCTGAATGATATCACGCAAGGCAAAGCGGTTGCTTTCTACATCATCCACAATCAGAATCTTTGTAGTTTTTTGAGCATTCTCCTGTGCCATAAGCTATCTCCCTATCGCTTTTGCAAAAAAGGCTGAACCCTGAATTGATTCAGCCTTTTATTTTTAGTGATAATAAAATAACACATGTTTTTATAAATCTCTATTCGATCAGATTACCGCAACTTAACTCTTACGAACCAGATGACGGGGCAGACCGTTTACATATAACGGATGCAGTTCGCCCATAATAAGCGGTCTTGCATACTGCTCATAACCATCGTTTAAGCCTTTGCCGTCCGCTGTGATCCACTCATCGGGAACTTTTCTTTCCACATTTGCGATGGCATGGATGTCATATGCGCTGGTACCGCACTGATAAGGGCAGTCACCGTTTCTGTCCAGTGTGATCATCATACCGGTCTTGCCTTCTTCAGCAGCTTTTACCGCATCATAACCAACCTGGAATGCTTCATTGATATCCGTCAAGGAAGCCAGGTGAGTTGCAGCACGCTGTAAGGTTGAAAACTCAACCGCGCGCGTCTTTAAGCCTGTTTCGGCAGCAACCATATTCGCTAACATCGCTGCCGTACCTGACATCTGTTTATGTCCGAATGCGTCAACCGCTACTTCTTTGCCAAGCTCGCATACATATCTTCCGTCTGCTACCTGAACGCCCTCCGATACGGCAATCACAACGGAAGATTTCTCAGCGGCAAGTTTCTTAACATCCGCCATGAACTTGTCCATATCAAAAACGCGCTCCGGCAGATAGATAGCATCGGGACCGCTGCAGTCATCTCCCTTTGAAAGAGCTGCTGCGGCTGTCAGCCAGCCTGCGTTACGTCCCATGATCTCAACAATACAAACCGTTGGTTTCTGTGCGCCGAAGGACTCATTGTCGCGGATGATCTCTTTCATGCTGGCAGCGATATATTTTGCTGCTGAGCCATAGCCCGGACAATGATCTGTGATCGGGAGATCGTTGTCAATTGTTTTGGGAACACCCATAAATCTCTGCGGTTTGTTGTGGGCAGCCGCATAATCGGACAGCATTTTTACCGTATCCATGGAATCGTTGCCGCCTGCATAGAACAAGCATTCAATATCATGTTTCTCCATGATCTCAAAAACTTTCTCATATACATCCTCATGACCTTC
>JAFLTF010000008.1:0-9364 GCA_022510585.1 Lachnospiraceae bacterium
GATACATTTTGTCACGAAATCGAAAGCATAAGAAGGAGTTTTTTTGTTTCATCGGTCAGATTTTGAAAATTCAATGCGTAATAATAGATGTCAGGATAACAGGACATGAAAAGAGAATGATTTCGTTTTATTTGAAACGTGGGAAGTGAGGGGAGCAGAAAAATGCAGGGCGGCAAAAGAAAAAAGGAGCGAGGAGAAAATCGTTTCGGTAAAAAAGCTGTAAGCTTCATAGATGATGAGAATTTCTTAGTGGAAATGAAAAACGGAAATGAAGAATCATTACGCTATATTATTGATAAATATGGAGGCTTGGTAAGATCCGTGATCGGTAAGCATCTTTATCTGCTTAAGGAAGAGCAGGAAGAATGTTTCGATGATGTATTTTTGAATGTGTGGGAGCATATCGGCAGTTTTGACGAAAGCTTAAGCACTTTTCAAAACTGGATAGCTGGAATTGCCCGTTATAGATCCATTGATTATTTAAGACGGTATCGGAAGCATTTTGAGGATGTTGTTCTGACGGAAGAGATTGCGGCGGAAGATCAAGAACTGCTTCGTTTGATGGAGCAGGAGATATCGAGTGAGACAGAAGCAATCCTGCAATGTCTGAAACCCGAGGACAGAGATCTGTTTGAGAAATTATTTGTAGAGGGAATGACAATGGAAGCCGTATGTGAAAGTTTTCAGACCAATCCAAGTGTAATTTATAAAAGGCTTTCCAGAGCAAGAAAGCGTATGCGGGATTTATTTCCTGAGAGAGTGGTTTGAAAATTTATTAATTAATTAGTGTGGAGGTCTAAAATGAAGAACGATATTTTTTATATGATAAATCAGGTAGAAACCAACCCGGATTATTACGATGTTAAAGAGCTTAGTCAGAACGAGAAAGATGAGTATACGGAAAGGATTTTACACAAACTAAAAGAACGGAATGCGCAGAATCAGTCAGAAGTAAATTTGAAGTCTCTGCAAAAAGTCAGATTAAAAAAGTTTCTGGGAGCAGCAGTTATCTTTCTCATTTGTCTGCTATCCATAGGAGGAGTTGCCTATGCAATGTCAGACGGATTTCGTGCCGTGCTTACTTTTATAAGCGGAGGCGCGATTTATGAGACGGAGGAAAGCGTTACAATACTCGGCGAAGTAAAATCGAGCACAGCGGTGGAAGTGGGCGGAGATACGGAATCGGGAGTGCCGCTTTTATTGGAAGAAGACAGGTTATATTTTACCGGTGACGGGGGAAAAACGGATATTACGGATCTGATATCGGAAACGGAACCTTATTTCATTGATGTGATAGATGAAGAGGGAAATACGCATAAATTTATTCTGGGCGGCAGAGCGGAGGAAGAATATTACGGCTTTATGGAATTCATTATTGACAGTGAAGGGGAAATGCGAGGAGGCGCCGGTGCCTATGGAAATAAGGTTCAGCATGCAGCGGAATGGATAAAAAAAGGTGAGAATGCGGTTTATAGCGAAGTCTTTGGAAAGTCGGTCAGGTTGTGGAGTGATGAGGAAGCATTGGAGGATTAGTACATTCGTGCGATACCTTACAGTTTACAAGTTTCGCCCCTTTATGGTAAGATTTTCCATAATATAATATTGAGATATACTATAAAGGGGAATGATACAATGAACAGTAATGTGCTTGAAAAAACGGAGGCTGAAACAGTCATTTCAGGGTTGATGTTAGAGCTTGGCATACCGGCGCATCTGAGAGGATATCAATATCTGCGGACTGCTATCGGTATGTGTGTGGAGGATATGGAACTGATCGGCAGTGTGACCAAACTGCTTTATCCGGATCTGGCCAAGCAATATATGACGACAGACCAAAAGATTGAAAGGGCGATTCGCAATGCAATAGAAGTTTCATGGGAGAGAGGAAACGGAGAATTGTTTAAAAAACTGTTTGGTTACAGCAACGGTTCGGGCAACAACAGACCCACTAACAGTGAATATATTGCATCGGTTGCGGATTATGTCCGCCTGGAACAAGGTTTCGTTTGAAAGAAATAATCGGGAAGGGAATCGGAAGGGAGATATCATCCCTTCCTTTTTTTGTGTATTCATGATAAAATGGAAATAATAAGCATAAACGGCTTTATAGAACGGAGAATGAAATGAGTTTATTGAGCATCATCGTACCATGCTATAATGAAGAAGAGAATATACAGGATTTTTATCATGAGGTATTAAAGAACGAATCTTTTTTTCGGGAAAAAGATCTGGCAGTAGAATTTCTTTATATTGATGACGGCTCGAAAGACGGTACCGTAAAAGAAGTAAAGAAACTGCATGAGAAAGATGAAAGAGTGCATCTGATTTCTTTTTCCAGAAATTTTGGGAAAGAAGCGGCTATCTATGCGGGACTGCAGAAAGCGAAAGGGGATTATGCGGTTTTACTGGATGCTGATCTGCAGGACCCGCCCTCGCTTTTGCCGGAGATGTATTCCTATATTGAAGAGGGATATGATTCTGTAGCCACCAGAAGGGTTACAAGAAAAGGAGAACCGAGAATACGGTCTTTCTTTGCCAGAATGTTCTATCGCCTTATGAATAATATTTCAAGAACGGAGATCGTAGACGGTGCAAGGGATTATAGGTTGATGACCAGACAGGTAGTGGATGCGATCTTGTCTATGACAGAGTATAACCGCTTTACAAAAGGAATTTTCGGCTGGGTAGGTTATGAAACAAAGTGGCTTGAATATGAAAATGTGGAACGGAAGAAGGGAGAGTCGAAATGGTCGTTTTGGAAACTGTTCCTGTATTCGATTGAGGGAATAACGGCATTTTCGACCGTCCCGCTTGCCTTTGCCTCCGTTATGGGAGTCCTGTTTTGTTTTGCGGCCTTCCTGTTGATCATTGTGACGATCGTACGCAAACTTGTATTTGGCGACCCGACTGACGGCTGGCCTTCCCTAGTCTGTATCATTTCCCTGATTAGCGGTGTACAGTTGTTTTGTCTGGGCATTGTAGGGCAGTATTTATCCAAGACCTACATGGAAGTTAAGAAAAGACCTATTTATCTGGTAAAAGAGGATTTCTGATGGGAAAGGAAGAAATGGTCAGCATCATCGTTCCGGTATATAAGGCAGCCCCCTATATTGCTGAGACGATAGAGATGGTTAGAAGGCAGACTTATCAAAACTGGGAATTGATTCTGGTGGATGATCATTCGCCGGATGACAGCGCCAAGATCATTCAAAACATGATCCAGGAGACGGAACCTATTCGTCTGATTCGAAAAGAACAAAATGAAGGGGCCGCCAGAGCAAGAAATACCGGAATCGAGCAGGCGAAGGGAAGATATATAGCATTTCTGGATGCAGACGATGTCTGGCTTCCGCAGAAGTTGGAGAGGGAGCTTATCTTTATGAAGGATAAGCAAGCTGCTTTCGTATTTACCGCCTATGAGTTTGGTGATGAGAAGGCACAGGGAACCGGCAAGATTGTTACGGTACCGGAGAGATTGACCTATCGTAAGGCTTTAAGCAGGACGGTCATTTTTACCACGACTGTCATGTTCGATATGAAGCAGCTTACCAAAGAACAAATACGGATGCCGGAAGTGGAAAGTGAAGATACGGCAACCTGGTGGAAGGTTCTCAGAGCCGGATATACAGCCTATGGCTTAAATGAAGTACTTGCAATTTACAGGCGGCCGGCAGGAAGTCTGTCTTCAAATAAATTCATGGCAATGAAAAGAATTTGGAATCTGTATCGAAGAGAAGAAGGATTGACCGTTCCGGTTAGTGCGTTCTGTTTTTGTTTATGGGCGATACGTGCAACCCTAAGGCGCATATAACAAACCTGCGGACTTACAGATGAGATTGAGAGAAAGGCATGGTTAATGGTTTGAGGCGGATAGATTCTTTGAAAAGATATATCATATTGCAGCTTTCCGTGATCGGATTATTTTTGCAAACGGCAGTGTATGCCTATTTTTGGCTGACGCAGTATTATCCGTTTCTGCATACGCATCGTCAGCTGAGATATTATTTTAAAGGACATGTGCTGATATTACTGATCTATTTTGTGCTATTGTTTTTCTTTACCGGAACATTTGAAGGATTAAAAATCGGGTATTTGAAACCGATAGATGTTTATTTTTCTCAGATTTTTGCTTTGCTTTCGGTCAATGTGATCTCCTATTTTCAGGTTTCTCTGATAGCCAACTGGCTGGTAGCCGTCAAGCCTATTTTATTGACGATGCTGATTCAGGTTGTGCTGTCAGCTGTATGGGTGTATCTTTGCAATCTTTTTTATCATAAGGCTTTTCCGCCAAGAAGGCTGCTGCTCGTTCACGGAGAACGTCCCGTGGATGATATCATCAATAAGTTTGCTTCCAGAAAGGACAAGTATATTCTGGGAAGCTGCATCAATATATCCGAGGGCATGGAGGTCATTAAGAAAAAAATGGAAGATGGCTACGGCGCGGTTGTGCTGTGGGATATTTCCACGAAGGACAGAAATGATCTTCTGAAATATTGTTACAGTAGATCCGTGCGTGTTTATATGATGCCGAAGATCTCTGATGTGTTGGTGAAAGGTTCCGACCAACTGCATCTGTTTGATACACCGATTTTATTGACAAGAGAATATGCTCTGAAAATTGAACAGCGGGTCGTCAAAAGGATGATCGATCTGGTCTGCGCCGCCATTTTGATCGTGATCACTTCCCCCATTATGCTGATTACGGCAATTGCGATCAAAGTCTATGACGGCGGTCCGGTTTTTTATAAACAGATTCGCTGTACCATCGATTCCAGAGAATTCTACATTCTCAAATTCCGCAGTATGCGTGTGGATGCGGAAAAGGATGGTGTTGCAAGATTGGCGGCAAGAAATGACACACGGATTACGCCTATTGGAAAGTTTATTCGCGCAGTCCGCATTGATGAGCTGCCGCAGTTATTCAATATTTTAAAAGGGGATATGTCTTTTATCGGTCCCCGTCCGGAGCGTCCGGAGATCATTGCGCAGTATCTGGAAGAGATGCCGGAGTTTGCCTTTCGTATGAAAGTAAAAGCGGGGCTTGCAGGTTATGCCCAGGTATATGGAAAATACAATACGACACCTTACGATAAATTGAAACTAGATCTGACTTATATTGAAAATTATTCCGTATGGATGGATTTGCGGCTGATGCTGTTGACCTTAAAGATTTTATTTAAACCGGAGAGCACGGAAGGTGTGGACAGCAATCAGGTAACGGCTTCCAAGAAAAACTGACATAAAATCCCGCGGCAGAAAGGCAGGGTTATCAAAATGAAATACGCAAATGAAGGTATGGATTGTAAAAAACTGTTTATCCTTTTTCTGCAGAAATTCTGGATCGCGGTACTTGCGGCAGTTTTAGGCGCTGTGCTCGGAGGCGGTATCTATCTGCTGCAGCATGTGGTCTTAAGCAGTACCAGAGAGTATCGGGCAGAGTCTAAGGTGTATCTGAATTTTGCACCGGATGAAACAGGGGAAGTCTATCAGGCATACAACGGCTACACATGGAATGACCTGATGTCTACAGATCGTATCCTGGATACTACAATGTCCTATTTGCCGGATCGGTATACGGAAGAAGAAGTGATAGCGGCAACCTCTGCTCAGATTCTTTCCGATCTGCGGCTTCTTACCGTTACGATCACAACTTTTGATGCGGACAAAACAGAGGAGATTTTGAAGGCGACAGACCTTTCCTTGGTAGATATGGGAAAGCGGGAAAAAGAATTTATTAATATTGAAGTGATCAAAGAAACCGAAGCCAGAATGGTCGTAGCAGATCCGAGACTTCTGCAGGCGGTGTTGGTCGGGCTTGTGACTGCCTTGGTACTTACATTGCTTGCAATGGCTCTTATTTATGTACTGGACGATAAGATTTACGTACCGGGAGATTTAAAGAGTGTTACCACGCTTCCCTTTGTGGGTTTTCAAAACACAGCCGGAAAAGAAGGAGAATTGCCGGAAAAATTACAGAAGGATTTAGAGATCAATCGGGAGTATATTGCAGAGAAATCAGGGACTCTTGAAACTGTGGAACTTCGGAAGAATGATGCAATAACAAAACAGATGTATGAGAAGCTGCAAAAAGCTGACGGCCTGCTCCTTGCCATCCCCTACGGAAAAATGGACAGAGCGTCTCTTGCTTATCGGATCGAGCAGCTGCAGCTGCAGGACTGTAAGCCGGCAGGCATTTTGATTCAGGACGCTGATATGAGGTTTATGAAATGGTATTACAATCACCTATGAAAGTGCAGGTTTTGGTATCGGCAGTTGGTCAAAATATGACGAGGCTGTCAGAAAAAATGAATATAGAGACAGATGCCGTCATTGTAAATCAATGTGATCGGTATGATTATGAGGAATATTCTCTGGAAGCCGACGGGAAATCTGGCAGGATACAGTGCTTTTCCATGAAGGAGCGAGGTGTTGGACTGAGCAGAAATACAGCGCTCTTACATGCGGATGCGGATATCTGTTTGTTTTCGGACGAGGACATTGTTTTGACAAAGGGATATCAGGATAGGATCAGAGAAGCCTATACCAGTTATCCGAAAGCAGATATGATATTGTTCAATGTCAAGGTAGATCCTTCCAGAAGGACCTATTGGAACGACCGGGCCAAAAAGATTCATTGGTATAATTACGGCAGATACCCGGCCTACAGCATTTCCGGGAAATTGGAAGCCCTGCGGCAGGCGAATGTGCATTTTTCTCTTTTGTTCGGCGGCGGGGCAAGATACAGCAACGGGGAAGATAGCTTGTTTCTCAAAGACTGCCTGCGGGCAGGTTTAAAAATCTATGCACTTCCTGTCTGTATCGGAGAAGAGACTTTGAGAGAATCTACTTGGTTTCACGGATATACGGAGAAGTTTTTTGTGGACAGAGGCGTTCTTTACCGCTATCTGTACGGAAAAGCCTCCCGGATTTTTGCGCTTCGGTTTTTACTGAAAAATAGAAAAGAAATGTGTACAGAGATTCCGTTTGGGAAGGCATATCGTTTGATGAAGAAGGGAATCCAATCTTTATGATTTTGTATCTTACAGTTACGGCAGGCACAATATTGCTTGCCTGCATGATTGATAATCACCCGGTCACGCAACCCTATCAGGTGACAAGGCAGCAGATGTGCAACAGGATCTGCCTGCTTGCTGTTTTTCTGGTTCTTTTTGCCCTTTCTGCCTGCAGGCAGAATGTGGGAAACGATTATGCCAAGTATGTGGAGTTCATGCACCTGGTCAATTCCGACGCATATGTTCCGACGGAGCCGGGATTCAACCTTCTGGTAAAAGTGATTTACGGCATATCGGGTTTTGAAAATTACCTGCTTGTATTTGCGATCTATGCGTTTGTGACGATCTTTTTATTTCTGTTGGCAATTTATGAGCAGAGTGATGAATTTCCCATAACCTATTTTCTGTTCATGGCACTGGGATACTATTTTCAGACCTTCAGTACCGTGCGCTATTATCTTGCTTTGGCGCTTGCCCTATATTCCATGAAATTTGTGGTACGCAGGCAGTGGGGGCGTTTTGTTTTATTGGTGATTCTGGGTTCTTTTTTCCACAAGTCCCTGATCGTTATCCTGCCCTTATATTTCCTGGCGTCCCTCACATGGAAAAAATGGCAGCTGGCGTTGGCCGGACTGTTTTGTACCACTTTTTTGCTCTGGCAGGATTTTTATCTGAAGGTGGTGGTATTTTTATATCCCACCTATGAGGATACGGAATATCTGGAAGGCGGAACAAGTTACATCAATATCCTGCGCTGCCTGGCGGTGCTTGTACTTTCGCTGTTTTATTATCAAAAAGTTATACGTGGAAACAGGCGGCTGCAGTTTTATTTTTATCTGAATCTGGGTGCATTGGCACTCTATGTATTCTGTTCTTTTTTGCCGATCATTTCACGGATCGGATATTATCTGACCGTCAGTCATATTTTGTTTTTACCGGCACTTCTTAGAGAGACAAAAGAGCAAAAGTGGCGAAGGTTTTTACAGGTGGGAATGATTTTGGCGGCGGTCCTGTATTTTGGGATCTTTATGAGCAGAGCATATGATAACGGATTGCGGATCTTACCCTATGAGACATTTTTCTTCCATGATATGGTGGATATTTTATCAGATGTAAATTAGGAGAGTAGCGAGGAATTTACATGGATGTAGAGTTTTCTATTCTGGTGGTTTGCTTAAATCCCGGCGATAAGTTAAAAAAGACGCTTCTAAGCATTCGGGAGCAGACTTATCAAAATTATGAGATCATCGTTAAGGATGGTTGTTCCACGGATGGTTCCGTTGATTTTGTCAAAGAAGAGTTGCGCATATCGGCAGAGGAAATAAGGAAGACGGATGGTTTACCTTCCATTAAATTAGTTGAGAAAAAAGACAGCGGAATTTATGATGCCATGAATCAGGCAGTATTGGAATCAAAAGGGCGATATCTTTATTTTTTAAATTGCGGAGATGTTTTTTATCATAAAAACGTGCTTGCGGATATTCATAAGTTGATTGGAGAAAATAACTCGGAAACAGGTATTTATTACGGGAATATCTATGAGAGGAGAACCGGGCAGATGGTGGCCTCAAATCCCAGAATGGATGCGTTTGGGTGTTACCGGAATGTGCCCTGTCATCAGGCCTGTTTTTATGACAGGAAGCTGCTTTTGGCCCATCCCTTTGAAACAAAGTATCGCGTACGGGCCGATTACGAGCAGTTTTTATGGTGCTTTTTTACCGAAGAGATCCAGGGTGGTGTATCGTTCGTGTATGGCGATATTCCGGTGGTTGATTACGAGGGCGGCGGTTTTTCGGAAACTCGCATAAATAAAAAGGTTTCCGCTTCCGAACATAAGGAGATCGTTCGGAAATATATGCCGCCGGGCAGGATTTGGAAATACAGGATCTTGATGCTTTTGACGCTTGCGCCACTGCGCACATGGATTGCCGGGAATTCGGTAACATCCGGCATTTACAATAGACTCAAGAAAATATATTACGGAAAGGGTGTTAAATCATGAGGGTTCTTTGGGTATGCAATATTATACTTCCGGCGATAGCAAGACAGTTAGGGGTGCCTTACAGTAATCGGGAAGGCTGGTTGACTGCGATGATGGACAGGTTTTTACAGGAACAGCATCGTAACAGGATCACATTGGGGATTGCATTTCCGGTGACGGAGGAACTTGGTAATATAGACAGGGATATGACGTTTGGAGAAGAGGAGTCCTGCCATTGTTACGGTTTTATGGAGGACTTAAGTGCACCGGAGAAATATGACAGTGCAATAGAAGATCGAATGAAAGAGATCCTTGAGGATTTCAAACCGGATATTGTACACATTTTCGGAACGGAATTTCCGCATACGCT
>JAFLTF010000008.1:9464-38895 GCA_022510585.1 Lachnospiraceae bacterium
GTATCATTTACTCAATGAAACCATGCGCAGCTGTTTCTATCGGGACAGGTGGAAAAGAAATGAATGTATTCCTTACAGCATTTTCTTAAGTCAGGGAGACTATCCGCTCAAAGGATTCCATTATCTGCTGCAGGCAATGCCGATGGTGCTTGCGCAGTATCCGGAGGCGCAAGTTTTTGTGGCGGGGAATAATATTTTGCGAAACGAAACCTGGCAGGATCGATTGAAACGTTCCGCTTACGGAAAGTATTTAAAGAAACTGATCCGGGATAATCATTTAAAGGAAAAAGTAACCATGCTCGACAGTCTGGATGCGGAAGGAATGAAGGAGCAGTTTTTGAAAAGCCACGTATTTGTCTGCCCCTCCGCATTGGAGAACTCGCCGAATTCTTTGGGAGAAGCCATGCTGCTTGGGGTACCCTGTGTAGCGGCAGACGTGGGAGGCGTACATAATATTTTAATGGATGGCGGTGACGGTTTGTTATATCCGGCAGGCAGTGTAGAAGGACTGGCAGAAAAGCTGATCGAAATCTTCAGTAAAGAATCCATTTCACAGCAGTATTCCCAGAATGCCAGAAGGCATGCCAGAGAGACCCATGACGCCGACCAGAATTATTATAAGATGATTCGCATTTATGAGGAAATAGTAAGCTGAGAGAAAGGGATCGGAATGACCGTAACGTTTGTATCCAACTATATCAATCACCATCAGATTCCTTTTTCAAACGCGCTCTATGAGAGACTGGGAGATGACTACTGCTTCATACAGACCATGCCTATGGAAGAGGAAAGGGTAGCTATGGGCTGGAGCGTCGATGTGAAAAGCCTTTCCTTTGTGCGTTGTCTCTATGAAGAAGAAGCGAGGTGCCGCCAAAAAATTATGGAAAGTGATGTGGTATTGTTTGGCTGGACGGGCAGAGAAGATATTGTAGCAGAGAGACTAAAGTCCGGGAAAATAACGATAAGAATCAGCGAAAGACTCTATCGGGAAGGACAGTGGAAGGCTGTTTCGCCCAGAGGACTTCTTGCAAAATATAAGGAACACATCAGGTATCGGAAAAAGGACGTATATCTGCTATGTGCAGGAGCCTACACCGCATCGGATTTTCATCTGATCGGCGCTTATCCGGGGAAGATGTTTCGGTGGGGATATTTTCCGGAAACAAGGATCTATTCGGAAGAGACTCTCGCCGCTATGAAGAAAAGAGAGAAGGATGAGCCGCTGCAGATCGTCTGGGCGGGGAGATTTATTCCTCTGAAGCATCCGGAATATATGGTGAAGCTCGCAGACTGCCTGCAAAAGAACGGATATGATTTTCGGATGCATATGCTGGGAGGCGGAGAGTTGGAGTCCGCTATCCGGCAGCAGGCAAAAATGACAGGGGTGTCAGAAAAAATCGAATTTTATGGTTTTACGCAACCTCTAAAAGTGCGGGATGTGATGGAGAGGTGCCATATCCATCTTTTTACCAGCAATTATCTGGAGGGCTGGGGAGCCGTGGTAAACGAAGGGATGAACAGCGGCTGCGTGGAAGTGGTGAACGCCCAGGTCGGGGCTGCGCCGTATTTGATCAGGCACGGTGTGAACGGTCTTGTTTATCCTGATGATTCCTATCCTGAGATGGAAAAACTTGTTTTAGATTTGTTTGAACATTGGGAAGAACGAAAGGAAATGGGCTACGCCGCCTATCAGACCATTGTTCGGGAATGGAACGCGGAGCATGCGGCAGAAGAACTTTTGCGGTTTGTAAAAGGGCTGGCAGAGGGCAGGGTGGATCCGGCTGTCAGTGGACCTTTGAGTATGGCGCCTGCCATCTCGCCTGCGAAGATGTATGCGGCAATGATAAAAGGAGACTTGAAATGAAAATCAGCGTAATTGTACCGGTATATAATACACGGGATTGTTTGAAAAGATGTGTGGATTCCATTTTAAATCAGACCTATCAAAACCTGGAGGTGCTTCTGGTAGACGACGGTTCCACGGACGGCTCAGGGCAGTTGTGTGATGCCTTTGTAAAGCAGGATAACAGAGTCAGAGTATATCATAAAGAAAACGGCGGCGCCTCTTCGGCGCGCAATCTGGGGATGCAAAATGCAATCGGTGATTATATCAGTTTTATAGACAGCGATGATTATATTGATTCTGATGTATATCAGATGATGATAGAGCTTATTCAGGAAAAAGATCTTCCTATTGTGCAGATTTCCAGGGACGAGAGAGATGAAGCGGGCGGTCGTCTGGAAGATGTCTGTATACCGCCGAAAGAGGTACGTCTCTGCGATACCGAGACTTTTATCAAAGAACTCCTTCTGCATCAGGCAGACTGCTCTTTTTGTACGAAACTGGTGAAGAGAGAGCCGCTTTTGAAACATCGGTTTCCGGAAGGGGAATTAAATGAGGATTTCAAACTTTTGGTAGAGCTGTTTGTGCAGGAACAGGAAATAAAAGAGGTCGGTATTCTGCCGAAACAGGGATATCATGTGATCTGCCGCAGTGACAGCACCACCAGGAAGCGCTCGGAGGACAGCTTTTCCAGAGTTTTTATGGATATTGTAAATAATGCGGATCATATGCAGCAGGTAGTGGATCAGAATTATCCCAAACTGCGCGCCTATGCGCTCCGTTTTAATCTATATCAACGTCTGGACTATATGCTGCATATTCCGATTTCGCAGATGAACCGGCAGAACGCTTTTTATCAGGAGGTAAAGAAATATCTTCGCAGGCATGTCCTCCATACGATTTTTAATCCTTATCTGACGATAAAAAATAAAGAATATCTGCTGCTTTTGACAGTGGCGCCGAAGACCGTACGGAAGGTTCACAAACGGAAGATGGAGCGTAGAGATCTTGATGAGTGATAAAAAGGCTGTTCCTAAAAAATGGTTTTGTCTGTTTCTGGTAATCTGGTGTGTGCAGATGTTCACAGCGGTTTATTTTTGTTTTCAGAAACAGGGTTTTCATGAGGATGAATATTATACTTTTTATTCCACTGCCCGGACTTATGGACTGGCGATTGAAGACGGCGCATGGATGGAACATGATGCATATTTTAATGAATTTGTGGTTCTTTATGGGCAGAGATTCCAGTATGGTCTGGTAAAGCTGGTACAGTCCTGGGATGTACATCCGCCGTTTTATTACTGGATCTTTCATACCGTCTGTTCCCTGTTTCCGGGGCAGTTTTCCAAATGGTTCGGACTTGTGATCAATCTGGCAGCTTTTGGAGTCAGTATGTTTTTGTTACGTTATCTTGCGCTGCTTGTCACGAAACACAATGAAAAAATGACACTTCTGTCATGTTTGTTTTACGGATTTACTCCTGCGGTCATGAGCAGCGTGGTCTTTATTCGTATGTATGCGTTACTGACGGTGTTTGTTTACCTGTGCGCGATCCTGCATGTGAGAATGATGGAAAAGACGTATCATAAACTGCCGTTTCTAAAGTTTTTACTTCCGCTTGCGGTTGTAACTTATCTGGGTTTTTTGACACAGTATTATTATTTTATCTTTCTGTTTTTTATGGCATTGGGCTTCTGCATCTATTTGCTGTTAAAAGACAGGAATCTTTGGAACTGCATCCGGTACGGTGTCAGCGTAGGAATTGCGCTTGTACTTGCTTATCTTACCTATCCGTCCTGTCTGGGGCAGATGTTTCGCGGGCAGCGCGGTGCGCAGGCGACGGAGAATTTCTTTGACTGGTCCAACACATGGACGAGGCTTCTTTTTTTCTGGAAGCTGCTTGACGAATATGTCTTTGGTAAGCTGCTTGTAATACTTCTTGGAATCATACTGTTTTTGTTCCTATTTGCACTTGGAAAAGGTAAGATTCGCATTTCAAATCGTATGAAAGCGGTTGCTTTCTTAGAAAATCATCGCGCCTGTTTTTTGTTGCTTTTTACGGTAATCGGCTATTTTCTTGCCGTATCGAAAACGGCGCTGCTTTTGGGTGATACTTCCATCCGTTATCAGACGCCGGTCTATGGGATGACGGTTCTGCTTATCTTTGTAGCAATGGAAGGGATTGGGAGAGTCGTATTCATCAAGGCGGATACAGAGCATGGGAATTACAATTTTCTGCTTGCGGCAGCAGCTGTTGTCTGTCTTCTGGTGAATCTGGCAGGGCTGTTTTCCGGGCGGGTAGTCTTTCTTTATCCCGAAGATACACAGAGAATTGCTTTTGCCAGAGAAAAAGCGGCACAGGATACCCCTGTCCTCTGTCTCTATGATGTGGGACAAAGCTGGTGTGTATGGGATAGTGCGGATGAATTTTTTGTGTATGACAGGATTTATTTTGCAGACCGGGAGAAAGTGGAGCCGATCTCGGATAAGACCATAGCGGAGAGTGATGACCTGGTGGTTTATTTGAGTAATGCGGCGGATGCGGAAACACAGTTACAGCGCATTCTAAACAGTAATTCGAAAGTGGATGCCTATGAACTTAAGTGGCAGGATCGGTATTGCTCTGTGTATTATTTTTACTAGCAAGATTAGTCCGGATTTCAAACTTACTCTTGCAATTTGCTGTAAAAATGGTAATATAAATTGGGGGTTTTTCAATGCTATTGGAACCGGCACATTGAGAGAAAGGTATGGTTACCCATATGAGAAAAGAAAAAAGGTTTGTACGCCTGGGACTAAAGGTTGGTATTGTAGTGGCATTTCTTTTGATAGTCAGTACTTCAGTGGTTCTTCAGATGAGTATTTCCATGTCTCGCAAGCTTGCAATGGACATTCTGGAGGATCAATGCCTGGACTCTGCCAATGCCCTTGTCTATCAATTGCGGGGAATCTCTGATTCCGCGGATGTGAATCATATGTTAGATGAACTGAAAGCAGAATTGGGTTGTGAGTTTACCATTTTTCGTGGCGATGAACGGGCTTATACAACGATCTTTCACGATGGACAGCGAGCTGTCGGAACGAAGATGTCGGAGGAACTGTCAACTTTGATCTTGGAGCAGGGACAGACCTATATGGGCACTGCCGATATTTTAGGAGAAGAGCACTTATGCTCGTATGTACCGATGAAAGAGGGAAACGGTCAGATCAATTGGGTGATCTTTGCCGGTATTTCTATGACGGATGTCTCTGCGCGGATCAATAACACGATCACAACATCTGCTGTCGTAGGGGCGGTATTGATCATTGTGAGCATTATTCTGCTGGCTGTCTATGTCAGGGGTGCCCTTACCCGGCCATTATCCAAACTTACGGCGTTAGCACAGACAATGGAGCGGGGAGACTTAGGGATAAACAATGCAAAAGTGGCAGCGGATATTCATTCCAATGATGAAGTGGGTTTGCTGGCAAAGACTTTTGAGAACACCATGAGTCGTATGAGTGGATACATAGGGGAGATCTCTACCGTGCTGGAAGCAATTTCTCAGGGCGATCTGACGGTGGGAACCCAGCAGGAATATATAGGAGATTTTGTGTCGATCAGAAATTCTCTGGATGACATTCTTGATAAATTGAACGCTACCATGTCACAGATCATCGAGAGTTCCGATCATGTTTCCGGAGGCGCCGAACAGATGGCTATCGGTGCTACGGCACTGAGTCAGGGGGCGGTAGAGCAGGCAAGCTCCGTGGATGATCTGGACAGGAATATTCAGGATATTTCTACGCAGGTGGGTAACACTGCGGAGAATGCAATGCAGGCAAATAAGCAGGTAGAGTCTGTCAGTGAGCAGCTTGTGGAAAGTAATCAGAAGATGCAGGAAATGATACAGGCTATGCAGGAAATCAATGAACGTTCCAATGAGATCGGAAAGATCATAAAAACGATTGAAAATATTTCGGCGCAGACCAATATCCTGGCCTTGAATGCGGCTGTAGAAGCAGCTCGTGCCGGGGAAGCGGGAAAAGGTTTTGCAGTCGTGGCGCAAGAAGTGCGTGAACTTGCAAGCAAGAGCGCGGAGGCATCTCAGACCACGACCGCTTTGATCGCGCGTTCTATCGAGGCGGTAGAGGAAGGAACGAAGATTGCCGATGATACGGCATCGCGTTTGTTATCCGTTGTATCGGGAGCAAATGAAATCGTGGATGCAACAAACAGAATCGCCGATGCTGCCCGTACGCAGGCAGATTCTGTTTTCCAGATCCGGGAGCAGATCAGCCAGATCTCCAAAGTGGTACAGACCAATTCCGCAACTGCGCAGGAAACTGCGGCTACCAGCCAGGAGCTCAGCCAACAGGCAGGTGTGTTGAAGAATTTGATCAAGATGTTTCGATTGAATACACGATACCGGAAGTGATGATAGCTGCATGAAAAGATGTTTTAACAGCAATGGAGGATATCTATGTTAAAGGATAAAACCATTTTGATTACCGGAGGAACAGGCTCATTCGGAAAATGTTTTACCAAATATGTATTGACACATTACGAACCGAAAAAAATCATTATCTATTCCAGAGACGAATTCAAGCAATGGATGATGGCGAATGAGTTTAAAGAATATGAGGACAAGCTGCGTTTCTTTATCGGAGATGTGAGAGACCTCGAAAGGCTGAAAAGAGCCTGTGAAGGTGTGGATTACATTATTCATGCCGCAGCGTTAAAGCAGGTACCTGTCTGTGAGTATAATCCGAACGAGGCAATCAAGACCAATATCCACGGCGCCATGAATGTGATCGATGCGGCGCTGGACTGCGGTGTGCATAAGGTAGTGGCATTGTCTACTGACAAAGCAGTCAATCCGGTAAATCTATATGGCGGTACGAAACTGGTATCCGACAAGCTGTTTGTGGCAGCCAATGCCTATGTAGGGAATAAAGACATCAATTTTTCCATTGTACGTTACGGAAATGTGGCAGGAAGCCGCGGTTCCATTATTCCGTTGTTTAGGAGTATCATTGACGCCGGTGAGAAAGAACTGCCGATCACGGATTTTAGAATGACACGTTTCTGGATCAGTCTGACGCAGGGTGTTGAGCTGGTCATTAAAGCGCTTGCGGAAGCAAAGGGCGGAGAAACTTTTATCAGTAAGATCCCCTCCTTTAAGGTCACCGATCTGGCAGAGGCAATGCTGCCCGGATGTAAGATGAAAGAAATCGGTATCCGTCCGGGAGAAAAACTGCATGAGATCATGGTTACACCGGAAGATTCCATGACGACCTATGAATATGAGAAGCATTTTATCGTTTATCCGCAGATGGTCTGGAATGATAAACAACAGCCGGATTTAAGCGGTAAGAAGGTGGAAGACGGTTTTTCATACAGCTCCGGCAACAATACCGAGTGGCTTTCGGTGGAGGATATCAGAGAATTGTTAGAAAAGGACATGTAGGAATGCATGTCCTTCGTTATAGGATGGAAAGGCGAGGTCATGGTTATGGAAAAGCCGGCAATAGAGGGCGGTATGCCCGTCAGGAAAGAAAAAATATATTATGGCCATCAATACATTGATGAAGCAGATATTCAAGCAGTAGTGGATGTCTTGCGCAGTGATTATCTGACCTGCGGACCGAAAATCGGTGAGCTGGAACGGAAACTGTGTGAACTTACCGGAGCGAAGTATGCGGTAGTGTGCAGTAACGGCACAGCAGCGCTGCATATTGCCTGTCTGGCAGCAGGTGTAGGTGCAGGAGATGAAGTGATCACCACACCGATTACGTTTGCGGCATCTGCCAATTGCGCTTTGTATTGCGGTGCACGTCCGGTCTTTGCGGATATTGATTCGGAAACTTATAATATCGATCCGGTTTCCGTAGAAAAATGTGTAACGAAGAATAGTAAGGCTGTCGTAGCGGTGGATTTTACAGGGCAGTCTGCAAAATTGGATGAACTGCTTACAATATGCAAAAAGAATAATATGGTGTTGATCGAGGATGGCGCCCATGTCATCGGAACGAAGTATAAGGGCAGGTGGAATGGTTCCGTCGCTGATATGACGACTTTCAGCTTTCATCCGGTCAAGACTGTTACCGGCGGCGAAGGCGGGGCGGTGCTGACGAACAGTGAAGAATATTATCAGAAGTTATTATTATTCCGCGCCCATGGTATTACCAGGGAGGAATCTCTTTTAGAACACGTTTCCGATGGCCCGTGGTATTATGAGCAGATCGAACTGGGATATAATTATCGTATGACGGATATCCAGGCGGCACTGATCATCAGTCAGCTGGATAAGCTGGAACGGTTCAGTAATCGGAGAAAGGAAATAGTTGCCAGATATGATGAGGCGTTTTCCCAACTTCCGGGAATCGTTGTACAGAAGGAGATTCCTGAGTCGGATACCACAAGACATCTCTATATCCTGCGGATCGTGCCGGAAGCTCTTCGCATTGACAGGAGAGGTTTTTTTGAAGCCTTAGCGGCAGAAAATGTATGCTGCAACGTGCATTATATTCCGACCTACTATTTTCCCTACTATGAGAAACTGGGTTATCGGAAGGGGATCTGTCCGAATGCGGAAAAACTGTATGAAGAAATCATAAGTCTGCCTCTTTATTTTGCGATGACAGATGAAGATGTAGAGAGTGTCATTGAGGCGGTCAGTAAGATTGCAAGGTATTATGCGAAGTGATTTACGGAAAGGCTAAATATGAGATCAACAACGAAAACAAATATAATCTATGTGATCAGCGTGTGTGTGATCGTCCTTTTTCTATGGCTTGGGAATGAGGGCGGCAATCCGCTTGCTTATAAAGGAGCGGAACTGCAATATTCCGCAGGTGTTCTGGATTCCGATTACGGGCTGCTTATCAGAGATTCGGTGGCAAGAACGGGAATCGTTGCAAGTACGCCGGAACTCGTAATCAATAAAGGCAGCTACACATTTGACCTGCAATATGAGGCGGATGAAAAAGGAAATGTCATAGAACTGTGGGAGCAGGAAAATAAAATTGCAGGCTGGGATTTACCACCGGACCGAAATAATCTGTCAGTCGATTTCACACTGACAAAAGATGCAAAAGCTTTGGCGCTCAAACTCAACTATGCGGGAATCGGTTCTTTTACACTCAAAGAGCTTTCCCTATCACCGGGAACTTTATTTTATACGGACACTTATTTTATGATCGTCGTATTTTTGTTATGCAGTACAGCAGGATATCTTTTGTATCAGAGACATCTGGAAAGGCCGATTGCGCGTGAAAAACTGACGGATGCCTGCATCGTGCTGGGTGTGGCTCTTTTGGCCACTTCCCCGATGTTCTCCACTTATCTGTACAACGGTGATGATCTTTGTTATCATCTGGCGCGGATAGAAGGCGTGAAAGATGGGATTCTGGACGGACAGGTTCCGGTTATTATCATGCCGGATGCTTTGCAGGGAAACGGATACCTGAATGCAATGTATCCTTATCTTTTTCTGTATATAGGCGCTTTTTTGCGGATATGCAGAGTTTCTCTCGGATTGTCTTACAAGACGATTATTTTTCTGGCAAATCTCGGTTCGGCGGTGTGTGCCTACTATGCGTTTAAATCTATGTCGAATTCGCGCAGGACAATTATTTTGGCCGTGGTACTATATACATTGATGCCTTATCGGTTTACCAATATTTTTTCCCGGGGAGATCTGGGAGAGACGCTGGCGCTTACTTTCTGGCCGCTTGTCATAGCGGGAATGTATCACGTTCTGTTGGGAGAGAGGCAGAAATGGTACTATCTTGTACTGGGATTTAGCGGGATTTTGCAAAGCCATATTTTAAGCGCAACTTTTGTGATGGGATTTTGTGTGATCACGGCACTGGTGTTTACTGCGAATATCTGGAAAGAAAAACGGTATGTGGAAATCGGTAAGGCTGCAGGCATTACCATCTTATTGAATTTGTGGTTTCTGGTTCCTTTTCTGTATTATTATTTTAAGAAAAATCTGGGGACGGAGATCCTGCGGTGGAGCGGTTATTTTGAACAATCGATCAATCCTTCCAACATGACCCAGACTATCAGCTTATACAATAAGCAATATTTTTCATTGGGACTGCCATTGCTTGGCTGCGTAGGAATCGGATTTTTGTATCTGATATGTGAGAAAAAAGAGAACAGGACAAATCTGGACAGGTATCTGACTTACTTGCTTGTATTAGGCTGTATCCTGACTTATATGACAACCGGTTATTTTCCGAGTATGAAACTGCGGGACAGTGAATTCTTAAATTCCATTATGACTATGTTACAGTTTCCGTGGAGATTTTTAGGGCCTGCCTGTGCAAGTTTTCTGTTTGCGGGCGCCATATGGCTGTCCCGGTCGGATATTTTAAAACCCTATAAAAATCAGGTATTTGCCTTGTTGATCGGGTTGAATTTATTGACGATCCTTTCCATTCCGACAGATAATACGCACATGCCCTATGATGATGTCAGCGCTACGGCATCCAAGGGGCATGACAGTAAGATGGCTGCCAATATCGGTCTTTTTTATCCCCATGAATGGCGGTTGGACGGGATAGAAGATGAGAAACTGACGACCAGTGTGATCGTTTCCGATCTGGGACATGTGAACGTATCCAATTATCACAAAGAAGGAACGAAGGCACAGGTTGTTTATACTTCCGACACAGACGGAACTTATCTGGAACTGCCGGTCTTAAATTATACAGGATATCGAGCCCATGATGAGAACGGACAAAAAATAGAAATCGTACAGGGGGTACAACAGAGGATCCGGCTGATGCTTCATGGTGACGGGAAAGAGCATACGATCACTGTCAGGTTTGGTCCGGTGGCAGGCTTTTTGATTGCGGATATCATTTCGGCATTGACAATCGCAGGAATCATCTATATATATTGGAGAAAGAATCGTAATGAAGCTTAGTATTATCGTCCCGGTCTATAACATGGCCGCAGATGGAAAATTAGAATACTGCCTTGATTCTCTTGTGAATCAAACAATTGAGGATTATGAGATCATAGCTGTGGATGACTGCTCCACAGATGAATCCTTTCAGATTTTAAAGGATTTTGAAGCCCGCTTTCCGAATAAGTTCCGGGCTGTTCATTCTGAGGTGAATAAGCACCAGGGAGGCGCTAAGAATATTGGAATGAAGCTGGCAAAAGGAGAGTGGATCGGTTTCATTGACAGCGATGACTGGATTGCCGGGGATATGTATGAGAGGTTGGTAAAGAAGGCGGAAGAGACAGGAGCGGATCTGGTGGGATGTGATTACTGCCTTACGGATGAGCATTCTATGAAGGTGGGACAGATCGTTCCGAATAATAAACCTGAACAGAGTGGAGTATTGGATGATGAAAAAAGGCGGAGCCTGATATTGGATGGCGGAAGTCTTGTGGTCAAAATTTTTAAGCGTTCCATGATCATGGAAAAGGAACTATGGTTTCCCGAGAACATTTTTTATGAGGACAATGCACTGGGGAATTCTTATCTGGTGCTTGCGAAACATTTTGAATATATTCCGGAACCCCTTTATTATTATTATCAGCATGACACTTCTACCGTACACACGATTTCACCCACGCGGTGCGAGGATCGTATGAAAGCGGGACGCCTGATGCTGACGGAAGCCAAAAGACATGGGTACTTTGAAGACTATAAGCCGGAGCTGGAATATAGCTTTACCCTGCTTTTTTATATTAATACCCTTTTTACCTATATGGCGGGTGTAAAAAAGAAGAAATATAAGTTTGTCAAAGAAATGGGAAAAGAAATGAGACAGACTTTTCCTGCATTTGAGAAGAATCCTTATTATCAGGAACGTACTCATGCCGAGGAAAAGAAGCTGATCAGGATGCAGCAGAAATCTACCTGTTTTTTCATGTTGTACTATAAGCTTTTATGGGCCTATAGGAGATGGAGGAAAAAGACGAATGGAAATCGGCAGCATATATGAAATTGCCCCGGATTCGGTAAACGGATGCAATGCCGGCAGCAGGCAGAATTTTAGTCTGACCGGACTTGGTGAGATCAAAAAATATCATAAGAAATACTGTGCTTATACGGCATCGGGCAGAGAGGCAATTGCCCTTGCGCTTCGAAGTTTGACAAAGTTAAGACCGAACCTTGCGAAAGTCTGTCTTTTGCCGGCATATATGTGTGATACGGTTTTTTTTCCGTTTCAAAATGAAGGTTTTGAGATTCATTTTTATCATGTCAATAGAGAACTGGAAGCGAATGAACATGAGCTGTGTGCACTGATAGAGCAGCTTGGACCCGGACTGCTTTTTATCCATCCCTATTATGGTGTGGATACCTGGAGATCGATGCGTCCCCTGCTTGCAAAGTGGAAGAGGCAGGGAATCTGTATTATGGAAGATGTGACCCAGTCTTATTATCTGGAAGGGGCTGGGGCAGAGGCTGATTATGTGATCGGCAGTCTCAGGAAATGGTATCCTGTACCGGATGGCGGGTTTGTGGTATCGGATGAACAATTGACTTGGGAAGGCATAGAGGATGACCGGGAGTTTGCAAAAAGACGTCTGAAGATGCTCATGGATAAATGGGAGTATCTGTACGGAAACGCGGATGCAGAGAAGAAAAAACTGAATAAGGCTGCTTACTTAAAACAAAATCGTGCGTTGGAAAAGCAGCTTGATCAGTATTCTGGCATTCGCAATGTATCAAACGAAACATCATATATTTTAGAACGGACAGACGAAGAGAATGCAAAGCGTCGCAGGAACGATAATTATCAATATTTATATGAAAGATTAAAAGATAAAAAACTGTTTCAACCAATTGTCACTGATCCGCAAGAGGATGCCGTTCCGCTTTATTTTGCAATTGTTACACAGAACAGGGATGAACTGCAAAGCTTTCTTACCGCTCATGAAATCTATGCGCCGGTGCTCTGGCCGATCGGAAAAGAAAACGAACCGCATCTGACTGCGGAGGAAAATTACATTTATGAGCATATGCTTGCCCTTCCCATAGATCAGCGATACGGAAAAGAGGAAATGCAGCGCATCGTGGAAGTGATGGAAGCATATGAGAGGCAGCATGGCAGCATGGCAGATGGGAATACACAGATTATAGGGATTCGCGTGGACGCTAATGAAGAGATCGCTATGGGTCATATCATGCGGTGTATTACGATTGCCGGGCAGCTGAAAAAATTAGGGAATCAGGTTGTTTTTTTTACAGCGGATGAATATGCTGCAGAATTGCTTGAGCAGGCAAAGATGGACTGGGTCTGTCTGCATTCCAAATGGAATGAGATGGAAAAGGAGATTCCTATTCTTAGAGAAGAACTGAAAAAAAGAGGATGCAGCAAACTTCTGGTAGATTCCTACCAGGCAGCCGCGGAATATTTTAAAGGGATTTCCGACTTGTGCAAACTCATCTATATAGACGATTGTTTTGCAGAAATCTATCCGGTGGATATGCTGATCAATTATAATGCCTATCATGTGCGCTTTGATTATGAGAGGGCTTATCAAAATAGAGCTTCTCAAAAGAAAACAAAGCTGCTTCTGGGAACTGCTTATGTACCTCTGCGGGAGGAGTTTCAGGGGCGGAGAAATGCAGACGATTATGCAAGTGTGAAAGGCAAGGAGTCAGCAGGGCATGTTCTGTTAAGTTCTGGCGGCGGGGATGCCTATCATGCACTTGCAGGCATACTGGATGAAGTGATAAAGGATAAGGAGTTTGATGAGATTATTTTTCATACGGTAGTGGGTAAGTTTCATCCGAATGCAAAGGAGCTTAAGCAGCTGGCAGCAGAGCATGAGAATATCCGGCTTCATTATGATGTAAAAAATATGGCAGAGCTAATGGGAAAGTGCAGCGCAGCGGTTTCGGCAGCGGGAACCATGCTGTTTGAATTAAGCGCTATGCAGGTGCCCACTGTATTTTTTGTCAGTGCCGATAACCAGCAGTATGACAGTGAATTTTTTGCAAGGGAAGAACGGATGCTCTTTGCAGGAGATATCAGGACGGATAGAAGGCAATGTATAGAAAACATATTAAACGGCTTAAAACAAATTCTGAAAGATGAGAAACTTTGTCAAAGGATGAAGAAGGCGCTTCATGAAGTGACGGATGGCAGAGGGGCGCATCGAATTGCAGAGGCGATAGAGAAGCTGTGAATCTACATACGGGAGTAAAGAACGGAGGGGTTCTATGAGTTCGATTGCAATCATTACCGCCCGCGGCGGCAGTAAGAGGATACCGGGTAAGAATATCAAAGAGTTTTTAGGAAAGCCGATCATCTGCTATTCTATAGAAGCGGCAGTTTCCTCTGGCCTATTCGATGAAGTGATGGTTTCGACAGATGATGAAGCGATTGCTGAGATTGCAAAAAAGTCTGGTGCTTCTGTACCATTTATGAGAAGTGATAAAACTGCTGATGACTATGCCACTACGGACGATGTGCTGATGGAAGTGTTGGAGGCTTATGAGAGAAGCGGAAAGACCTTTGACTATATGGCGTGTATTTATCCTACTGCGCCTTTTGTGACTGCAGAGAAATTAAAGGCGGCAATGGAACTTTTGATAGAAAAAGATGCATCCGGGGTCATGCCGGTCGTGCGATTCTCTTTTCCGCCCCAGAGGGGGATGTCAGTAAGAGACGGAAAGCTTATATACTGTTACCCTGAAAATGCTATGAAACGTTCTCAGGATCTGGAACCCATGTATCATGACTGTGGTCAGTTCTATTGCTATCATGTGGAAAGATACCGGGCATGCAGGGGCGATCTGCCGGACGGTTATGTACCGATCATCGTGCCGGAAACAGAGGTACAGGATATTGACAATCCTTCCGATTGGAAGCTGGCGGAGATCAAATATCAGATGATGGGCAGAAAAAGTTGATTGGGAAATCGACCGAATTGGTCAATGCGGAAAGGAGTATGATTCCATGCAAAATAAGATAAAAATCGGAAACAGATATCTTGGCGAGGGAGAAAAAACTTTTATTGTGGCGGAGGTATCCGCCAATCATCTGCAGGATTATAATAGGGCGGAGAAAATCATCTATGCGGCTAAGGAAGCCGGAGCAGATGCAGTGAAATTACAGACCTATACTGCAGATACCATTACCATGGACTGTGATAACGAATACTTTCAGATCACGCAGGGAACGATCTGGGATGGTACAACCTGCCATAAGCTTTTTTCGGAAGCCTATACGCCGTGGGAGTGGCAGCCTAAGCTTAAGAAGCTTGTAAATGAACTGGGCATGGAATGCTTCTCATCGCCTTTTGATTTTACGGCAGTGGATTTTATGGAAGAAATGAATATGCCGGCATATAAGGTGGCTTCCTTTGAAATAAGAGACATTCCGCTCATCCGCAAGATTGCCGGACTGGGAAAACCGGTCATTATCGCTACCGGAATCGCCTATCTGGAAGATATTGAGAGAGCCGTTAAGACTTGCAGGGAAGTCGGCAATGAGCAGATTATTTTGTTAAAATGTACCTCCACTTATCCGACGCCCTATGAGGATATGAATATTCGGGTCATTCCCAATATGGCAGAGGTGTTTGATTGTATGACCGGTCTGTCAGATCACAGCATGGGTTCTGCCGTTGCAGTGGCAAGTGTGGCATTGGGCGCTAGGATGGTGGAGAAACATCTTACCCTTTCCAGGGCGGACGGCGGACCGGACGGTGCATTTTCCATGGAGCCGGGAGAGTTTAAACAGATGGTAGATGAAATCCGGATCGTGGAAAAAGCCCTTGGCAAAGTGACCTATAAGCTTACGGACAAACAGGAAAAAAGTCGGGAAGAGGGACGTTCTCTCTTTGTCGTAAAAGACATGAAGGCGGGAGAGGTCTTTACGGAGGAAAATATGAGATCCATTCGTCCGGCCTTTGGTATGGCGCCTATGTATTACGAAGAGATACTCGGGAAAAAAGCGCGTATCGATATCGAGCGCGGGACCCCGCTTGACTGGAAACATGTAGATTTGGGATAAAAGAGCGCAAGCTGAGGCGGGGAAGTATTAGATTGCAAAAAATGACAATCATGTCATAAAATGCGGAGATGCAGTGCATGGAAAAAAAGATGATGATTCTCGGAGCCAGTGCTTTACAGGTACCGGCGATCAAAAAGGCAAAGGAAATGGGATATCAGGTGATCCTTGTGGATTATGATGAGAATGCAGTAGGTTTTCCGCTGGCTGATGTGAAGCTTATCGTCAGTACCCTGGATCAGGAAGAGGTGTATCGTCAGGCGTTGCTCTATCAGCCGGATGTCGTCCTGACTTCCACAAGTGACGGCCCGGTGAGGACAGCCGCTTATGTCAATGAGAAACTGGGAAAGAAGCCGGATTTGTCCTATGAGGATTCTTTGTGTGCCACCATCAAGAGCCATATGCGAAACCGTCTGAAGGAAAACAATGTGCCGATTCCGGAATATCATGCGGTGTCGGATTATGAGGCGTTTAAAGAAGCGGTATGGAAACTGAACGGTTATTGTATTGTCAAGCCTGCCGATAATGCGGGAAGCCGCGGTGTACAGCTTGTGGATGTCCGGGAGTACTTAACGGAAGCCGTGGCGAATGTACATGCTGCTGAATCGAAGCTTCAGGAAATGTATGCATACAGTAAAGAAAATTCCAGAAACGGTATCGTGATGGTAGAGGAATTCATGAACGGACCCGAAGTCAGTGTAGAATCCATGACCGTGGACGGAGAAACGCAGATTCTTACGATTACTGATAAGTATATAACACCCCCGCCCTATTTTGTGGAGCTTGCCCACTGTGAGCCCAGCATGCTTGCGGAGGAAGTGCAGGAACAGATCAAAAAGGTTACCCTGCAGGCAGTCAAGGCAATCAGACTGCAAAACGGTCCTTCCCATACGGAGATCAAAGTAACAAAAGACGGCCCCAAGGTAGTGGAGCTTGCGGCAAGACTGGGCGGTGATTTCATTACTTCCAGACTTGTGCCTTTATCCACCGGAATCGATATGGTAGGCGCGTCCGTAGAACTGGCTGCGGGAGAAAAGATCAATATCTCGCGTAAATGGAATAAAGGCGCCGTGATCCATTTTATTCAAGCCGGGGAAGGCATCGTGGAAAAGATCACTGTGCCGGAGGAAGTTTATCGGTTAAAAGGGGTGGAAGAAGTTGTTATCTATGACAAAGCAGGGGAGCATCTTGCGGGAACCAAGTCCAGCAATGACAGGCTGGGGCATGTGATCACCAGCGCAGAGACAGCCAAAGAAGCGATGGAAATCGGGAAAAAGGCGCTTGAGATGATAGGCTCGTTCTGATAGGATCACTCATCCCGCTCATTCGACAGTAATTCCTTTAGTAGATCAATATTCTTTTCACATTGGCGCATCTGTAAAGCCAGGGTATTCAGATTGCATTTCTCTGCCAGGAAAACAGACAGCGCATTGGTAGAGTTGATAAAATAGCGCCAGATATTCCTGACCGCAGAAAGAATCAACAAAAGTCCGATAAATTTTGCCTCCAAAAGATAAGCCTGATGCAAGATATAAACGCCGAGGCCCAGAATCGGAAAACCAAACAGACAGCTTTTCCGAAAAGAAGCCAGTCTGTTTTCCAGTGTCTCTAAACGATTGATTTCCACAATCAACTCATTCTGCTTATTATAAGATTTAGCGAATTCATAGGCGGTCCTATCCGGTATGTCCTCGATCGGTTCTTTTATGAGGATACTGTTGATACCACCGGCAGCAATAAATAAGAGCAATGAAACCATCAGCAAAATAATGCCCAGATAGGCAATGTCTTTTTTCTTTTCCAGAGTTGCTTCCCGAATTACAAAGGACTGTATCAAAGTGTCCATGTCGAAATCTTCCAAACTGGCATACCAATTCAGATTTGCACCGATAACAGGTTTTATGATTTCTCCCTCAAAATAAACGCCCTCTCCTTTTCCCTCTGTAAAATCATCCAGTGCGTTTTTAGTGGCTTTGTCGGATAACATGACCTCAATATAGGTGTTTTCGCTTACCGGAATCGTATAGAAATCCCAGCTCTCTGCCAGGGATAGGAAAGTCTGGCTGACACCGGAAAATCGGTTGCTTCCATACACCTTCATGCCGAGGTAGGAATCAATGTAGCCGACAACATAGGCGCCTTCCGTGCAGGATTGTTCATGCAACGTTTCCAGAGGGATGGCGTGTTTATATTTATAATCCGAATAAATACCCCTGTATAAGCAGTAAAGACCAAGGAGGAAGAGGATAAGGGTGAAGATATTTCGTTTTGTGATAGAAATCTGTGTGCGCATGGGGTCTGTGTTCTCCAATTCTTCTTGTAACTAGGATCTAGAATCTTACCAGTTCTTTTATAGAATAATACAGTTCAGGATTCGATGTCCGTACATTCACGCTTAAGTCGCCGTTTCCCAATATCACGCCGGAACCGTAAACAGCTTGCAACAGGCAGACTGCCATAAGGAATAGGGCAAGGGTTTTTAACCCGCCATGCTCTTTTGCCTTTTCAAAAAGGGCAAGCATAACCAGCACAGCGGCAAACCAGATCCCCCATATCATATCTACCATATACCGTTGCAGGATTCCCGCACCGGTTACATCCACAATACATAATAGAATAGATATCACAATAGAAATTATCGAAAAAACATATATTCTTTTTTGCTGAAGAATATCTTTGCCGCGGTGAATGGAAAATAACACCCACAGGAAAGCATTGCAGATGAGCATGCCGCCGTAGGTATATTCCGCATTCAACTTACCCATATAAGAGGCAGAGTCAATCTGGACTCCCTGTAAAAACGGGAAATCGCTCTCCACCACGGGCGGTCTGAAGAGGTAATGCCATAGTCCCAACAGCGCCTGATGCAGATTGAAACTCCGTTTGGTCATATCGTTGCTGGTCAGGCTGTAGGTGGCGCCGAAATCGAAAGGCGAACCGAATCTTGCCGCATTGTAATACATGATTCCGGCGGCAACGATCAGGTAGGGCAGGCAGATACTTATGGCGTCGCTCACTCTTTTGGAACTGTGTTTTGATATAAATTCTTTCCAAAACAGGGGAACCGCCAGAGCGGAAAACAAAAGCATCTGAGGACGGCAGCCGGCAACCAGAGCCATACACAAAGAGCCTGATAAAAGATAGATCCTACGGAATTTTATCGATTCCGTATACTTTCCTTTGAGCCAGAACATCAGGCCGGCAGCCGTAAACATATTTGCCGCCATGATCGGCGTATCATACAGATCCGGCCTTGCAATGATAAACAGATAATTGCCGCCGCAGACGGTCAGGATACAGAGCAGCAGATAAAGGAAGTACGGTGTATGGACAAACCATCTTCTGACCACTTCCCGATAAAGGGCAAAAACTGCCAGAATAAAGCCACAATAAAACAGAAATACTGCCGCATAATTGGGCATATGATGACCCGTTAATAAGTAGACGGGCAGATACAATAAAAGTTCCGGCACTATGCCGAAATAGACATAGTACTTTCCTTCATAGTAGGCATAATCCGCAAAGTAATCAATTCCGTTCGCCTGCAGATAAATGGTATCATAAGGATTCTCCACATTTAATAGTTCTTCCGAAGGTTCCGCATCCAAATATAATTGACCTTTGGCCATAACTTCCGCCAGTTCCTGATATTGCCTGTGATGTGGCCAAGGTGAAGAAATACAGATGGGGTTTACATGTGTAAGACCCCATGCCAGCCCAATAAGCAGGACAATTACTACAGTGGTAATGATTCGTTGCTTTTTGCTTCCCCTGCACATTTCGGTCTGCCACTTGTTCACATGGAGCAGATAGTAAACAAAAAGGAAGGCTCCCAAAAGGATCAGAAATCTCACCGGACTGAAAAGAAAGGGAAAGCGTGCATTGGCACAGACCCCGCTCACCGTAACGATATTTCCAGCAGGGACCGTAATTAGGATTTCTATGGTTTTTACTTTTCCGGAAGGATGGACATTCGTATAGAAGCTTCTTCGGATTCCCGGCATCAATATCTGCTCCGGCAGAAAATAAGGGTAATAATTGCCTTCGTCCGTAAGCGATACCGTATAGGAAACCGGAACATCTTCCGAGAAATCCAGTGCCAGGAAAAGATTGTGCACTTTTGTATCTACATCATCGATATGCAGGGTCAGGATGCCTTCCGGTACGAGATAGCTTCCGGGACCGATCTCCGTTTCGATTCCACCGTCTACCCGCACATTTTCAAACACGATCCTGTTTCGGTAAAACAGGCTTTTCCATGATGAAAAATTACAGATGATCAATTCTATAGCAAGCGCTCCGACAAAAAGCAAAAGGAGCGGGAACCATTTCTTATTCTTCATTTTTACCTCCAAAGGACATGCGGACATGTCTGTGTATTCAATTCATACAAATTATACAAAATAAAAAGAAATTATGCTATAATGTTTTTGGTAAAAATTTGTAAAGGACAGTGCAAAATATAAGGGATGAAAAAAAGAATCTATGTTTGCCACACTTACTATCATGCATATATAGCCTGCCTGAAGGAATTCTATCTGCCAAAAGAAGAACAGGGAAAGGCAGACCTGGTGCTCAGTACGATGTCAAATGACTTCGGAAATCTGAAACAGAGAGCAGAGAAATGCGGTTTGTTTGAAGCGGTATATATGTATGAGGAGAAGGAGGCTGACTTTTTTCCAAAACTTCAGAAATATCATAAGGACAGAGGCAATCTTGTGATCAATATGCTTGCCAGGATCAAGTATACGAAGCTGCTTGGGAAATTACAGGAGCCTTATGTCCCGGTGGATTTTAAAGAATATGAGGATATTTACGTCTTCTGTGATTCTGATCCGATAGGTTATTATTTAAGTTATAAAAAAATATATTATCATGCGTTGGAAGACGGATTGAACTGTATTGAAACATATGATACGGCAAGATATGACAACAGGGGGCATTTTGCATTAAAGGCATGGATGGCGGCGCATAATCTGATCTTTATTCAAAACGGTTATGGAAAGTATTGCCTGGATATGGAAATCAATGATAAAAGCGTGGTCCCTTACCCTTGTAAAAAGTATATTGAGAAGCCCCGCGCCGAGTTGGTAGAGCATTTGTCAAAAGAAGATAAAGATGTGTTGATTCATCTTTTTATCGAAAATATGGACGAGCTGCAGAGTAAATTGAATCGTAATGAGGACGATAAAATACTGGTATTGACGGAACCGCTCTGCGATCTGCAGGTCAGAAAACAGATTTTTTCGGATGTCATTCAGGAATACTGCAATATAGACGGACGAAAGGGACAGATTTTGATCAAGCCGCATCCAAGGGATGTGTTGGATTACAGAAAAGAGTTTCCGGACCAGATCGTTTTAAACGGAATGTTTCCGATGGAAATCTTAAACTTTATTCCGGAACTTCGTTTTAGGAGAGTCGTTTCGGTGTTTACAGTTCCGAATTCCATTCGTTTTGCAGATGAAATCATATTCCTTGGCGAAGATTTTATGGACAAGTATGAGGCGCCGGAGCTGCATCGGCAGAATGAAATGATTTGACCGAAAACATTGCGGGGATTTTTGACTTATTCGCTTACCTATGATAGAATACAGAGATATTTGAAAGCTGACTATAAAGGATAGAACACAGCATGAAAAAAATCTATGAGAAATTGATGGTTCTTTTGGACAAAAAACAGAAAAGAAAGATGGTATTACTGATTTTTGTGATGTTGATCGGCGCTATTCTGGAGGCTCTCGGTGTGGGTGCGATCATGCCTGTTATGAACGTGGTTTTGGAAGAAAATGCTGTGGAAAAGCATGTGTATCTGCAGTGGGTCTGTCAGGTTTTCCGGATTGACAATACCAGAGATCTGACCATCTTTGCGATGTCTTCCCTGATGGTGATTTTTGCGGCCAAGAACATCTTCCTGTTTTTTCAACAAAAGATGCAGCTTAGGTTTGTCTATACTAACCAGTTTGCAACTTCCAGAAGGATGATGATCAATTTCATGCAGCGTCCTTATGAGTATTATCTGAATGCAGATACTGCAGTGATTCAAAGAAGCATCACTTCGGATGTCAATAATATGTATGGTTTGATCCTTGCCCTGCTGCAGCTGATCAGTGAGAGCATTGTATTTGTTTTTCTGGTGGCAGTCAGCCTCGTTTCGGATATCTGGATGAGTATTACGGTAACGGTTCTTCTGGTGATCGCATTGCTTGTTATAAAATGTATCTTAAAGCCAATCATGAGAAGAGCGGGAGAAGAAAATCAGGACTATTACAGCGGGCTTTACAAATGGATAGATCAATCCGTTATGGGAATCAAGGAAATCAAGATCGCATGCCGTGAAAGTTATTTTATCAATGAGTATTCCAAATGCGGCGCCGGATATGTGAATGCCGTACAGCGTTATAATCTGTATAACGCCACCCCCAGATTATTGATCGAGACTGTGGCAATGGCGGGTATGATCCTGTATATGATGCTGCGGCTGATGTGGGGGATCGATGTCATTACGATCGTACCGCAGCTTACCCTGCTTGCGCTGGTAGCCATGCGTTTGATCCCCTGTGCCAACAGGATCAACAACCATCTGACTTCCATTGCCTATTTTGAACCGTTCTTTATGGGGGTCAACGATAATTTACAGGAAGAGATCAGAGATGAGAGCGTTGATTATGAAGCAGAGACCTATCAAAGAAAAGAGATCGTAGAAAAGCTGGAGATCAAAGATAAGATTGAACTCAAAAACATCACCTATAAATATCCGAACACGGAAAAACTGATTTTTGACAATGCGGATATGGAAATTCCTATCGGAAGGAGTGTCGGTATCGTAGGTTCCTCCGGTTCCGGTAAGACAACCGTGGTAGATATCCTTCTGGGGCTTTTACGGCTGCAGAGCGGAGAGATTCTGGCGGACGGTGTAGAAGTAAGGGAGCATTATCATGAATGGCTGAAGAATGTGGGCTATATTCCGCAGATGATCTTCATGATCGATGATTCGATCCGTAAGAATGTAGCTTTTGGATATGCGGATGAAGATATTGATGATGAGAAAGTGTGGGAGGCTCTGAAAGAGGCGCAGTTAGATGAATTTGTAAAAGGACTGCCGGAAGGACTTGATACCAGTATCGGCGAAAGAGGGATCCGCATCTCCGGCGGACAAAGGCAACGTATCGGAATTGCCAGGGCATTGTATGAGGATCCGGAAGTACTGGTATTAGACGAGGCTACTTCCGCGTTGGATAATGATACGGAAGCGGCGATCATGGAATCGATCAACAGGCTCAGAGGACGTAAGACATTGATCATTATCGCGCACAGATTACAGACGATCGAAAAGTGCGATATGGTGTATCGCGTAGAAGACGGAAAGGCTGTAAGGGAAAGATAAAATGAAAGCATTGTGGAACTATTGTTGGAATCTGTATAAGAAGTATGAGGAAGGGGTCAATTATCTCATTTTTGGATTTCTTGCCTTTGTCTTGAATTATTTTTTGTTCTATGTTTGTGAATCATTGCTTTCCATGCCTTACATGTGGGCAACGGCCACATCCTGGCTGTTGACAGTGTTTTTTGCATACTGGACAAATCACAGTTTTGTATTTAAGAGCAAGAATGCAGATGCGTCAAGCCTGATAAAAGAATTTCTTTCTTTTATCGGTTCCAGAGTGGCAACGGAAGTATTGGAACTGGTCATCATGTATCTTATGGTAGATGTTGCGGACATCAATTCCTATATAGCAAAGCTGGTTGCACAGGTTGTTGTGATCGTGACAAATTATATTTTGAGTAAACTCTGGATTTTTAAGGAAAAGAAGTAAAGCAGGAAGGAAAATGGCGGATATGGCTTCAAAACGGCAGGCGAATTTTGAGTTGCTGCGTATCGTAGCGATGATTATGATAATAGCCCTTCATTATCTGGTAAAAGGTGACCCGGCGTTTTATGCACAAAACGGCCGGACAGCTGTTTATTACACTGCGCGTTTATTAGAGGCTTTCTGTATTGTATCGGTAAACTGCTATGTATTGATAAGCGGATATTTTTTGGTGGAATCTGAATGGAAACCGGGGCGTATTTTATCCCTGCTTGCTCAGGTTCTTTTTTATTCGATTCTTGTCCCTGTGGCGATGCTTAGTATTGGGATGCTCTCATTAAGCGATCTGGATCTCTATGACTGGATCGGCTTCCTGCTTCCGATAGAGACAGAACATTATTGGTTTGCAACCGCTTATATGATGATGTATCTGTTTGCACCCGTGCTTGCAGTGGGAGTAAAAAAGATGAAAAAAAAGACACTTAAAACAATGATTATCCTGTTGCTCTTGTTTTTCTCCCTGGGTAAATCTGTTATACCGGTGTCTCTTGTTACGGATAGTTACGGGTATCACTACGGCTGGTTTCTGTGTCTGTTTCTCATTGCCGCTTATCTGCGCCTCTATGGCTGCAGATGGCTGGGTGAAAAGAAACGGGGAGTCTGGTTATATATTGGGATGACTCTGTGCATTTTTGCGGCAGCGTCAGCGGCAGGTCTGCTTGCAGACCGGATAGATGCGTTTGGATATTATGAAGAAATGCCTTATACCTACAATCATATATTCTGCTTATTAGGAGCTGTCGGTTTATTTATTGCTTTTAAGAATATGCGGATACGGGAGGGCAAAGCAGCGGAACTGATCAGGAGGATGGGACCGTATACCTTTGGCATTTATCTGCTGCATGAACATATACTTGTCCGCTATGAGTGGATGCATTGGCTGCAGATCGATAAGGTGCAGGGAACATGGCTGTTTCTGCCCCATATGATCGGCTGCATTTTAGCGGTATACCTGACAGGTACATTAATTGATTTTGTGAGAGCGTATTTATTTGCCGCAATAAGGAGACTTCTGTGGAAACGTTAAAGAAACTTTATAGCCAATATCGGGGTTTAGTGGAAAACGGCCTGTTTATTGTTTTGCTGGTATTCTATCCGCTGCTTAGGATCAATCAGGGGCTGGATGTAGAGGATACCTCTTACAGTCTTGCCAATTTTCAGTATTTTCCGTCTGCGGAGGGTACCTGGATGGTGGCAACCTATCTGGCAAATGTTACAGGCTATCTATGTATGATGCTTCCGCAAGGGAACACTCTGGTTGGTATGAAGTTCTATACGGGGTTGTTGCTTTCAGTTTTTGTTTTGTTGTGTTATTTTACCCTGCGAAAAAAGATGCCGGCATGGATCGTATTTATCGGGGAAATTCTGGCAATCAGCCTGTGCTGGTGTCCTACGGTGGTCTTATACCATTACCTTTCCTACTTTCTGATGGGAGTGGGAGTGTTGCTGCTTTATCACGGAATTTGTGTGAAGGAAGAGAAGAAGCGCTTTCGATATTTTCTGACTGCGGGAATTTGTCTTGGCGCTAATATAACGGTGCGGATGCCGAATGTGGTCCAGGCAGTTTTCATCCTTGCCCTGTGGTATGGCGCATGGCTAAAAAAGGAATCTTTGGGACGTACCGTAAGAGATACGGCGGTCTGCATTCTGGGATATCTGGCAGGCTTTGGAGCGCCGCTTATCACGATCTGCATGAAATACGGTTTGAATGCTTATCCCGCAATGGTATATGAAATATTTGCGATGACGGAAAAGGCAGAAGATTATAAACCGATCTCCATGCTCACGGAAATGTTCGGGGATTATATCACAGGACTCTACTGGCTTATCTTTGCCGGGATCGTTCTTGTATTTTTATATCTGTGTTATGTGGTTAAAAATAGATTTTTAAAACAAATAGATGTAAAGTTCTATTGGCTTGTCTGCATTGCGATGTGCTGTCTGCTCCTTCGCTATTATTGGGGGCGCGGTATGTTTAGTTTTGAGTATTACAATTATCGCAGCATCTATTCATGGGCAGTTTTGTTTTTGCTGGTAACCGCTGCCTGTGCGGTGGGATCGATAGTAAATCGTAAAGCGGGAGTGGATGACAAGGTACTGGCGCTGCTTGTTTTGCTGGTAATCTTCGTAACACCGCTTGGCAGTAACAATGTTTTGTATCCAATCATCAACAATCTTTTCCTGATAGCGCCTTTTACGCTGTTTACATGTATGCGCCTGTTTGTTTTCACAAAAGGAAAACCGCTGCATTTATCGTGGAAAACGATGGCGGTGATGTTGGGAATGGTGTTCTTAGTCCAGAGCATCGGCTTTCATATGAACTTTGCATTTTCGGACGGCGTCTTTGGCGAAAAAAGAGATACCTTGATGACGGGTATCCCGAAGGTGAAAGGCATCTATACCAACCGGGAAAATGCGGAGTCATTTTCGGACTTGGTGCAGTATGCCAAAGAGCAACAGTTTTCGGACAGAGAAGTTATTTTATATGGTAAGGTTCCGGGACTTTCTTATTATCTGGATATGCCGACGGCGATCTCTACCGCATGGCCGGACTTGGATTCCTACAGGTCGGTACGCTTTGAGCAGGATATGGAGCAGGTGGAGCGGAAGATGACAGAGAGCAGACCTGTTGTGATCGTATCTTCCGGAATCGCCGCAGATGAGAAACTGAATATCCTGCTGCGGTTTCTGGAAGAGTATGATTATGAGGAAACTTTTTGCAATATGCGGTATACGGTTTATGAATAGGGCGGGTCATTGCCAATAACAGCATTTTTGTGATAAAATATGGTAATTGGCAAGGTGTGTAACACTTCAAAATGGAGGTAGCCATGATCAATTTTAACGTTCCTCCCTTTACGGGGAAGGAAATGGATTATATGAAAGAAACAATTGAAAATCAAAAGATCTGTGGTGACGGTCCTTTTACAAAAAAATGCAGCGAATGGATCGAGCAGCAGACGAAAACAGCAAAATGCCTGCTGACCACTTCCTGTACTCATGCAACGGAACTGGCAGCGCTGCTTACCGATATCAAAGAAGGGGACGAAGTGATTCTGCCTTCTTATACCTTTGTCTCTACGGCAGATGCTTTCGTACTGCGTGGCGCCAGAGCAGTCTTCGTGGATATCAGACCGGATACCATGAACATTGATGAGACTTTAATAGAAGATGCCATTACAGAGCGGACCAAAGTGATCGCACCGGTACATTATGCCGGCGTAGGCTGTGAGATGGATGTTATTATGGAGATTGCGGACAGGCATCACCTGATGGTAGTGGAAGATGCGGCACAGGGAATCATGGCATCCTATAAAGGAAAGGCACTTGGAACCTTCGGGGATTTCGGTTGTTTCAGTTTTCATGAGACGAAGAATTTCAGTATGGGTGAAGGCGGAGCATTGTTGATCCGGGATGAAAAATATATTGAAGAAGCAGAGATCATTCGGGAAAAAGGAACAGATAGGAGCAAGTATTACAGAGGACAGGTGGATAAATATCGTTGGCAGAATTACGGTTCCTCTTATCTGCCCAGCGATATGAATGCGGCCTATCTGTATGCCCAGCTTGAGCTGGCCGAAGAAATTACGCAGGCAAGAATAGACAGATGGAACCAGTATCGGGAACTGCTTGCCCCTTTGGAAAAGGAGGGGAAGATTGAACTGCCGTATATTCCCGATTATTGCAGCCACAACGGACACATGTTTTATATTAAGACGAAAGATATGGAAGAGAGAAGCCGGCTGATAGAGTATCTGAAGAAAAAAGAGATCCTTTCGGTATTCCATTATGTCCCGCTGCATTCTGCTCCGGCAGGTCTGAAATTCGGGCGGTTTCATGGGGAAGATAAATATACGACGAAAGAAAGTGAGAGGATTCTGCGTCTGCCGCTGTTTTATAAGTTGACGGCGGATCAGGTGGAATATATAGCAAATCAGGTCAGAGCATTCTATCAATAATTTGGAGATTTTGATATGAGCTGCCATTTGATGGAAATGCTTGGAGGTATGTAGTTCATGAAATTTCATAAAGTCTGGGAGAAGTATAAGAACTGCATAATTGCATTTTTGACCATATTAGTCAATCTTGTCGTGATTTGTATCTGCTTTGATTTTTATTATGCTTTAAACGATGATGTATTAATGAAGGATATCATGGCAGGGGTTTATACAGGGACTCCGGATGGTCATAATATGCAGACCCTGTATATTTTAGGGGCGTTTATCGGTTTGTGCTACAGGCTGTGCAGGGGTCTTCCGTGGTATGGTCTGTTTTTGTTTTTGTGTCAGTTTGGCAGTCTGTACCTGGTTGGGGTCCGCATGCTGCGGTTATGTAGAAAAAGACTGGCAAAGGCAGGATGTTTGTTGGTTCTGTCCGTGTTGATTTGGGGAGTGATACTTGGCCACTTGATTTCCATACAGTACACCGTCACTTGTACAATGCTTGCCGCAGCTGCGATTTTTCTTTTTATGACGACAGGGAAGGGACTTACCGCCAAAGAGTTTGTCATTCAAAATATTCCTTCGGTCTTGCTTGTCATTCTGGCGTATCAGCTGCGGACGGAAATGCTGTTGCTTGTATTTCCTTTCATTGGTCTGGCAGGTTTGTTTTGCTGGATGGAAGAAGAAAAATCTTTATTGAAGGAAAATTTTTATAAATATGGCATTATCATCAGCTGCATTCTGGCCGGGATGTTATTTAGCAGACTGATCGATCTTGCAGCTTACGGAAGTGAAGAGTGGAAGGAGTTTGTTTCCTTTTTTCAATACAGGACCGAGGTTTATGATTTTCATTATGACATTCTGACAAGCGGGGAACATCAGGATAGTCTTGCCGCTATCGGGATCACCGATGCCAAACAGGAATTGCTTGCCAATTATAATTTCGGACTGGATGAAGAGATCGATGCGGAAATGTTGGAAAAGATTGCGGCATATGCGGTCTCTGCAGACTCAACGCTGCTGTCAGAGAAGTTCTTGAAACAGGGAAGATTCTATATCTACCGTACTTTACATACAGCAGATGCGCCTTATAACCTGTTGGTCATTGCCGGATATCTGTGTGTTTTTCTATTCAGTATATGGTCTGCGGTGGAAGACAGGAGACGGCCAAAGAGATGGTCGTTTCTTTGGGAACTGGGATTGCTCGGTATTGTCAGAACTTTTTTGTGGATGTATATCCTCATGCGGGGAAGAGATCCGGAGCGGATCACCCACTCTCTATATTTGGCTGAATTTGCGGTATTGATGGGGATGCTTGCCATGCGGTTTATACGGACAGAACAGCCGCAGCTTTCAGATTCATCGGAAAAACAGAGTAAAATTTGGCGGACCGGAATGCTTGCAGCGTGTGTCCTGATCGGATTGATATGCCTATGTAGTCTGCCCGGAAATATCCGAAATTCCAGAACAGATAAAGAAACGAGAGAAAAAGCAAATCAGGGCGGCCTTGCTATTGCAGAATATTGCAAGGCGCATCCGGACAACTTTTATTTTGAAGATGTCTATTCTACCGTGAAATTCTCTCAGAAAATATTTCAAAATGTGGATAATTTCTTAACAAATTATGATATTATGGGAGGGTGGATGTGTAAAAGTCCGCTTTACAGAGAAAAATTAGAACAATATGGAATTCAGACAATGGAGAACGGACTGCTCCATGATCCGCATGTTTATTTCATTATGGAAACAGGAACACCGGACAGCGGTACAGACTGGATACAGGCTTATTACGCTGAAAA
>JAFLTF010000008.1:38995-42298 GCA_022510585.1 Lachnospiraceae bacterium
GATCTACCTGCGCCCAATGGGAATTGCCGATACGGATAAGATCATATCCTGGCGGAACAAGGACCGGGTGCGGCGAAATTTTGTTTATCAGGAGCCTTTTACACAAGAAGGCCACAGGAACTGGATCCGCACACAGATCGAGCCGGGACATGCAGTGCAATTTATCATTTGTGAGAAATTCGGTGATCGTGCTGTGGGCAGCGTGTATTTCCGGGATATAGACGAAGAAAAGAGATGCGCGGAATACGGGATCTTTATCGGAGAAGATGACGCATTGGGAAAAGGATACGGAACGCGGGCAGCAGAACTTGCTCTTGCGTATGCTTTTGAAAAGCTTAAACTGCGCACGGTTTTTTTACGGGTGTTTGCGGATAATACCGGAGCACGCAGAAGTTATGAAAAAGCCGGATTTCAACTGATCAAAGATAAGCAGGAAAATGTGGTCATAAACGAAGTAGTACGGGAAATGGTCTTTTATGAGATCAAGATTGAAAAAGATTGAATAATTTTGATTTTTTATTTACAAGGATGGGAGAATTATAATGAATCAGTTGATCAGCTTTGTAATACCCTGTTACAATTCAGCACAGACGGTCGGCAAGGTAGTGGAAGAAATCAGTGTTACCATGGAAGGATTGAAGCAGTATCGATATGAGATCGTTTTGGTCAATGACGGCTCGGCGGATGACACTTTTGAAACGATTCGGCATATCTGTGAAAATAGGGAGGATGTCTGCGGTGTGAACCTTGCCGGAAATTTTGGACAGCATGCGGCATTGATGGCCGGGTTTCACTATGTGCACGGCGATACGGTAGTCTGTCTGGATGATGACGGCCAGACACCGGCAGATGAAGTCGGGAAATTACTGGAAAAAATCGAAGAAGGTTATGACGTAGTATATGCCAGATATAAACATAAACAGCACTCCGCATTTCGGAATTTCGGAAGCAGGATCAATGAACTGATGACAAGGGTAATGCTGGGGAAACCGAAGGATTTGTATATATCCAGTTACTTTGCTGCCAAGCGTTTTATAATCGATGAGATGATACGTTATACCAATCCGTATCCCTATATTATCGGACTGGTACTGCGTTCCACCAAAAGAATCGCTAATGCGGATGTGAATCATCGGGAACGGGAGATCGGAACATCGGGATATACTATAGGAAAATTATTTGCACTGTGGTTCAACGGATTTACCGCATTCAGTATCAAACCGCTGAGGATCGCAACAGTCATGGGAAGCCTTGCCGCAATCGCAGGATTTCTGTATGGAATCTATACGGTGATCAAGAAACTGGTAAATCCTGCTGTAGTGATTGGTTTCAGTTCTTTGATGTCTGCCATTGTTTTTATGGGCGGCATGATGATGGTGATGCTTGGCATTATCGGAGAGTATATCGGGCGAATCTATATTTCCCTGAATAATTCACCGCAGTATGTGATCAGAGAGAGTATTAATGAAAGAGTATGAATGGAAAACCAAAATAAAATTAAATGTTCTCAGCATCATTTTGGCTGTGGCAGGAACTTTATGCTTTCCCCAGATTCTGAATTTGAAGGAAAATATGCTGGGTTTTACCAACAGCATTTTTTCTGTCATATTTTGGATTTTATGTTTCTATGCGGTAAAAAGTTCTCTATATACGATTGATATCAAGGATAATAGAGGGTGGAAAATAGCAGGAATCCTGTCTTTTCTTTTCACGACGGCAATGTTGTTTGGAACCAGATTGGACAGAGTGGGAAATGTCGATTTTAAAGATTTCAGGTTCTGGGTATCTCTCCCGGTATTGACCTGTCTTTTTGCGGTTTTGATCCGTAAGGCATGGCATATGATAGGAGATCTGGAAGAAAAGCAAAAAGAATTCGAGGTGACCGTTAGATCATCGAGATTAAGCAAGACATTAATGCACTTGGAAAAACATATCAACAACCGTGCCAATCTTTTGACTTTTGTTTTTTTGATTCTCTGTTGGCTGCCGGTATTTTTGGCCGTTTATCCGGGATTTTTTGTCTATGATGCACAGGATGAATTTCTTCAGGTGGCTTCCAGAACTTTCAATACCCATCATCCGCTGGTACATGTGCTTTTGCTGGGCGGCATTATCAGTGCGGTGCATAAGATAACTGACTCCTATAATCTTGGAATTGCATGTTATATTATTTTGCAGATGTTAGTGGTGGCAGGCTGCTTTACTTATCTGCTTTCTTACCTTAGAAAAAAGAAAGTTTCCAGGTGGCTGCGTCTTTTGGCGATTGTTTACTTTGCTTTTTTTCCGGTGATTGTCATGTTTACGCTGTGTTCGGCAAAGGATGCCATTTTTACGGCGGCTCTTTTACTCTTGTTAGTCAGCATGTTGGAGATGGGCATATCGGAAGATACATTTTTTAGTTCGAAACCGCAGATGCTCTTTTTTGTCTTAAGCGCACTGACAATGCTTTTGTTTCGTAAAAACGGCGTATATGCTTTTCTGGTGATGGTGCCGGTACTTCTGATCGGTCATAAAAAGTACTGGAAAAAGATGGGAATTCTTTTGGCGATTGCCTTTTGTTCTTATTTTCTGATAGACGGCGGGATGACAACGGTACTGCATGCGCAGAATGGGGAAAATCAGGAAATCCTTACAGTGCCGATCCAGCAGCTTGCAAGGACCTATAAATTTAACAAAGAAGCTTTTGGCGAAGAAGATGTTGCCACATTACATGAGATTCTGCCGGAGGAAGCGCTGGCTCTTTATAATCCGAAATTATCCGATCCGGTGAAATATTACTTTGATAATGCGGTTTTTGCCAAAAATAAATCCAAGTATATGAAACTATGGCTGAAGATCGGGATGAGGAAGCCTCTTTCCTATATCAATGCGTGGCTGGCCAATTCTTATGGGTTTTGGTATTCGGACACTGTCATAGATGTTTATTCGGGCAACACAGTATTCACCTTTACTTATGAGGACAGTTCCTATTTCGGATATGAGGTAGAGATGCCCGGCATCAGAGAGAGTAAGATTTCCTGGTTGAATGAGGCTTACAGAAAACTGTCTCTGGAAATAGAGAAGGAGAAAGTACCGATCCTGTCGATGTTGTATTCTCCGGGATTTCTGTTTTGGTGTTTTGCCTTTATGTTCGGTTATATACTTTACCGGAAGAAATATCATATTCTGATCCCTTGTTTACTGGTATTGCTTGTATGGCTGACAGTGATTCTTGGGCCCACCTATCTGCCAAGATATGTGTTGATCTTCTGGTTTGGGCTGCCTCTTTTTGCAGCCATCCTGCTGGAAGAGGGAAAGTTCAGT
>JAFLTF010000008.1:42398-44835 GCA_022510585.1 Lachnospiraceae bacterium
CTGGTTTGGGCTGCCTCTTTTTGCAGCCATCCTGCTGGAAGAGGGAAAGTTCAGTTTCTTACAGTAAAACAAAGGTGGGGTAAAAATTGCAGACTGAGAGAAAGGCATGGTTAGCGGTATGCACATTATTTTTACAGTGGCAAGCATGGCCGGCGGAGGAGCGGAAAGGGTCATTTCCATCCTTGCAAACAGATTGATAGAGAAGGAAAACAAAATTACCATTGTCATGACTGCGGGTGATCGGTTAGATTATAGATTACATGCTCAAGTTGAGGTAGTATCTATTGGTGGTCTCACCGGAGGGAGCATGATCAAAAGGATACAAAGGATACGGAATCTTCGGGCTGTCTTTTGTAAAGATGAAGATGCGGTCATTATTTCCTTCGGTCTGGGAAGTAATTTTTATACTGCTGCGGCCCAGATCGGATTAAAAAATCCGTTCATCATATCCGAACGCAATGATCCTGCGGCGTGTCCACATCCCTATTTGAGAAACTTAGTTTTTGGCTGCGCCGATAAATTGATTTTTCAGACAAAAGAAGCCGCTGCCTGTTTCCCCGGAAGGCTTCGAAAGAAAGGTGCCGTAATCGCCAACCCCATTTCAGAAACTATCATACCTGCTTATCAGGGCAGGCGTGAAAAGATGGTTGTTGCGGTAGGCAGACTGGAGCCTCAGAAAAACTACCCGCTCCTGTTAAAGGCGTTTTCACAGTTCCATGAAACCTATCCGGAATATACACTGCATGTATTCGGAGACGGCTACATGAAGGAAGAACTGCAGGAGATGTCAAGAAGGATGGACATTTTCGATGTTGTGATTTTTGAAGGTTTCCAAAAAGATGTTCATCAGAAAATAGAAAATGCTGCCATGTATGTTTTGTCATCGGATTATGAGGGGATTTCCAATGCGCTGGCGGAGGCTATGGCATTAGGACTTCCGGTGATTGCCACCGACTGTCCGATCGGGGGCTCCAGATTGTGCATTCAGAATGAAAGAAACGGTTTGCTGGTGCCGGTAGGAGATGCGGATGCCATGGCAAAGGCAATGTGCAGACTGGCAAAGGATACGGAATTTGCAGATAGAATCGGATTGGAAGCAGTTAAAGTAAGGGAACGATTTTCGGAAGCAAATATTACCAAACGGTGGGAAACGATAATCAGACAATTGAAAGGTGAAATGCAATGAGATTCTTATATGTGGCCCCACGGTACCACACCAATCAGATCCCGATCATGAAAGGACTGAAGGAACAGGGGCATACGGTGTGCTTTTTTAGCCATTATGCCGGTAAAATAGAAGATTATTCCTGCCTTACACCGGAGGTAGTAGGGTATTCAAAGATCTTTAAAGCAATCGACTATCTGTACGTGAATCTGCTGCGAAAGAATGATCCCAAAGCAGCAGACAAAAAGTTGTTATGCGGATTTCCGCCGATATTTCGTCTTGGCAGCAAAATAAAAAAATGCAAACCGGATATTGCGATCATCAGGGAGCGCTCCGTTTATTCTATGGTGACCTATCTGATCTGCAGACGATATCATATTCCGGCAATTTTGTATAATCAAAGCCCTCTGTGGGTGGAAGAAAAAAATGATCTTCCCCATCGTATCGTCAAAAGCCTGACTCCGAAAGTACGGATGACACCGGTCATGGGAAGCCCGGACTCCGGGCCAATCAGAGAGAAGAACGCTTTTTTTGTACCGTTTGTAATGGAGGCAAAACTCTCACCGGAGCAGAAAACCTATTGCAAGAATGGCATACTTCATATTTTTGCAGTAGGGAAATATGAAAAAAGAAAAAATATTCTAATGCTGGCAGAGGTGGTCAATGACCTTTCCAAAGAATATAAGATTCATCTGACAGTGGCAGGTGAGTGTTCCACAGAGTTTCATAAAAAATACTATCAGACGGTCAAACAATATATAGAAAAAAATAAGTTGCAGGATAATATCAGGCTGCTTAAGAATCTGACCCGGGAAGAGATGGACAGAGAATATGCAGAAGCGGACTTATTTGTTATCCCAAGCACTTTGGAACCGGCCAGCATATCTCAGCTGGAAGCAATGGCATTTTCCCTGCCTGTGATCTGCAGTGATACCAACGGTACGGCCTGCTATGTGAAAGAAGGGCATAATGGTTTTCAATTTAAGGATAATGATAAAGAGAATCTGCAAAGAGTCATGGAGCGGTTTGTGAAAAATCCGGAGCTTACAAAGGAGCTGGGGAGCAACAGTTATTCGGATGTGGAAACGAAATATCAGTTTGAGAATTATTATGAAGGTATTGAAGAATGTATGCGGGCTTTAAACAGATGAATTCATAGGAAACAAGTATTGCTATTATTTTGCTGCTGAACGGAGGCCTTATGGAAGACTATAAAATCAGTATCATAGTTCCTATTTATAAAGTAGAAAAATATCTTCCCATGTGTATTGA
>JAFLTF010000008.1:44935-46155 GCA_022510585.1 Lachnospiraceae bacterium
CGAAACAAGATATTGGAACAACGCAGGGAGCAGGAGCTTCTTGCGATGAGTAAAGAACAGGAGTATGAGCTTTTGCTTCATTATGCTGCCTTGGCGGATGATGCCCGGTTGGGTACAGAAGAAAATATGATTGCCGGAATGATCAGGGAACAGAAAGAAGATATTATGAAAAGCAGCTTGTCCTCCGGGAAGAAGATGCAGTATGCAATGTTTTTTTTCAATAAAAGATTCTATTATTGGTTAAGGAAAAGGACAAAGAGATCATAATGGGCTATAAGGATAAATGCAAAAGTTATCTGTCAAAAATTATTTATAAAATGTATCAACAAGGCATATTAAAAAATCCTTTGATGGTAGCGGATTTGGATAAGACCATAGAAGAACTGCTTTACAGTGAGAGAAGCTTCGTGCGCTTTGGGGATGGAGAAATTCGATTGATAGAGGGAGATAAACTTCCATTGCAGGAGGCGGACAAAATTCTGGCAGAAAGGCTTCAGGAAATCATAGGAATGCACTCCGATGCCGTTATGATAGGGATTCCCGATATTTTTGGGTCATTAGAGAAATATCGACCGGAAAGTCGGAAATTCTGGAAAGAACATCTGCTTTTTTTCAGGAAAAAATATGAAAAATATTGTGTGAAGCATTATCAATATTATGACGCTTTTTTTTCAAGGCTATACTATATGTATAACAATAGAGAATTAAGCAGGAAGAGGTTTGAAAAAATAAAACAGATCTGGAATAACAGGGACGTTGTTGTGATTGAAAGCAAAACGGCACATACCGGAGTTGACAATGACCTGTTATCTGCAACACATTCTGTCAGAAGGATAATTTGCCCTGAGAGTAATGCGTGGAGCGTTTATGAGAAACTATTAGAAAAAGCACTCCAATATGAGAAAAATACGATCTTTCTCATATCGGCAGGAGCAACAGCCAAGCCTTTGGTAGTTGACCTTACAAAAGAAGGATATCGCGCTCTGGATATCGGCAGTCTGGATATGGAGTATCAATGGTATCTGATGAAAGCTGAAGAAAAATGCCATCCGCCTAAAAAAGATTGTATCACTATGGAACAGGACAGGGCGGCGGGATACTACGAATATGTAGATCAGATAGATGTTATAATTTCAGGAGAAAAGTAAGAGAGGTGCAGATATGAACTGGATAAAGAAAAATATTTATTACATTTTGGGAATTTTAACGGTTCTTTTTTT
>JAFLTF010000080.1 GCA_022510585.1 Lachnospiraceae bacterium
GTCCTGTGAAGGCGTCGGTACTTAGCGAGGTCTTTTCGAGCTTAGTACCGCTACGTCTGAACCGGAGCGCAAGCGTGCCCGGCAGTGGAAACCTTTTTGTCCGTTCTCCGCCCACCTACCGCCGCAGAGTTTCGCGCTCTTCTTGATTTTTAGATTGATATTCATTATAATACTTACTGACCATATTAAAATATCCAATTTGAATATATTCAGAAAGACCAGATTCAGAAAAGGAGCCCGTATGATAACCTATTCTTTTACAAATTTAGGGTCAGATAGTCTCTATATTCATCTGTACAAATGCATCAAAAACGACATTTTACAGGAAGTTCTCCATGCCGGAGAAAAACTTCCTTCCAAGCGCAGTCTTGCAAAAAATCTGAACATAAGCGTTATCACGGTAGAAAATGCCTATGCACAGTTGATTGCGGAAGGATACGTTTATTCTATTGCAAAAAAAGGGTATTTTGTAGCAGACATAAAGACGATCACACAGAAAAGGGAACCTGTTCTCTCTGCAGAAAACGTACAGCTTTCCTCCGGGAAATCCAATTATTTTGCGGACTTTACCAGTAACCAGACAAGCTCAGCGCATTTTCCTTTTTCCATATGGGCGAAGCTTACCCGTGAATTACTTACCAACAACCAGCCGGAACTTTTGACCAATCCGCCCTGCGGCGGTATACTGCCGCTTCGGGAAGCCATCGCCGGACATTTAAAGGCATTTCGCAATATGACAGTCTCGCCGGAACAGATCATCATCGGTGCGGGGACGGAATATTTATATGGATTGCTGCTACAGCTCCTGGGATTCGAAAAGCATTATGGGGTGGAAGACCCCGGATATCATAAGATTTCTCAGATTTATGAAAGCCACTGTGTTTCCTGCCGTTTTGTTTCCATGGATACATATGGCGTAAAGATATCAGATTTGGAAAAGCAGAACGTTGATGTGCTGCATATTTCTCCTTCTCATCATTTTCCTACCGGAATCGTTATGCCCATCAGCCGGAGATATGAACTGCTGGGCTGGGCTGCCAAATCGGAAGGGCGATATATTATAGAGGACGATTACGACAGCGAATACAGACTGAACGGTCAGCCGATACCCACACTGCAAAGCATTGACATTCAGGAAAAGGTCATCTACATCAACACCTTTACCAAAACCCTTGCCTCCACCGTACGCATCAGCTACATGGTGCTTCCGAAGCATCTGGTAAACACTTTCTATTCTAAATTATATTTTTATTCCTGTACTGTCTCAAATTTTGAGCAGTACACACTGGCACATTTTATTTCGGAAGGATATTTTGAAAAACATATCAACCGCATGCGCAATTATTATCACGGTAAAAGGGATCATCTTTTACATGCTATCAAAAACAGTCCTCTTGCCGCTTATGCAACGATTTCCGAAGAGGATGCGGGACTGCATTTTCTGTTGACATTGAAAATGAATCTGCCGGATGAGGAATTTCTGCAAAAATTGGAGCAATCGGGAATCAAGCTTTCTTCATTATCTCAGTACTACCGTGTTCCACCGGAGGATGTGAATCATATTTTTATTATGAATTATTCCTTTGTCTCTGAGGAAACTATGGAAAAGGCCATTGAGCTGATTTACCGAGCATTGTTTTAACTATCACTGCAGCGCCTTGTCCTCATACTTGGATAATTCTTCTATATACTTCTGCCCCAGCGAGCTGATGCCGGCTCCTTTTCGTGACAGGTATCCTATTGTCATGGTTTCCTCTGAATCCAGACGTATGGCACAATAGTCGGAGCCGTTTAACTCCTCGCAGATGATGCCGGAGCAAAGCGTATAACCGTTTAATCCCACCATCAGATTCAGCATGGTCGCTCTGTCATTCGCCTTGATGAGCTGTTTATAATGATAGGTGCTTAACACTTCCTCGGCAAAATAAAAGGAATTATTATTTCCCTGTTCAAAAGACAGGCAGGGATAGTCTTCCAATTCTTCCAGGGTAACTTTCTTACGCCCCGCCAGCGGATGTCCCTTCCACATATATACATAAATATAACAGTCCAGAATGGGATGGAATTCCAGTCCGTATTCGGCAAATAATTTGTGCAGTACCTTTTCGTTGAAATCATTCAGATATAATATGCCTATCTCACTTTTGAAATTTCTCACATCTTCAATGACCTCATAGGTCTTGGTCTCACGAACCGCAAATTCATACTCGTCCATACCAAACTGCTTGACCATTTCTACAAAAGCCTTCACCGCAAACGTATAATGCTGTGTAGACACGGCAAATTTCTTTTTGATATTCGTTTTCTCCACATATTTGGTTTCGATGAGCCGGTATTGCTCTACCACCTGCCTTGCATAGCCTGCAAATTCTTCGCCGGCCGGTGTGATCGATACACCTTTATTACTTCTTCGAAATACCTCTATCCCGATTTCATCTTCTAAATCCCTAATGGCGGCAGACAAACTCGGCTGTGATATAAATAACTGTTTCGCAGCCTCATTCATGGATTTTGCTTCCGCAACGGTAATTACGTATTTTAACTGTGTTAATGTCATAGGCTTCCTCGTTTTTCTATCAATCCCTGATCCGGTATTACGCCTGTTGTACCCGACAGTCGTTTGTTAAATCTTTGATTACCTCACCGGCAATGATCAGCCCTGCCACTGCCGGTACAAAGGCAACGCTTCCGGGAATCGACCTCTTTTGTTTGTGCATACTATCCGCATCCGACAGACTGCTGTCACCTTTCCGGTCATTCTCCTCCGTATCCCCGATAGGTTGGATCGGTACCTCCTCCGAATAGACCACTTTCAAATCTTCTACTCCCCGCTTTTTCAACTCCCGTCTCATCACCTTCGCCAAAGGACAGACTTTGGTCTGATAGATATCAGCCACTTTGAACCTGCTGGCATCCAGCTTGTTGCCGGCTCCCATACTGCTGATGATAGGAATATGATTTTCTTTGGCTTTCATGACCAGTTCCAGTTTCGCTGTCACCGTATCCACTGCATCCACGATATAATCATATTCTGCAAAAGGAAAATCCGCGGCATTTTCCGGCAAAAAAAAGCATTGATGGATTCTGACATCCGCTTGGGGATTGATGTCCAGGATACGTTCTCTCATGACTTCGGTCTTGTATTGGCCGATGGTTTTCCTGGTTGCGATGATCTGCCTGTTCAGGTTCGTAAGGCACACTTTGTCATCATCGATCAGATCAAAGGCTCCCACACCGCTTCTTACAAGGGCCTCACACACATATCCGCCCACGCCGCCGATTCCGAATATGGCCACACGTGATTGACTTAAGTGGTCAATCGCTTCTTTTCCTAAAAGCAGCTCTGTCCTGGAAAACTGATTTAACATTTTTTTACCTCGGTCTTTCTTTTACCTCATGTTTTTATTTCAGTCTTTACTTTTTCTATCCTTAATAAAATGTATGATCTCATAATAAACAGGAATCGTTAAAAACACCACCCATGTGGGATGCCAAACCATTTTCACAAGCCCCACATAGAGAAATACAAGTACAGCCAGAATCGGATAAGCGAAGTGTTCCGGCTTTTTCTTACGAACAGCCTCGATTGCGCTGCTCACGATCGGTATCAACAAAAAGATCAGCCAGCCCGGATGCCAAATATTGTAAAGACAACCTAATGTGATATAAGTAACGATCACGATCAATCCGATGGGAAAGTCTGCGCGGTGATGTCTAAAAAAGGGTTCCTTAACCTCTTCACCATTTACATAAACACCGTTTTTATCAATATGTACGTCATCCTTCGCATCTGTCACATGAATGCCGTCCCAGCCCACATGAACTTCTCCGTCTTTATCTTTTACATGAATCCCCTGAAAACCTACATGAACATAGTCTGCACGTTCGCCTGTGGATTCTGCTGCATCCTCTCTTTCATTCTCCGTAAGGATCTCTTCATCCGTCTGAAGCAGTTCATCTAAGGATACCTGATAAAGTCTGGCCAGCAGAATCAGATTATCCGTATCCGGAGAGGCCTCTGCGCGCTCCCATTTGCTCACTGCCTGCCTGCTGATCCCAAGCTTCTCCGCCAAAGCCTCTTGTGATAAATTATTAGCCTTCCTCAGTTCAACCAATCTGTTTGCAATTTCAATGTTCATAATACTTTCTTCTCCTTATCTCAAGTTTTAGGCAATTGCAAAATGCAGCCACCGTTATTTGTCTACATGATAGGAAAAAAAATGGCGGTTGCGCTATCTATTTTGGTTTTCATGCCCGCAACTATCGGTTGCAAAAAGACATTTTACTCAGATTTATAAGATATTTTCATCCCCTTGAAACAACTTCCGGGTAAAATGAACTGTAGAAAAATCGATTACCGGTCCCAGCCCCAAAGCCGAGACAAGGGTTCCGAGTCCTACAAGTCCACCTGTCAGAAAACAGGTGAGGGCGCACAGTGCATCCGTAAAAATACGGCACCAGAAATAGGGGATCCTTGGCAGTTTTTTGTCCATAATCAGAGACAGGCTGTCATAGGGTGAAGTCCCCACATTCGGTGTCTGATACAGGGATACGCCAAACCCGCTGACCAGAGTCCCTGCCAGTACGATCAGGATTTTCACAATCAAGCTCTCCGGCTGTGCATGAATCCATATCAGTACATTGTAGAAAAACGTCGCAAAATAGCCGAGGAGAAAAGCATTTACTATGGTTCCCGCACCGATAAATTCTCTTCCGAAACAGAACTCCAGTAAAAAAACGACAAGATTTGTCAGAATCAAAAGATTGGCATATGTCAATCCCGTTAAATCGGAAAAGCTCATGACCATTCCGCTGTAGGGATCGTTTCCCATACCCGCATACTTAAAAATACCGATGCCCATACCCAAAAAAACATTACCGAACACCATGACAATAAATCTTTTTTTTCCGATTTTCTTTAAATATTCCACTATTTTGTTAATTAAACTCTTCATTTTACTCGCTTAACGCCTCTTTCCATGCCGTAATCAGCCTTTCCAATGACCATGCGGCATTGGCAGGGCTGGTGGAAGGAAGTACGATATCTTCTCTGTCTATTTTACTTTTTATGTACTTCCGGTAATATTTATGCGCTGTGCCCCCGTTTGTATAAATTCTCTCTATTTCCGTTTCCGCAAGCAGTTTTCCGATATCATTCGGAACAACATTTCTGATACTGCTGTCACTGGAGCCGGAAATATCACAACTTGCGATCACATCCCACATGGCGATCCGATGGGACAGGATCATTTCCTTTTTCTCCTCTATCGTTTCCGGAACAGGGCAGCCTGTCACCGCCGCCATGACCTTCCAATAGCGGTTCTGCGGATGATGATAAAAGAACTGTCCCTCTCTGGATTTCACACTTGGGAAGGAACCCAAGATCAGAATTTTTGAATTTTTATCATAGAGAGGCGGTATATTATGATACTCCATCTATATTTTCCCTTTCACTTTGTCCCTGCAAAGCTATGAAAATACTGTATTACCTGCAATAAATCATCAAATATGGCAACACTTTTCTCTTTCATCTCATCAGTCACTTGAAGCAGATCCGGCACCATGATCGGCATCATACCCGCGCTGTATGCCGAGCGGATACCGTTATGGGAATCTTCGATTGCATATGTATTCTCGGGAAGGGTTCCCATCTTTTCGCAGGTCATCAGATAAATATCCGGTTCCGGTTTACTTCTTTTTAACTTATCACCGCCCATGATGACCTGAAAATAATCATGCAATCCTGCCTGCCGCAGTTCTTCTTCTACAACCGCCTGTCTGGTAGAGGACGCCAGCCCGATCGGAATCCCTTCTTTTTGCAGATATTGTAAAAGTTCCCTGACTCCCTTTTTGACAGGCAGTCCTTCGTCTTTTAAATACTTCTGAAAAAACACGGAGGCTTCCTTTCGAAACTCTTCATAGGGAAAAGACGCCCCATAGTGGGCATATACGATTTCCTGCGTTTTTCTGTTATTCGTTCCGATACATTCCGTAAAAACCTGCCGGATACCTGCAACTTTATACTTTTCGCCGACCTTTTCCCAACAATCTAATATCAATCTTTCACTGTCGAAGATAACGCCGTCCATATCAAAAATAACTGATGTTATTTTATTATTCATTTTTCTTCCTCGCATAAGTAATAAAATGATTTCCGTTTTCCTCAAACCAGTTTGTAGAATCGTTCATACCTTTCTTATAAACCGTGCCGGTAAGCGGGTCCATAACAACGATATTCAGCTCATTAAAGCCCACGATCAACACGGCATTACCGTCCTGAAGCATTGCCAAAACCGGAATATCCATATTCACATAATATAGCACCGCATCCAGACTGCAGCCGGACAGATCCAGAACCTGCACGTTCTTCATGCTTGCTTCCAAAATAGAAATGACCGTGTTTCCCTGTTCCAAAAGGTATTCCGTGCTTCTTGAGACCCCTTCAAATTTCAAGATCGTATCCAGACACACGGACAGGCTGCTGTTATGCTCTGTCACCTGCTCGCCTTCAATCGCCATGATCTGGTTTTTCGTACTTCTTGCACTTCTCCGCCAGATATAATCGCCTTCGTCATCTACGATGACACCCGCATTGGCATAGGCGTAAACTACGGCTTTACCGGCATCCGAGAAAATACCTTCAATGCCGTTTTTTCCATAAACATAAAAATGTTCTTCCTTACTTTTATTCTCCTGCGTGACAATTTCACGATTTCCTTCAAAGAGCACCTCTTTGGGAGTCAGCTTCTTGATTGTTTTGGCATTAAGCTCCTCTTTTACGGCAACTTGCAGCACCGTTTCATACCGGTCGATCACTACACTGCTTATACCGTTGCTTCCTGTTTCAGCCTTCTCTGTACTCATAATCTGATCATCCATGGCGGGCAGGTAGCTTCCTGTTTCTTCATCCCAGATGACTCTGGATAAGATGATCTGGTTTTCCGTAATGAAACTATCCACCACGAATATGTCATTTTCATGATAATTTTTTAATGTTTTACCATCTTCCCCCTGTATTTTCAGGCAATACATCGGGAAAGTAGAGATGCCTGCATGATTGCTTTTTATATCCTTCTGTCTGGCAAGTCCGTATATCAGATCTTCTTCCATAAATCCAAGCAGGGCAATATATTCTCCGCTTCCCGCAGTAATTTTTTCTTCCGTCTCCGTACCCATATTAAAGAGTTTTAAAGCGGTGCAGTTATACTTGTCTCCGCCCTCCTGCCAAACCAGCATCTTGTTTGACTTGGATACTTCATAATTTTCCTCTTTCAAACCGGAGATAATAACGGAATAATCTCTCGTCTGCAGATCGATCGCATAAACGGTCCCCTCCAACATCAGATAGCAGATTCCCGACTTGTTGATATATGCCAATTTTTCCACATCACATTTCAACAGTTCATAAGATCTGCCATAAGGAATATAGACCTGTTCCTCCACCGTATTGGTCATACTGTTATAAAAATAGATGGAAACGCCGACTTCCCCTTCATGCCTTCCTCTGTTCATGTATCCGTATACGAGAAATTGTACATTGCCCGCTTCGTCCACATTCAATACCTTTATTTTATGGCGGTTATAGTTGTCCCTTAAGTCCGTAACATCTCCATCTTTCGTAAAGAAGGAAAAAAGCAGAGCCAGTTTCTGATCCATTACATTATAACTATATAATTTATTGGAACTGACAAAAACCAAAGTGTTGCCGCCGTAACTCTCCTGAAACTCTACTTCCTTGTCCACAATACCGAGCATGATCTTATTATTGGCATAGACATCCGCATCCTCGTCAAAAATCTGTGTCATTTCTCTGTCAAAGTCCAAAAGATACATACGGTCAGGCGTATAACGAATGCGATAATATTCTCTGATCTGATAATATGTTTTTTCACCGCTATCCTGACCAAGCGCTATATACTCTAAGAGAAAAGAGCCTGTCCTTTCCTCCAGTTCTTTAATGTCAACTACGGCATCCGTAATCCTCCGTACTGTCAGATCCCCCCACGTAACCTGTTTGAAACTACTGTGTATCGTAACTTTGTGGAGAGTTGTATTATCTCCATCGGAATTTGACTCCAGATACTTGGTCAATTCAGCGGCTGCCTCTCTATCAAAGGTCCGATTGTGAAAATCCAGTACATATTCCAGTTTTTCCTGAATATACATTTCTTCCGACTGTATGATCCTTGTGTAATAACGTATGTTATTCATTTCCTTTGGCTTTACATGCAGCACAAGCATATATTCTTCTCCTGCACTGATCAAATCCTTTAGGGTAATGTCACATTGGATCCGGTCTTCGATCTGTCTGTAATTTTCAATCTCCGTACTCTCTACCAGACGCTCACCGTTAATGCTCCTTACTTCGAATGAAAGCATTTCAATTGTATTTCCGTACGTATCGATTGTAAAAGATACTTTTCTATCCTCTCCAATTGGCAAAACGGTATCCCGCAAATAACTGGTATCCATATCATATGCATAACCGTGCAGCCTGTTTACCTGATATTCACCGATCTGCATCGTGACAAGGGGAAATTCGGCCTGTCCCATTTCTGTTGTCATATCCGTATTTCCCTTATTCATAACGGCACTGATGCCGAACAGAGCCGCCAGAAACACAATAAACAGGTAAATACCTTTTATGATGGTCTTCTTCATATGCTTTCAAGTCCTTCTAATTCAAAAATCTTTACAGGATAAGAGCTTCTGTAAGGTCGTTTCTATCTTTAAAAATTCAGTAACATCAGTTATTTTATCTCGTTCTTTTTGCATTTCAATAACATCTGTTTTGTTTTTCTTCACCGCACGGATCAAAATGTTCTTCGGCGTATGTTCCATATCGATAAACTCCAGCAGATCCACGTCATAGCCTTCCGCTTTCAAAAGATCTGCTCGCAGTGCGTCCGTAATCAATGCTGACATTCTTTCCTTAATGATCCCATACTGCAAAAGGGGCTGCAATTTTTCACAGTCGATCTGGTCGTTCACCTCATGCTGACAGCAGGGAACCGAGAGAATGATTTTCGTATCCCATTTTAATGCCTTATTCAGCGCATAATCCGTTGCTGTATCACAGGCGTGCAGGGTCACCACCATATCTACCGTGTCTATTTCGTCATATTCTGCAATATCTCCTGTCAGAAACCGCAGCTTTTCATAACCATATTTTCTGCTCAGCTGATTGCACTTTTCAATAACATCCGTTTTTAAATCAAGCCCGGTTATAGAAATATCCCTGCCCATTAATTCATGAAGGTAATAGTAGATTGCAAAAGTCAGATAGGACTTTCCGCACCCAAAATCCACAATCCGTATTTCCCTCTCCGTCGGCAGCGCAGGCAGGACATCCTGAATAAATTCCAGAAATCTATTGATTTGTTTATATTTATCATACTTGGAACGGACAATGCTGCCGTCTGCATTCTGTACGCCCAGATCCACCAGAAAGGGAACGGCGATTCCCTCTTTTAAAAGATGGTTTTTTACTCTGTTGTGTTCCATAGAAAAGGCTGCTTTAAAAGCCGCTGCATCGGGAGTCTTAGCATGCTGCTTTCTTTTGACGGTTATTTTCCCCTTTTTACTGCTAAGAACGGTTGCCTTTTCTATAGTATGCTCTATTTCGCATTGTTTAAAATCATTCAGTAAATAATTTTCGATCCGGGCCGCCAGCTCCGTACCTTTATAATTTTCATGAAAGACCTTGGTTCCCCGATATACGGTCTCCTGAAACAAAAGTTCTTTTTTCAGCATGACCGGTCTGATCTTTACCTTAAATGCTTCCTCTTTTCTTCGGGCGTTACTGATAATGATCTGATAAAGACCTTCATTCAAAGTATCTGCCAGCAATTCCTTTAATTCTTCGTTCATCTTGATATCCATGTTTCTTTCTCATCTATGCCTGTACATATTCCGTTCCCGCAAAAAGAGTTGGTCAAACGGCCAACTCTTTGGCACTCTCTTACATACACGTCTTATGTTTCTATTTTAATCAGAATAGCACAAAAGCTCAACTAAAATTTTAAGATTCCGTTATGATTTGTATGCCGCTTTTTATAAATCTCGTAATACAGAAGCACCTGTACAAATTCTTCGATCCATTCCCAGGGTTTATTCTCTATGCCCGAACCTTCACCTTCATTTTCTTCATTATGGTTTTCCGCACTCTGCGTGCGCTTTATTTTATCCATGATGACCTGTACCAATTTATATAATTGCCACTTATCCGGATACTCATCGTAAATACAACTGCCTTCATAATCCATTGTATTCAGTACCTCCGCTATGATTTTCTGATACCGTTTGGCCTCGGACGGATACATCTGCTGTAAATATTCCAGATCGCGTGTTACGGTATCTTCCTCCTGATAATATAAAGGAAGCGGATATGCCATATAAAAAGGAAGAATTCTTGATTGATTCATAGTAATACCCACGTTTTTTATTCTATCATATGCAGGGCAGAGAGAAGCTGTGAAAAAGGACAGGTTTCCGTTACCTGTCCTCTTTCCTTGTTGAATAACTGTTGTTATTATAACCGCTGTTATTAATTCTTCTACTTCACCGCTTCAATTCTGGCAACCGCACGTCTGAGCGATAACTCCGCACGTTTCATATCCGTACCCAGTGCATGCTCTCTGATTCGCTCCTCCGCACGTTCTTTTGATTCTTTCGCACGTTCCAGATCAATTTCTGCAGGCCATTCAATGATTTCTGCAAGAATAGTTACCTGATCGGGCAACACTTCCGCAAAACCGGCATGCAGCGCTGCTTCTTTGATATCGCCATCCTGCGTGATCGTCAGAATACCGGGTGCAATGATCATTGTCATCGGAATATGCTGTTTATAAATACCGACTTCACCCTCTACGGTATTGAATTCCACCATCGACACCTGATCTTCATAGAACACCCTGTCCGGTGTGATTATTTTTAATGTAAATCTATTATCATTTTCAGCCATATAATGCCCCTGCCTTTCCCTTATTATTTCGCGCGGGCAAGTACATCATCAATGCTTCCTGCATTCAGGAAATAGCTTTCAGGCAGTTCATCATGCTTACCTTCGAGGATTTCCTTAAAGCCTCTGATCGTCTCGGCGATCGGTACATATTTACCTTCCAGACCGGTAAACTGTCCTGCCACGAAGAAAGGCTGAGATAAGAATCTCTGGATCTTTCTTGCTCTGGAAACAACCAGTTTATCTTCTTCCGAAAGTTCATCCATACCAAGGATTGCAATAATATCCTGCAGTTCTTTATATCTTTGAAGAATTTCCTGCACACCTCTTGCCAC
>JAFLTF010000081.1:0-5244 GCA_022510585.1 Lachnospiraceae bacterium
TACTCTAAATCTTCCTCCGTGATAGTCACCAGTTCATCCACATTTCCTGTCTGCTGCCGGACAATACGGTTTGCCTGATTGATAACCACTTTTTCAAAATAATTACGGATTTCCCTGGCATTGGCAAAGTCCTTACCTTTTCCTGCAATCATCTTTTGAATATGGTAAAGAATTTTATCCTGAATGGACGCATCATACTTGTAATCGGTCTGATGACAAAGCTGTTCAAAAATCTGATAAAGCTCCATGACAGAATAATCCTCAAAGGTGATATATTTGTTAAAACGGGAACGCAGTCCCGGATTGGAATCCAGAAAAGCCTCCATGGGTTCCAGATAGCCCGCTACAATGACAATAAGCTCATCCCTTCTGTCCTCCATGAGTTTTAACAGGGTATCCACCGCTTCCTGACCGTAATCCCCCTCACTTTGTCCTCCCACAAGAGTATATGCTTCATCTATAAAGAGAATTCCACCCACGGCCTTTTCCACAACCTTTTTGACTTTCTCGGCAGTCTGTCCCATGTAGCCTGCTACCAGTCCGGAGCGGTCCGTTTCCACCAGCACACCACTGTCCAACACACCAAGGCATTTATAAATCTCAGCCAGCTTTCTGGCAATGGTTGTCTTACCGGTTCCGGGATTTCCGGTAAATACCAGATGCATGGACATTGTCGGTATTTCCAGTCCCCTGCCCTCCCTAAGCTGCTTGATACGGATAAAATTTACCAGATTGTGAATCTCTTCTTTAACCGCTTTCAAGCCAATCAGACTGTCCACTTCTTTCAAAAGACGCTCTATCTCCGCCTCCGTATCTGCCGACTGAATAACAAAATCAGCCTCTTTCTTCCTTTGGATTTCTATTTCATTCTTTTCTTCCCTGGTCTCTGTCTCTTTGATAAAATCCAGACTTTGCGCGATAAAACTGTCCAACGCACTCACTTCAAATTTCATACGGCTGCCATTACAACTGATAATTACACCGCCGAACTGTTTGAAAGCATTCACAAACTCTCTGGATTCTATCAAAATGCACTGTGCCCCCAAATACTCACTTTTTTCTTTTTCCGCAACCAATTGCACAATCTTGGGAACTTTATTGAGAAAACAATTTGCATCCTGCAGATCCTCATAGTAAGTTTCACGGATATTTTCCTGATTGTATCTGGTAAGAAAAGTATTGTTGATGGTAATCAGCTCGGCTTTATCCAACTCTCCGTCCACCATGGCAATCAAATATCCCATGCGTATCAGTTCGCTTCGAAATAAGCCTATTTTTTCATTAAGACCATATTTATCTAATATTCTCTCACATTTAATGATTTGCTGCTCTACTGTAGCCATTGTAATTCCTTCCTGATTATCGTATGTTCCCTCTTAACATACCTGCTATTTTAAATTATAGCATATTACTCAGGAAGTTGTAACTGTTTTCAGCAAAAGTATAAAACTGACGACTCCCGTCACTGCCAAAAACGGAAGATAAAGCAAAAACGCTAAGATATTTGTATAAGCCGGATTGCCTGCAAGCGCCGTTTGTCCTGCTTCGCTTACAAAGACCATGACCAATAATTCCGGTGACAGGTTGTTATTGACCATATGGCAAAAAGATGCCGGATAAATGGATCCGGTGCGCTCTGTAAGCAGCGTCAGAAAAGCATTCATCAAAATACAGAGCAGGCACATGAAGCCGATTCCAAGCCAGGGATAAAACGGATAATCGATTCTGAAATTGTGTCCTGCAATGGTAAGCGGCGCATGCCAGAGTCCCCAGATGATTCCGCCTGCAACAATAGAAGCAGGCATACCGATCAGTTCTTTCAGTTTCGGTCCCAGATATCCCCGCCAGCCCCATTCTTCTCCGAATGCGGGAAAAAATATAATAATTGACATTGCCAACTGAATCATCATAACTGCTGCCATCTGACTTTTGTTTTCTGTAAAAAACAATTCATGAAACGTAAAATCTTTTATGAATACTTTACAGATAAGAGCCATAGCCAGAAACGCTTCCACAAGTTTGACAACGACTGCTGCTACATAATATTTTACTTTTCCTCTCAGGTGAAGTCCCAAATAAGTATGCGTGAACCCTTCTTTTGTAATCAGCCGTGTCAACACATTCGCTATGGAAGGAATGAACATCCCCAGCGCGCCCAGAACATAAATCGCAACAGCAGCTTCTTCTACGGTATAGAGCATCCCGCCGTACAAAGAATTAAGAATCGGTACAATGATCCAGAAGGGCACAAAAGAGATTACGCAAAATATAATGATACGTTTTATCGTCAACTTTTTATTCACTGTAATCCACCTCCCGATACAGTCTGACAGAAATATGATAGGACAGAACATACAAGACTGCTGCCGCATACGGAAATATGGCTCCGACCCAGATTACGTTTCCGCTGTTCATAAATGCCAGAAAGGCCGCTGCAGGATCATCTCCGAACAGGAAAGAAATATCACCGAATAATCCATAGCATAAGAGGATAAAAAACAAAAGCACCAGCAGGATGCTTTTCACACTGCCTCCAACACGAGAGCCGAACCGTAAGAGAAACGGAATCTCTATGGCGTGAATGAGAATTCTGAGACAAAATATAAACATGCAGGCTATGACTGCAGTAACCATCACATCACCGGCAACACAGGTCACAATGACATCCGTCAGAAAACAGAAAAAAAGCAGAATAATATTTTCTATTAAAATCATATAGTATTTGCTTGCTACCTGCCCTTTTGCGGTCTGCGGTGTGGAGATTATGAAGCTGCCCCACGAACGGTTCTCATCATGCGCAAACAGTTCCTGATTGATGATTGCAAGGATCATAAAAGAAAGATAATAGCAGGCTGCCATCATGAGGATGCTAATCTCTGTGCTGAAACCGATCGAAGGAAGCGAAATAAAAATGCATACTCCTGAAATAACTGCCTGAAATATGGCTGCAAAGAGCAGACCGTTCTTTAAAAGAAAAAAATCCTTATATAGCAATCCTTTCACTATGCTTCCCTCCTTTTTAGCAGCATTGCGCTAAGCACACAGCCCACAACCAGGATCATCGCTGTCATGACAGGCATCCAAGGCAGTAAACCGATTAGAATATTATCTATGACTTTCGTGGTAAACTCTGTATTTCCGGCATTCATGTTGATAAAGACCAGCATCAGAATCATCCCAAAAAGCACACCAAACATAAACAGTCCCGCTTTATCCTTGGTATGAAAAAGCAATACTCCCAGATGATTCAGAACTGCCATAAGAGTTGTAAGCAAAACCATTGCCCATATGTAGGCGGCGTACAATGCAGAGAATGCAACGCCTATGATATGACAGATGAAAGCCGCATAAAGGAATGAAAAAAGGCTCTCCGCCAGTATGGTGATCAAAAACGCCGCATATTTTGCTATGGCAAAATCCACAGGGCTTGCCGGCGTCGTATGGCAGAATCTTTTCCATGCAGATGCTTCATCTTTTAGGGATGCCTCGGCAATAAATGTTACAATAAAGCACACCATGATAACAGGATAAAGAACGATGCCAAGATCAGCCATCTCTTTGATATCACCTTTCACAGCATCCGATAAGAGCGCCAGATTACCGCTTTGGAAGCTGGTCTCTATCAGGATGCCCATCAGGGCAAAAATAAGAAAGTTGAACATTCCGATGATCATCGGTTTTCTTGCCATATAGAATTCTTTATATACCAGACTTTTGATTTTAACTATTTTCATCAGGTCCACTCCTTTTTCCTGCGGTTCACATAGAAGAGCATGATTTCTTCCAGATTCGTTTTCTCTATGAGGATGCCTGAATACTTCCTGTTTATTTTATCCCGGTCGCTGATCATGATATCTACACTGTATTCATTGATGCGTGCGCTGATGATATCTTCCGGATCGATCTTTTGATAATCTTCTTTGGAGCATTTCATCAGCCCGTGGCTTTCCAGGATATCATCCTTATATCCGGTGAGCAGGATCTTTCCGTTGTCAATAAAAGTCACACTGTCGGCAATTTTATCAAGGTCGCTGGTGATGTGGGAAGACAGCAGTATGCTGTTGTCTTCGTCACATAAATACTCTCTAAAAATATCAAGGATCTCGTTTCTTACGATTGGATCAAGTCCCGTGGTTGGTTCATCCATGATCAGAAGTCTGGCTCCATGGGATAAAGCAGCAGCTATCTGCATTTTCATTTTCATACCTTTGGAAAATTCACCGAGCTTTTTCTTTTGCGGAAGCCCGAAACGATCCAAGTATTCATAAAATTTATTCCTATCCCAGTTCTGATATAATCCTCGAAACAGAATGTCGATCTGCTTCGCTTTGAAATTCTCGTGAAAAGGGCACTCGTCAAACACTGCCGCAATCTGCTCCTTAATCTGTACCTCATCCTGAATATGATCCATTCCAAACAGTTTCACAGAACCGCCATCCGTCTTAATGATGTTCAAAATCGCCTTGATCGTTGTGCTTTTCCCTGCTCCGTTCTGCCCGATAAAGCCCATAATACTGCCTTTGGGAACATTGAAACTGATGTCGTCTAAAGTAAAACCATCGTAACATTTGCGCAGATTTGCTATTTCAATTGCATTTTCATAATCGCTCATAGTATCTACCATGCCTTTCTATTCCTGTTCTTCATAACACAACCTTAGCATTTCCTCCAACTCTTCCAAAGTTATGCCGCCCATCCTTGCTACATCGCAGACCTTATTCAACATCTCTTCCGTCTGCCTGAGGGTTTCCTCTCGAAGAAAATCTTTGTTCTGTGTCTTCACAAAACAACCTTTTCCTCCGACCGTTTCAATGAACCCGTCCCGCTCCAATTCCTCATAGGCACGCTTCGTCGTAATCGTACTGATCCGAAGCTGTTTGGCCAGCATGCGGATAGAAGGCAGAGCCTCTCCCTCGACTAAGTCACCTTTCATAATATGTGATTTGATCTGCGTTACGATCTGCTGATAAATCGGTTCTTCTGAAGAATTACTTAGAATAATTACCATGCTCCACCTCTGGTGTACTGTATATATACGGTATATACAGTATATTGAATATTGTATCCGTTGTCAATAGGGAATGCAAATGAAATATAAAAAAGAAAGCTCTATCTCTGTAGAAGAGGGGACATTGCTGCTTGTTTATGATCCCTCTGCTATCTCACAGATTGCCGCCCTGTAATCCTCCACATTATCTATCATTGCAGCATGGCCTGCATTTTTTATAAGATAGAGTTTTTTCT
>JAFLTF010000081.1:5344-10984 GCA_022510585.1 Lachnospiraceae bacterium
ACATTATCTATCATTGCAGCATGGCCTGCATTTTTTATAAGATAGAGTTTTTTCTTCGGAGCTGTCATTTCATCAAAGTATGCCCTGCTTAATTCAACCGGGGTCTGCTGGTCATTCTCTCCAAGCACATAATACACCGGCACCTGATATTCCGTTCCTTTGCTTTTTAAATCAAAAGACATCAGTTCTTTCATGACCCGCATATTGACTATCATACTTGTAAGAAAAGGAAAGATGTCTATCACGCCCATAACCGGTGATTTAGAAAACATTTTTATCATCTTCTTATCGAAACTTGCCGCCAGATGATATTTTCCCTGCAGCTTGCGTATCATTCCCATTTTTTGATAAGTCTTCACATCAAATGTTCCGGGCACCGGATACTCACCGATCTTCTCCAGCTTTTTCTTATCCTTTATATTTCCGGATTTTTCAATGGCTTCTTTTAACTTGTGATACCCGACACGCTCGTTTTCCATAAGATCGATCACTTGTCCGCAACCGATATAACATGATATATGCTCCGGATGCTCCAATGCAAGCATGCTGCCCAGGACACTGCCCCAGGAATGGCCGATGATGCCTATTTTTTCTTTTCTATACGCTTTTTTTACATATAATACAAGTTCCAAAAGATCCTCTTTCAAGATCTCCGTGTTGGGTCTTTCCTTTTTGTTTTTTAAATAAGTTTTTCCGGCGCCTCTTTGATCGTAATAAACAATATTGTAATTACGGCCTTCATATTCCTCCACTATGTATGCCATCATGGCCTCCGACTGGCCGGGGCCTCCATGAATAAAAAGGAAAACCGGCGCCTCTTGTTTCGCTTTATAGTGCAAAAGGTAATGTTTTGCTCCGTTGATTTTTACATATTCTTCTTCATATTTTTTTACTTTCTTCATTTTCTACTCCCTCTCTTCTTTGTTTACTGGTTCGCTTCTTCTCCGATTAAATAATTTACTGTTTTGGCAAGCGTTTTTAATTGCACCTCAGGCTGATACAAATCTGTCAGCGGATTTCTCTCATGGCGATAACAGTTATTCACAATGCAAGTGGTTTGAATCCCTGTATATGCCGATGAAATAAAAGAAAGCAATTCCTCTACAGTGACCCTCGGATGGATCCTGCCCGTTTTGGCCTGTTTCACAAAGTATTCCATCGTGCGCATCGTAAGATATTCCATATTGCCTGCGCCGGGAACATTTTTTAGAATTTTATCCACCCTTTCAGGATCATTCATTGCCAGCACAGAGAGTTCAAAATCTATTTTTTCTATACCCATCAGCTCTCTTTTCATAAAATCCGCGAGCATATCAAAAATGAGATTCGTAATTTCCGCCGGAGGCAGTTCATCCGCCTGCGATAAAATTTCATCCACATTTTCCTTGATACTCTCTTTCTTCCTCAAGAACAGGAGCATATTACTGAAAATATCATCAATATCTTTAAAAAACCTGTAAATCCCACCCTGACTGAGTCCTGTCTCATTGATGATATCCTGCATGGTTACGGTGCTTACCGTCTGTCTTAGGCAGAGCGTATATGCCGCATCTATGATCCTGTTTTTCTTATTTTGAATATATTCCTCTGTTACTTTAGGCATAGATGTGGATTCCTCCTCTATTTATTATAAAAATGAAACTAGTTTCATTTTAATTCGGTCTATCAAAAATGTCAATAAAAAACCTTGGAATGAGTTTTTTCTCGTTCCAAGGTTTTTCCTATACTTTTGCATATCATATCAAATCCATCTTCCTATAATCTCAATTAACTTCTCTGATTAACGAGTACATTTTCATATCCAACACTTTTCCATTTTTGACTGCATTGTTCCTCAATATTCCTTCAAACTGAAAACCTGCCTTTTCTAACACACGGCACGATGTCGTATTATAAGCAAATGGTTCCGCAAATATTCTGATGATATCAGTTTGTTCAAATATATATTTACAAGTCTGTTTTACAGCACTTGTTCCCAAACCTTTTCCCCAATAAAGTTCACTGATATAATAACCCATTTCAGCCGTTCTGTAATGAATGTTATCACACCGAAAAACACCTATGCTTCCAACAGCCTTATCATTAACAGTTACTGCAAATGCATAAGTTTTCGATTTATCTGCAGACAGCATTGACCTAATATATTCTTCCGCATCGCTTTTTTTATATGGATATGGTAATCCATCACGCAGGTTATTGAGTATTTTTTTATTGTTTAGCATTTCAGCCAAATCAACGGCATCTTCCATTCTCCATTCTCTTAATATACATTCCATGCAAATACTCTCTTTCATCGCAATTCGTTACTCAGTCACACATAATCTCTTTTTTAGCAATGCACAACCAAGTACAAAGACTATACCACCCAATACAACAAATCCGCCCCAGACTATATTCCAATAAGGCGAAGTTATATCAAACATAGTCAGTAACAGATTGTGCCAAAATTGTAAGCCTGTCGCAATGGCAAATAAATCAAATAGCAAGTATCCTCCACCACATAGGTATATATAACGCCACCAATAATTATGTCCCAAACTTCTAAAGAATGTAGAAATCCCCAGCATACAGAGCAACCCTAATATTCCCATTAAGATAAAGTAGAACGCCCCTTTGCTTTCCATTATACTAATCCAAAACGCAGCATAAGACTCCCTATCAACAAGTCCCCATATTCTATGTAAGTGGAATATCCCAAAGAATATGAAAAACCATGGTTCGTAAATATATACCTTTTTCATCTTATCCTTTAAAAATTCGTGAATCCAAAATTAATGATTTTCTCGAAAGAATCAATTCCAACAAATGATATTTTTTGCCATTTCGATTATTTGATCGCAACAATTACAGAAAACTTTTGATGAGAATAAATACATTGAACAGCCTCGAATTTGCATTGACAAAGCATTTCTATCTCTTGCTCGACAGAACACTCTCTGTCCAATTTTCTTCGTTCTTTCCATAATTCAATATCGCGTTCTGTTAATCCGCTATTGAATAATTGACTTTCCCAATAAGAGTCATACCAATGATTCATTTCCGATTGATCCGCACAAAACTGGTCGTAATTTACAAACAATCCACCTCTTGGTAATATATCATAAATCCTTGCAAACAAATCTAGTTTATCCTCATTTTTCAAATGATGAACCGATAAAGCTGAAACAATGACATCAAAAACTCCACCGGGCAATTCATCAGAGTAATCAAGTATTTGGCAGGATACATTTCTGATTCCGTAAAATCTTTTCTGTGCAATATTCAACATCTCATCAGCCACATCAACAAGTACATATTCCGCTGAGGGATAATGCTGAAACCAAAAGTACGACAATAGTCCCGTTCCTGCTCCCAAATCCAATATTCGTTTTGGCTTAGCAATATTTGAAGCGATAAATTTGGTTGTTTCCTGATAAAAATCATGAAAACAGGGGATAAACTTTTTACGGTTTTTATCATACTCCTCTGCAATAAGATTGAATTGTTTTTCTATGTCCACTTATAAAACCTCCGCTACTCCCCGATCACATGAATCTGGCAGGACTCCATGGTTTGTAATGCAGCATGATGTTTCTCCGCCGTTACACCAGCACAACAGCTTGCATCTACTGTAATCGGTATCTCCGGGAACATTGCTTTTAAGATCAAGGCGTTCGATACCACACAAATATCAGTACACACACCGATCAATTCAATCTCATCTATATCATCAAAATTTATATTGTCCCAATGGATCCATCCGAAACTTGGCTTGTCGATGTATTGACAATTTTCTACTTCAAGACCGTCTGCGATCTTCCATCCATCCGTTCCCAAAATACAGTGCGGAACCGGCAGATTTTTTCCCTCCTGGGACTGAAGATAGTTTTCATCATGCGTATCTCTGGTAAAGATTATGGTATCTCCGTTTTTCTGATACTCTGAGATTTTCTTTTTTACATTCGGTAAAATGCTGCGAGCCTCTTCACTTCCCAGACATCCGTGAACAAAATCATTCTGCATATCTACAACGATTAATACTTTTTTCATGCCTTATTCTCCTTCGGCTCCGTATTTTTTTAATTCGTCGATCTGCGTGGATATATGCTCCATCACCTTGGCAAAATCCTGCATCAATTGCACATTCTGCTCACTGGTGATACAAGACTCTTCCATACTAGCACGGATCTGCTCACTGCTTGCCGAAAGCGTGTTGACTCTGTCTACGATCACATTATTGGACCTGTGAATATCCGACATTCTGTTGCTTACTTCCGTGATATTACCTGCCAGTTTGTTCATTTTATTTTCAATCTCAGAAAACTGATCGTTCGCTCTCACCGCAAGGGAACTTTCCATCTGTGACAGTTCTACATTGCCATTCACTTTATCAATTACTTCCTGAGATTTTATTGACAGCTCATCAAGCAGGGCTGTAATGTTTTCTGTCTCTACCCTCGTTTGTTCCGCAAGGCTGCGAATTTCATCTGCAACTACCGCAAATCCACGTCCCGCCTCTCCCGCACGTGCCGCCTCAATATTAGCATTAAATGCAAGCAAATTCGTCTGGCTGGAAATTTTGTTTATGATGTCGATAATGCCCTTAACCTCTTCTGTCTTTTCCGAAAGCATCTCTGCTGCCGTCTGCATGCTTGCGCCGTCAGAAAGGGCTTTCCTGACATGCTCCATCAATTCACCCATTGCCTGTGCCCCGTACAGCAAGGCGCTCTTGACTTCTTCCGTGGTATCTGAAATGATACCGGTCCGATCATGCGTATCATTGATCACATCAGAGATATTCTGCGTCATAACGGTCTGATCTTCAACAGCTTCCGCCATTGCCACGATCTCTGAGGAAATATCATGCGTGGATCTGTTGACCGTCTCAGTCGACTCACGTAGGTGTGAAATGTTATCGCGCGCCTGCACCATATCCTGTTCCACGGTCTTTGCCACATTAATAATATTTCCGGTGAAAGATTCCTGAAAGAAAAGCGTGATCAGGTGCTGTCCTCGCGTCGCCGCCAAAGCCGCCAGAATTGTAATGATAATCTCTATCATTACCGACTCAATCGCAGCATCCGGTGCCGTTGCCGTCATTGCCAGCATTGCTGCCTTGATAAAATTCACAATGACAAATACAGTGCTTGTTGTAATTACAATTGTTTTATCCATTGTAAGCATCAACAACAGCAGATACGGAATCATATACGGAAAAGATGCATTCCCTTCCGACATCAACATCAAGAAAATATATAATATGGAAAATGTAATTCCCACATAGCGTGAATAGATATAGGTACCTTTATATTTTGAATACACAAACACACCCACCAAAAAACTGCCTATATTCAAAAGCAAGGGTAAAATACTATTGATCGGCGGCAAGTCGGAAAAAATAAACTGCGTTATCAGTCCTATCATTAAAAATATTGTGGTAACAACATGTGTCAATAAAATCAGTTTGTCTGTACGCTGCAAATGTTTCTCTCTCATAACCATTATCCTTCCGTAAAAATATGGTAATATTATACTATATTAAGGCATAATCGGCAAATAGATCAGCCGAAACTGTTACTCCTCTAAAGATCCTTAGTTTTTCCTTTATTTTTCAATCTTCGTTTTATGATTTCCGTCAATATCTATTTTGTAAGAGTCATT
>JAFLTF010000082.1:0-2947 GCA_022510585.1 Lachnospiraceae bacterium
ATTGCAGTGAGATATCCTATGGATGTCTTTACTCGATTCAGTAGGAGGTGCGGTATGCTGTATATCAATAATTTATCGAAAAATTATGGATCCTTTACCGCAGTCAATCATCTGTCTCTGCATATTCCGGAGGGGGATCTGTTCGGTTTTGTGGGTCCTAACGGTGCCGGAAAGACAACCACCATTCGTATTGTCTGCGGACTGTTGAAAGCCAGCGAAGGTTCGGTTCGTATCGGCGGAACACAGGCAGCCGTAGGCAGCAGAGAAATGAAAAAACTGATCGGTTACGTGCCGGATTTCTTCGGTGTATATGATAATCTCAAAGTGAAAGAATACATGGATATGTACGGTTCTATGTACGGCATGTATTCCAGAGATATTGCAAGGCTTACGGATGATCTGTTGGAGCTGGTCAATCTGACGGATAAGAAGGAATTTTATGTGGATACGCTTTCGCGGGGTATGAAGCAGAGGCTGTGTGTGGCAAGGGCGCTATTGCACAATCCCAGACTATTGATTCTGGATGAGCCAAACTCCGGACTGGACCCAAGAGCCAGAGTAGAAATGAAAGAATTGCTGAAAAATCTGCATTCTATGGGAAAGACCATTGTCATCAGCTCCCATATCCTGTCGGAGCTTTCGGAGATGTGCAACAGTATTGGAATCATGCACCACGGACAGCTGGTGGCTGCCGGACGTATTGAAGATATTATGAATCACATTTCAGGCGGGAACCGCATTCATATCCGGCTTGTCTCCGATATGGAGTCGGCGGTTCGTATGCTGCGGGAGCAGGCAGGGATCACAGTGGAATCCGTGCGGGAAAATGAAGTGATCATCAATTATGGCGGTACGGAAGAGGAGATTTGTGCTTTGATCGGACAACTGATCCATAATCATGTGGTCCTTACAGGCTTTTATCGTGAGGAAGGCAGTCTGGAATCGCTGTTTATGCAGCTGACAGGAGGTGGACAATGAGAATTCGAATAAATCCTATTGTAAAAAAAGACTTACAGGTGTCGGTTCGCAGCATGCGGATCAGTTGGGGACTTTTTGCCTATGAAGCAGCGCTGACTGTGGCCTTTTTGCTGGCATTACTCATCATTCAGGTAGAGAGCAGTTATACATACAGCGGAAATATCTATAGTTCTTTGGTATATCTGTTTCCTGTGGTGGCAGTGGCACAGGTATGTATCGTTGCGCTGTATATCCCCATCATTACCGCATCTTCCATTTCCGGAGAGAAAGAAAGACAGACTTTTGATATCATGATGACTACCAGTATGTCGCCCTTTTCCATTGTATTCGGGAAGGTGACCTCAGCGGTGCTGCGCATCCTGTTCTATGTGGCGGCAAGCACACCGATCATGGCATTGTCGTTTGTGGTGGGAGGTTTGAAATGGAGCAATCTGTTCTTCTATCTGCTTGCTCTGATTCTTTTTTCGATGTTATCGGGAAGCATCGGGATACTTGCATCCTCTTTCTGCCGAAAATCCGTAGCAGCGGTGCTTTTGTCCTTCGTGATGTATTTTCTCTTATATTTTACGACCTTTCTGCCCCTGATTTATCGGTCTCTTTTCGGCAGAGGAAAATATGGGGAATCCATGCTGCTTCTGCTGTGGAATCCAATCGTGTTTTTTGAGGAGTTTTTTATGCAGATCATGAGTGGGGAATCTATCTTCGGAAGCGGTATGTTCAGCAAAAACGAAGTGGGATTTATGACTTACGCTTTGGCTGATGGTAAAGTATGGATGTTTGTGTCGGCAGGCTGTATCCTGACCCTGTCGTTTCTGGTTATGGCTCTGGCGGCATGGAAGATCAACCCCATGCATTCCGGGTCAGGAGGTAAAAAGCCTAAGAAAAAGGTCGCATAATTATAAAAAAGTCATCGGAAAGAAAGCAGGAAAAGGATGGATCAAAGAGAATTTTTGGATATCATACGGGCATATTGCCGGAGACTGAATCTGGCCGGTTTTCTGGAAAAGCTGGTATTTGCACTCAGCATTGGCGCAGTTGTAGGGGTCATCTTGCAAATACTTGCTTTTGTGATGCCCCTCTACTATGTCAATGTTTATACAGGAATTGCCCTGTTGTCAGCGGCAGCAGCAGCTGCTTTTGTATCTTTTGCCAGGCGAAGCACCATGGAGCATGCAGCGCTTGTGATGGACAGTTTTGGTTTTCAGGAGCGGATCATCACAGCCTATGAACGTCTTAAGGAAAATAATCCTTTGTCTGTGATTCAGCGCAGGGACGCCATGGAACAGTTAAGAAGAAACCGAGACAGGATCCGTATTCCCTTGTGGCCGAATCGCAGAAAAACAGGAGTGTTTGTTTTGTTTCTTACAGTGATGGTGGTACTTTCCCTGCTTCCTTCGGGAATGAAGGATACGGCCAGGGAACTTCACAGAATCCGTCAGGAAGCACGAGAGAAGGAGAAAGAAATAACGGACGTTTTGGAAGAACTGGCAAGGTTGGAGGAATCCGCGCAGGATACGTTGACGCCGGAACAGATGGCGGCGCTGCAGGAGATGATGGAAAGCCTGAAATCCTCTTTGACCGAATATCAACAGGCAGATTCCGCAGAAGCGTTACAGGCAGCAGGCGATAAACTGAATTATAAATATGCGGATATGGGCAGTCGAATGGCCGAACTGGCTAAGAGTATGCAAAACGGAGCCACAGTTTCTACGATGCCGGCGGAGGAAGCGAAAGCCATGGCGGAGAAACTACAGAAAATGGGTGGAAATCCTTCCCCAGACGGGAATCTTGCTTCTAACCAGGGGCAGAATGGTAACAGTCAAAACGGAAATGATCAAAGCGGGCAGGGAAGCAATCAGAACGGCAACGGCCAAGACGGACAGGACAGCGGCCAGAGCGGCCAGGGTAACAGTCAAAACGGCAGCGGTCAAAGCGGCCAGGGAAATGACCAGGGCGGCAACGGCCAGAA
>JAFLTF010000082.1:3047-7720 GCA_022510585.1 Lachnospiraceae bacterium
GGACAGGGAAACGGCCAGAGCGGTGACGGCCAAGACGGGCAGGGCAGCAGCCAGAACGGACAGGACGGCGGTTCAGGCTCCGGCAGAGGGACCGGAAGCACCAATATCCCCCACGATTATGTCAGTATTCCAAACGATGTTGCCGATAGTGAGAATCTTACGGGAAATAGTGTGGACCATGACAATTCGGAGTATTTTCGGGCCCAAAACGGTTTAAGCTGGGAAGGAACGCATATGTCCCATGAGGCAGTCATCGGAAGCTATGAGCAGAACGCTTATGAGGGCATTGCCGCAGGACGATATCCCAGCGGTATGGAGAATGTGATCAAGGAATATTTTTCCAGTTTTAATTAGGATGGCTTGTGAGAATTGATTTTGGTTTACATAATATAAGATGGTGGAGGATAACGCAAAAATGATGGAACTAGATAGAAACATGCTGCAGGAGCCGGCCTATATGGCAAAACGGATCGCAGACTGCGAAAGAGAGATTCGGAAAGGAATCATCGGACAGGGAGAAGTCATCCGTCAGGTCATGCTCGCCTTGCTGACTGGCGGGAATGTGCTGTTAGAGGGTATGCCGGGACTTGGCAAGACCAGGCTGGTCAGCACCATCGGCAGGGTTTTTGACCTGTCTTTTAAAAGGATCCAGTTTACACCGGACTTGATGCCCAGTGATGTAACGGGTACCAATATCATTGTCAAAAATGAGCAGGGCAGCTCTTTTTCCTTTGAGCGGGGACCGATTTTCGCGAACCTGATCCTGGCGGATGAGATCAACCGGGCCACGCCCAAGACACAGTCCGCTCTGTTGGAGGCCATGCAGGAACACACGGTGACCGTAGGAAATGAAAGTCACGTTCTGCAGGAACCCTTTTTCGTACTGGCTACCCAGAATCCCATCGAAAATGAAGGCACCTATCCTTTGCCGGAGGCTCAGCTTGATCGTTTTATGTTTAAGATCCTGGTTCGTTTTCCCTCCAAAGAGGAGTTGAAAGGAATCGTCATACTGACGGAAGGCTCTCAGGCGCCTGTCATTGAAAAGCAGATGGACGGGGAAGGTCTGTTGGCGGCAAGGGCATTGATCAGCCGGATTCCCATTGCGGATGCGGTGATGGATTATCTTCTGGAGATTGTGATGGAGACACATGTACAAAATCCCCATATCCGGGAAGGGGCCAGTCCCAGAGCTGCGCAGGCTCTGATTCGTGCCGCCAGGGCGCAGGCTTTTCTGGAAGGGAGGCTCAATGTGTCGTTTCAGGATGTGGAGCAGGCGGCCTATCCTGTGCTTAGACATCGTATTCTGCCCAGTTTTGATGCCATCAGTCAGGGCGTATCCGAAGATGATATCATCCGGGGAATCCTGACTGCAAAAAGGCCGAAGATATAGGGGGAACATCATGAAGCTGGATGCTGCATTTTTTGATACATTATCTAGACTGCGGCTGTCCATGGGGCATAAATCTTCCATGAACCTGAGTGGAAACCGCAAATCGGTTCAAAAAGGTTCTTCCACGGAGTTCTCGGACTTTCGGGAGTACATGCCCGGTGACGATATACGCCGCATTGACTGGAACGCCTACGGACGGCTGGACAGGCTCTATGTAAAGGAATACATGGAGGAGAAAGAGGCAGTTGTTTCCATCCTGCTTGACACCAGCGCTTCCATGAACTATGGAGAAAAGAAAAAGAGCGATCTGGCGGTTATGCTGGCTGCCGCCATGGCCTATCTGGGCCTTGGAAATATGGACAGGGTGCTGGTTTACGATCTACAGAAGATGGAAGCTCCTTTTGCGGCATACGGCGGGAAAAGGATCTTTCCCCGTCTGGCGGATTGGCTGGAGCAGCGTACCTTTGAGGGCAGGGCGGATATTGCCGGGGCGGTAAAAAGGCTTCCTGCCAAAGGTCCCGGGATGACCATCGTGATCAGCGATCTTTTACAGGAAGAATTGATCGACCAGGACTCGGATACGTTAAAAAAACTGCTGCGTTTTCTGGATTATCGCAGACAGAAAGCGGTGTTTTTACAGGTGCTGGCAGGGGATGAACTTTCCATAGGAATCACCGGCACCAGAAATCTTATCGATATGGAGGATAAAAGCACGTTGCAGCTTACTTTGGATGCTGCCAGCATCCGTATTTACGAGAAAGCCCTGCAGGAGTTTTTATCCCGGCTTAAGAAAGAGTGTGCAAAAGCAGGGGCGGTCTATGCCCTGTGCAGCACAGAGGCGGATTTTCATCAATTGATCTTTGAAGATTTAAGGATGTTATATGATATTTGAAAGCTTATGGCCGCTGTTGTTTCTGGCAGCGGTTCCGATCATCATAATTTTATATCTTTTGAGACCGAAAGGGATCGATCATCTCATTTCCTCTAATCTTTTGTGGCAGAAGCTGCTAAAGAATATACAGTCACGCACTTTTTTTGAAAAGTTTATCCATAATATTCTCATGTATCTGCAGATTCTGATCATCGGGCTTTTGGTGATCGCATTGATGTCGCCTTTTATCAGAACGCAGAAACAGGGAGGCGATAGACGGATTCTGCTTGTGGATACCAGCGGCAGCATGCAGCATGTGAATGCCTCGGGCAAAAGCCGCTTGGAGGAGGCAGTAGAGCAGGCCTGTGATTATGTACGTTCCTCGGAAGATACAAAGTTTTCGTTGGTGACCGTGGATGCAGCCGGGGTGAATCTGCTTTCTGTAGACATTGCGGACACCGACAGTCTGGTGCGTACGCTGCGGAGTCTGGAATGCAGCGACAGCAGCGGAAACCTTACTGCAGCTCAGAGTATTTTGGACACCCTTGGGGGAGAGGAAACAGACCAGGGCGCCAAGCTGATCGTCTATACGGACGGGGCAGGTGCGGCAGATTTCGATTCCCTGGCAAACAACGCCGGAAAGGAATTGCATGTAGTAGGAGAGCCTGTTTCCAATGTGGCCAACGAATACACCGTTTTCTCCATGCGGGAGGATGGAAGCTATGATGTGATGGCCAGCATGACCAACTACAGTAACAGCGAAGCCACTTTTGATGTAGGGCTTTATGACGATGGAGACAGGCTGATAGCTTTAAGCCAGATGCATCTTGCCTCCGGCGAAAGCAGGGTCTGTCTGTTTGAAGAGATTGACTGGACTGGTCAATATATTGAAACGAGACTGAGTGGAATCACCTTTTCCGGAGGAGGCGGCGACAGCCTGGCACAGGACAATATTTCTCAGGCGGTGAAGAACCGCAGCAACCTCATTGACGGTCTGTTGGTGGGGGCCGGTAATACTTTTATAGAAAAGGCATTTCAGGCTGTGACAGGGAACAGTATTGCCAAAGCAGAGAGTGATGCCTCCGTAGAAAGTAATGATTATAACGTAGTGATCTATGATGTAGGACAAAATCCCGGGGCGGCAGAAGGAAACAGACTGTTGTTTGGCAATGCCCGGGGTGAATCCATAGAGAAATTAAGCAATGTGGTATTGGATTTGACGGACTGTGATTTGACAGCCGGCCTCTCCGGTTTTACCATAGGCGTAAATACTGCCTATTGCTTTACGCCTCCGGAAGGGATGGAGAGTTTTCTACAGTACGACGGAAAATGCGTGGGTTATTACGGAGAACGGGACGGCAAAAAAGAGGTTGTGGTTGGTTTTGATATTCGGGAGTCGGATTTTCCGCTGCGGGCGGAGTTCCCGGTTTTCCTGGCCAATGCCATGCTCTATTTGTCGGATACTTCCTGGCTTTCCTCCAATGTTTATTATGCGGGAGAAACAATAGCCTTACAGCCTTGGGCGGAGGTTGACCGGACCGCTTTTGAGAGCTGTCCCCGCAAGGCGGGATTGTATCAGATAGGGAATGAGGACTATCAGGAGTCTTATGTGGTACGTTTTCAGACTGCCACGGAGTCGGACGGGCAGGCCGAGGGGATGTCTGTCAGTGATGACACAGAGCTTCGGCTGCGGATGGTAAAAAGGACGCTTCGGAATCTCTTTTTACTGCTGGCATTGGTATTTTTGCTGGTGGAGTGGATCGTCTATGTGCGCCAGATGCGATACAAGGGATTCTTCTATCCGGTTTTCCGCTGCCTTGTGTTACTATGCGTTCTTCTGGCACTCATAGGAGTAAGCTTTAAACTGGGCAGCAGCGGGACCGCCACGGTATTTGTGGTAGATCTGTCAAGCAGCAATGAAGAACATGTGGAAGAGATGGAAAGGTATCTGGCGAAAACCGTTTCCGGGATGCCTTCCGATAACGTGTTTGGCATTGTAACTTTCGGAAAAGATGTACTGGTGGAGCAATTTATAAGCGCAGAGAAACATTACGCCGGCTTGATGACGGTGCCGGAGAAATCTGCCACCAATTTTGAAGATGCCGTTTCCAGGGCGCTTACGTTGATTCCGACGGGAAATAACGCAAGGCTGGTGGTACTGACGGACGGAAAGGAAACGGGAGGAGATATCCGGCACACGGCACAGGCGCTTGCGGCCAGCCATGCGGAGTTTTTGACGCTGCTCTATGAGGATGAAGAGACGCCGGATGCCTATATTGAAAACGTCTCTATCCCGGCCAATCTGCATCCCGGCGACAAGTACTCCATAACCGTGCTGATCGAGAGCAATTATGAAACGGATGCAGTCATTGACCTCTACAACGGAAGTCGTAAATCCGAGTCCGGTGAGGT
>JAFLTF010000082.1:7820-10881 GCA_022510585.1 Lachnospiraceae bacterium
GCAGGATGTGATTACAGCGCAGTCTCTGTGCTGAACGCACCCGATAGTATAGATGCCATGCTGGCATATAAATCCATCATTCTGGTAGATACTTATATTGATGATCTGCCGTCGGGATTTCTGGAAAATCTGGAAGCCTATGTGAAAGACTACGGCTGCGGCTTCGTCTGCTGCGGCGGTGAGGACAGCTTTGCGCTGGGAGGATATCGGGATACGGTGCTTGAAACGGTGCTTCCGGTGGATATGGAACTGCGGGGCGTGGACGAGAAACCCTCTATGGCAATGGTCATGGTCATTGACCGTTCCGGCAGTATGACAGGTACGGTGGGTGGTTCTGATGCAAGTAATCTGGACATTGCCATCAAGGCTGCCACTGTTGCTGTGGATAATCTGCAGGAGTCAGACTATGTGGGCGTGCTGACCTTTGATGATCAGTACGAATGGCAGGTAGCACTGACACTGGCGGATGACAAGGCGGCAATCAAGGAGGAGATTCGGGATATCGATGAGGGCGGCGGCACCACCATCAAACCTGCCCTACAGGAAGCCTACAGAGTGATTTCCCAGTCCGAGGCATCCATAAAGCATGTGGTGCTGCTTACCGACGGAATGGGAGAAACCACGGACTTTCGGGATGTGATCAAAGCATACGGAGGCAGCGGTATCACGCTTTCCACCGTAGCCGTAGGAGACGGATCGGATACGAAACTGCTGGAGCACCTTGCCAAGAATTGCGGCGGCCGGTATTATTACTCCGATATATCCAGTGATATTCCCAAGATCTTCGCACAGGAGGTTTTCCTTGGAGGAGACAGTTATATTCAAAACGGTGAATTTTCATTGTCCGTAAGAGGCAGTCACGAGCTGACGGCGAATCTTTTTGAGGAAGGATGGCCGATGCTCTACGGCTATATTTCTGCGACCCCCAAGACAGCTTCCATATCCGTGATTTCTTCCGTGGAGAAGGATGATCCCATTCTTACCGTATGGCAGTACGGTCTGGGACGGAGCGTGGCATGGAACAGCGATGTGACGGGAGAGTGGAGCGGTGCATTTGCAGGAGAAGAAGACTATGTCCGGCTCTGGAAACGGATCGTGGACTATTCCACCGGAAATGCCGATATGGGAGAAGACCGGGTGAATGTGGTGACCGCCGGAGAGGAGACGCAGGTAGTCTACCGGACGGAAAGTTACAGCAGTGAAACGCAAATTCTTGCAACGATCATTGATCCGGAGGGAAATACTGAAGAAGTGAAGCTTTATGCCACGGCGCCGGGTACTTACGAGACGAGTCTGCCCACCTCCGATGCAGGTCTGTATCACTTCAATATACGCCGCATGGAAAATGAGGAGATTCAAAACTATATGACAACGGCCGCTGCGGTACAGTTTTCCTATGAGTATAAATTTGATGTAAGCGCCGGACCCTATTTAAGTTTTGTACAGCAGTACGGAAGACTGATCACGCCGGAGGAGAATATCTGGACGCATATTACCACCGGTGCGGGGGAAAAGCGTTCCTTGACCAACTGGCTGCTTGGACTTGCAATCTGCCTGTTTCTGGCGGATGTAGCGATGCGGCGGTTCCAGTATGAACCTAGCTTTAGGTGGGCAAAGAAGATATTGGTGAAGGTCAAGACTGCAGGAGACGGACAGAGGAAGGATGTGGCAAGATCTGCTGCGCAGGCTGAAGGCTCCCAAGGCACGGGAGGCAGGCCGAGCGATAGCATTGCAATGCAGGACTCCCGGAGTGCGGAGGGCGAACATGGCACAGGAAAAGTCACGGGTGTAAGTACGCGGAAAAAATCTAAACCCCCAGAGCCCACGCTGGATACATCCCAGCTTTTAAAGAAGAAAGATGATAGGAATATAAGGAGGTAGCCATGGAAAATATTACAGAACTGATTCGAAACAGAAGAAGCGTCAGGACGTTTGATGGCAGAGAGGTCAGCGAAGAAGACCTGGAAAAGCTGACCGCATTTATGGAAAAGATAGAGAATCCCTTTGCTATACCGGTGCAGTTCAAACTGTTAAATGCAAAAGAACAGAAACTGAGTTGTCCGGTTGTTGGCGGAACGAATCTGTATGTCGGTGCAAAGGTACAGAAGATACCGCATATGGAGGAAGCGGTCGGTTATTCCTTTGAAAGACTTGTGCTCTATGCTTTGTCCCTTGGCATCGGTGCGGTCTGGATCGGAGGTACGATGGACCGTGCGGCTTTTGAGAAGGCGATGGCACTTAACGGGAATGAAAAGATGCCCTGTATAAGTCCCTTGGGCTATCCGGCAAAGAAAATGTCCATCAAGGAAACTATGATGCGAAAAGGGGTCAAGGCGGACAGCAGACTTCCCTTTGAAACCTTGTTTTTTGACGGTACGTTTGATGTGCCGCTGACAGCGGAAAAGGCCGGCAGTCTGGCAGGAGTACTGGAGATGGTTCGTTTGGCGCCCTCTGCTGTTAATAAACAGCCCTGGCGCGTTGTAAAAGAGAAGAATGCTGTTCACTTTTATCTGAAGAGGAATAAAGGATTTATCAGTGATGCGGTGGGAGATGTGCAGAAGATCGACTTAGGCATAGCGCTTTGTCATTTTGCTCTTGCTGCAAAAGAGGGCGGACTGAATCTTCATTTTCAGACAAACGATCCGGGGATTGCAGCACCGGATGATACGGAGTATATTGCATCGTATACATTCTCATAAAAGAACAAACCGGAGGGAAATGCTATGTTATATATCGGAATAGATCTGGGAACCTCGGCAGTCAAGCTGCTGCTGATGCAGGAGGATGGGAAGGTGGAAAAGACCGTATCCAAAGAATACGCACTTTCTTTTCCGCAGCCGGAATGGTCGGAGCAAGACCCAAAAGACTGGTGGGAGCAGAGTATTGCAGGGTTAAAAGAACTGACGGCAGACTGTGATAGGAGCCTGATACGCGGTATCAGCTTTGGCGGGCAGATGCATGGTCTTGTGATGCTGGATGAAAAGGATGCTGTCATCCGTCCTGCCATTTTGTGGAATGACGGACGCACCACGGAAGAGATTCACTATTTAAATGATGTGAT
>JAFLTF010000083.1 GCA_022510585.1 Lachnospiraceae bacterium
TGGCTGCTGGCGCAGAGGTGACGGAAGATGAGGGAAACGGTTTTTGCCTATATTAAAAAGAAATATAAGATATCCCCGGAATATCCCTGGACCAGGTACGATGACAATGCTGTCTTTCGCCATAGTGACAATCAGAAATGGTTTGCGTTGGTGATGCGTGTTGCAAAAGACAAACTGGGATTTCCGGAAGAGGATTATGTGGATGTGATCAATCTGAAAATTGACGACATGATGTTTCGAGATATCCTGATGCAGACAGAAGGCATTTTTCCTGCATATCACATGAACAAGGCACATTGGATCACAGTGCTTTTGGACGGAACTGTCGAGAAAGCTATGGTCTATGATCTGATCGATGCCAGTTTTCTGGCAACCGCATCAAAGAAAAAGAAGGCGAAAGTCCGTCCGCCGAAGGAATGGATCATTCCGGCAAACCCGAAATTTTATGACGTTGAGGAGGCCTTTGAGAATGCAGAGATCATCGACTGGAAACAGAGCAGCAGCATTAAGAAGGGCGATACGGTTTTTCTGTATGTAGCGGCACCGGTGTCGGCAATTCTTTATAAATGCAAAGTTGTGGAAGCGGATATTCCTTATGAGTACCGGGATAAAAATCTGACCATCACCACAGTGATGAAGATCAAACTTTTGCATAAGTATGGCTATGAGCAGTTTACCTTTGAGAAGCTGAAAAAAGATTATGGAATTTATGCCGTGCGCGGGCCAAGAGGGGTACCGAACAGCTTGAGTCATGAGTTGAATTTGTAATATGAATTAACCGATAGCGAAAAGAGGGATATAGATGAAATTTATTCACTGCGCAGATTTACATCTTGATTCAAAAATGAGTGCAAATCTGGATAAAGAAAGTGCTAAGGAGCGAAAAGGTGAAATACTTCACACATTCGAGAGGATGGTAGCATACGCTTTCCGGAATGATATCACTGCGATTCTGATTGCCGGGGATATGTTCGATACCAAAAACATTTCTGCGACAACCAGAAACACGGTTTTGTATCATATCAACGAGCATGCGGACATGACATTCTACTATTTGAAGGGGAATCATGACAATGATAATTTCCTCTCCGGTTTGGAAAAAATACCGGATAATTTAAAGATGTTTGGAAGTAACTGGACTACCTACAGCGAAGCGGATGGGAAAATTTCGGTTTCCGGGATTGAGTTGTCGGCCGAGAATGCAGGGGCGGCATACGTATCTCTGGTTCTTGATTCCAATAAGTTTAACATTGTCATGCTTCATGGGCAGGAATCTGAAGGGGCAGCGAAGGATAAAGCGGAGATCATTAATTTGAAAGCATTGAGAAATAAGGGAATTGATTATCTTGCGCTGGGGCATATCCATACATACAAAAAAGAACAACTCGATGCGAGAGGAATTTACTGTTATTCCGGCTGTCTTGAGGGAAGAGGGTTCGACGAGTGCGGCGAGCATGGTTTCGCAGTCATTGATGTGGATGAGGAAACCGGTAGATATACGCATGAGTTTATTCCGTTTGCACAGAGAAAATTATACACGGTAAGTGTCGATGTGACCGGTTGTCAGACTACCGCGGAAATGGTTTCCCGGGCGGCAGGAAGGCTGCGGGAAGTAAGGTGCGAGGATGACAGTCTGGTAAAAATTGTGCTTGTGGGTATGTTGGATGTGGAATGTGAAAAGGATATTGATTATTTACTTTCTGGCTTCAGAAACCGATTTTATTTTGTAAAGGTTTATGATGAGACTACACTCAAGATCGATATAGAAGACTATATGCTGGATGAGTCCCTGAAGGGAGAATATGTCCGTCAGGTAATGGCGGATGCATCCATACCGGAAGAGGATAAAAAAATCATTATTCGTTATGGTCTGCAGGCAATTGCCGGAGAGGAGGTACAATAACCATGAAGTTGATTTCCTGTCATATTGAAAACTTTGGAAAACTCCATGATTATTCTGTAGATTTCGTAAGCGGCGCAAATATTGTCTGCGAAGAAAACGGATGGGGCAAGAGTACGTTTGCGGCTTTTGTCAGGGCGATGTTTTATGGGCTTGAGGGAGACAGAAAAAGAGATATCGAGGAGAATGAACGTAAAAGATACAGACCTTGGCAGGGTGGCGTGTTTGGTGGACAGCTTGTGTTTGAAATTCAGGGGAGAGCGTACCAAATTGCGAGAATCTTCAACGATAAGGATGCAAATGATGAGTTTGAGCTCAGAGATACGAAAACAAATTTACCATCGAAAGACTACACCAGAAAAATTGGCGAAGAAATATTTAAGATCAACAGAGAATCTTTCATGCGGACCATATTTATCGGGCAAGGCGAATGTGAGACAACCGCTACGGATGATATCAATGCAAAAATTGGAAATTTGGCAGATAACTCCAATGATTTAAATAACTTTGATTCAGCTAATACCAAACTTACGGAAATTATGAATGCACTAACTCCGAGCCGTGTAACCGGTTCCATCTCCAAGAGAAGAGATGAAATTGCTAAGTATGAACGCATTGTGCAAGACGGACAGGGCATATCGGCCAGTATCGATACCTATCAAGGATACCTGCAGGCAGAAGAAAAGTCCTATGAGGCTCTAAAAATTCAGATGCAGGAGGCCGGTAAAGAGCAAACGAGGATTTCAAAATTACAGTCTGTCCGTGCTGAAAGGGCAGAGTGGGAGCGGTTGAAAAAGAATGTTTCTGAGAAAAAGAAAGAAGCAGAAATCATTCGACAGAATTTATCCGGAAATATTCTTGAATTGGATGAAATTAAAGAGAAAATGATTTTATGCTCAGATTTGGATAAAGTTCGCGAAAGAACATCTTTGTATCGGATGACTGAGAGTGAGACAGAGACTTTATCCTCGTTATCAATGCTTTTTGCTAACGGAATTCCCGAAGAAGAAGATATTGATTCTAAAATAAAGGAAGTTTCCAAACTCAGAGAAATAGGACAGGAGCTTCATTCTGGACAAATGAGTCAGCATGAAAAGGCAAGACTTGAAGAACTGGAACAATATTTCATAAATGAAACCGGGAGTGTGGCGATGGTCGTTGCCAAATGGAACGATCGTAATAATAAAAAGGCAGCATTACCATCCAAACAGGCGGCGTTAACGGCATTACGAGCGTCTCTCACAGCACAGAAACAGCAGACGAAAAAGTTCCCTCTACTTTTATTTATAGGGATTGTTGTTGCTTTGTCAGGTGTCATTACAACAGTGACAGTATCTCCGTATGCAGGTATTGCGCTTATGATTTTGGGTGTGGTACTTTGTACTGTCGGATTTCTGGCCAATAAAAAAACAACAGAAGTGCAGCCTGAAACATCACAGGAGATAGAGAATCTGCAGCAGACGATTGAGGAAGATAATGCTTTTATATTGCAAGTAGATGCCGAGGTCGCAGACTATATCAGGAAACATGGAAAAGCATTTGAAGAATATACGGTGTCTGCTGTTTTACAGGAGATCACAGCGGAATCTGTGGAATATAATTCCTTAAAGAAAAAATCAAAGGAGTCAGAAGACAGCACACTGTTGACAGAATATAATACATTGAAGCAGAGCCTGTCTGGTTTTCTTGGCAAATATGGTATGCTATCTTCGGAGGAGCGATTTGCGGATGATCTGTATACACTGAAAGGCAATGTTTCCAAATTTCTGCTGCTTCGAGATAAGAAAGAAAAATCAGAGAAGGCAGAAAACGAATATAAGAAATATTATAGTGAGCTTATTCAATTTTTTGAAAAGAACGGATATAAACCGGCAATGGATATGTATTCACAATTGAGTGATATTCGGGATATTACGGGTGACTATTTGGATGCAGTCGAGGCACAGAAAAAAGCATTGTCGGAGCTTAACCAGTTTGAAGAAGATAATGATGTTACCGAATTGTCCGAGGTAAATATGGATGAGGACTTACCGTCTCTGGAAGCTATTAACCAAACAATTCTTCAGTTGACGGAGGAGATGGAAAAGGTTCAAAATACCATACGGGGCTACAATAAAACCTTGGAAGATTTACAGGTAAAGTATGATGAATGGGAAGAAAGCCGCATTAAGTTGAAGGAATTAAAGGATCTTCAAGCATTGGAGCAGCAAAAATATGATCATGTACGCATGGCCAAAGACAAGCTGGCGTTGGCTAAGGAAGCGATGACGGCAAAATATGCAGATCCGATACTAAAGGCATTCAGTAAGTACTATGAGATGATATCTAAAGACACGGCAGATGCTTTTCATGTTGATGCCAACACGACTGTGACGGTGGATGAGTATGGAAAACAACGAGGTGTAAACACATTGAGCTTAGGATACAAAGATCTGGTTGGAATCTGCTTGCGAATCGCCTTAGTGGATGCTATGTATCAGGCCGAACTTCCGGTACTGATCATGGATGACCCCTTTACAAATCTGGATGATGTAAAAATTCAGGCAGCTAAGAGCTTTCTGGAGGCGGTTGCTGAGAAATATCAGATTATTTATTTTACATGCAGCAGATCAAGAAGCTGATGTTGGATTTCTTGTTTTTCTGTACATATATAGCGAGAATATTTGCAACAAAAATTAACAAATTAGAGATTAAAATGTTAAATTTGATTGATAGACAACCAAGCGATATAGCTCTATAATTTGTTAAAAATAGTTGCAAAGGTGGGTTATATATGAGAAAATACTACTTAGATAATATCAGATGGCTGACGATCGTTCTGGTTGTTGTGTATCACGTGATTTACATGTTTAACGGTATTATTACGGACGGCGTGATCGGACCGTTCCACGAGAAGCAGTATCAGGACGGATTGCAGTATATTCTGTATCCATGGTTCATGGTGCTGCTTTTTATCGTAGCCGGAATGAGTTCACGCTACTATCTTGAAAAACATACCATCAAGGAATTTATCCGTTCCAGGACAAGGAAACTTCTCGTTCCGTCAACGATCGGGCTTTTGGTATTCGGCTGGATACAAGGATATTTTAACATGGCGATCAGCGATGCATTCCAAACTATTTCGGATTCCGTTCCGGGTTTTGTCCTGTATTTGATTATGGCGCTTTCGGGAACGGGGGTGCTGTGGTTTATACAGATGCTTTGGCTGTATTCTCTGCTGCTCGCGATCGTAAGAAAATTTGAAAAGGGCAGGATCTATGCACTAAGCCAAAAGACAAACATAGTGGCAGCAGTGCTTTTGGTGATTCCGGTATACCTGTCGGGTCTTGTCTTAAATACACCGATTATCGCTGTTTATAGATTCGGAATTTATGGCTTTACGTTTTTCCTGGGATATTTTGTATTTGCTCACGATGAAGTGATTGAAAGATTAAGCAAGTATGCAGAAGTGTTGATCGTAGCGGCGGTCATTCTAGCAATCACATATGTTGCATTACATTATGGCGACAATTATGCAGTGATGCCCACGGTAAACTGTATTCCGGCCGTGGCATACGGATGGATTGCATGTCTTGCGATTTTGGCATCCATGAGAAAATGGGGAAATACCATGCCAAAGTTTGCAGAATTTATGTCGAAAAGAAGTTTTGGGCTATATGTTTTTCATTACCTGCCATTGTCGGTCACGGCCTATCTGCTTCATAAATATACTTCCGTTTCCGCGCTTTTCTGCTATCTGTTTTCCGCAGTGGCGGCTTTTTTGGGAAGCCTTGTATTGTATGAAGTCATTGCAAGGATTCCGGTTCTTAGATGGTGTGTCCTTGGAATGAAAAAGAAAAAAAGTTGAATGGCATGACACTTCGGAATGGAGGAAGCAATGTTTAAAGATAATTTGATTCAGCTTAGAAAATATAAAGGACTTACACAGGAGGCACTTGCGGAAATCGTCGGCGTGACAAGACAGGCGGTTGCAAAATGGGAAGCCGGCGAGACGATGCCGGATCTGGAGAAAAGCAGGCTGCTTGCGGAGGCCTTTGAAGTTTCCCTTGACGATCTTGCAAATTATGAGCCCGAAACAAATTGGGGTATGGGAGTTCCGCCGAAAGGAAAACACATTTTTGGCGTAGTGACTGTGGGAGATAAGGGCCAGATCGTAATCCCTGCAAAAGCCAGAAAACTGTTTTCTATCAATGCCGGAGACCAAATGGTCGTTCTGGGAGACGAGTCACAGGGAATTGCATTGTTAAAATCAGACAGTTTCCTGCAGATGGCAGATATGATACGAGAAAGTATTAGAACCGGAAATGATTGATTAAGTAAGACGAGGTAGTAAAAATGAAAGCAGCGTTTGTTGCCTGTTCAGATCCAATGCTATTATATCAAAAAGAAGATATCAAACGACTGCAAATGATTTTGGAAAAAGAAAGTCTTGCGGTTACGGTCAGTCCGTATCTGTTTGAAAACTTCCGAAATCCTTCCGGGAAAGAAAAAGCGGATGATTTATTGGAATACTTCAACGACCCGGAGATGGATTTTATCTTTGATGTCTCCGGCGGAGATATTGCCAATTCCGTACTGACGGAATTGGATTATGATGTGATAAGTAAAAGCCGGGCGGTATTTTGCGGCTACAGCGATTTAACCACTGTTCTAAACGGAATTTATACACAGACCCGGCGTGAGACTGTAAACTATCAGATCCGGAACCTGCTATACGACCATGCGGAAACGGCACAGGCTTATTTTCGGGAACATATTTTAAAGAAGAATATTACGGCCGATGATTTAGAGTATAAGTTCCTTCGGGGCGATGCCATGAAAGGCCGGGTGCTTGGCGGTAATATCCGTTGTTTTCTCAAACTGGCAGGCACTCCGTTCTGGCCTGATTTAAACGGCGCCATCCTTCTTTTAGAGGCCTATAGCGGCAGCGTCATGAAGATGACAACCTATCTGCATCAGCTAAAGCAGATGGGTGTGTTTGAGAAGATTGGCGGGATTCTTCTTGGGACCTTTTCCGAGATGGAAGAGAAACAGTTGAAACCGACGATGGAGGAACTGGTTTTGTCAATCGTTCCGTCTGCGCTTCCGATCGCGGCAACTCGATATATCGGACATAGGACGGATGCAAGAGCGATTGTGATCGGAAGGGAATATATATATTGAGGAGGAACTCTTCATGCCCATACAGGGAGAGACAAGAGAAAAGACAAAGATTGACATACGGGAACCTAAGCATTACCGGGTCATCATGCACAATGATGACTTTACTTCCATGGAATTTGTGGTAGAAATCTTAATCAGTATTTTCCATAAGGATGAAGCGGAGGCACAACGCCTGATGCTGATGGTGCATGAACAGGGCAGGGCTGCAGTAGGTTCCTACCCTTATGATATTGCAATTACAAAGGTCCAGGCAGCAGTGTCAAAAGCGCGGGCGGAAGGTTTTCCTTTCCGCCTGACTGTTGAGGAGGCGTGACCATGAATGTATCAAGTGAAGTGGCGGAAATTATCAACATTGCTTTTTCCTTCGCCAAGAATTCGCATTATGAATTTGTGACACCGGAGCTGGTGCTGTATGTAGTCTGCCGGAATAAACTTTTTATGCAGGCCTTTGAAAGCTGCGGCGGAAACATTCAAAAGCTGGATGCAAATCTACAATCTTATTTGGAACAAAATATGGAAGCGGCTTCCGTAGAGGATGGGAAAACTCCCGAATTTTCACTGGGCATGGCAAATGTGTTGTCCTATGCCTGGAAGTCGGCGCAGAACAGCGGAAAAGAGATCGTTGAGCTGCCCCATGTGATCCATGCATTTTATATGTTGGAGGAAAGCTATGCTGTGTACTATATGCGCATGCAGGGCGTGGAGCAGGCGGAACTTTTACAGGAGATGACGATCGCCTATGAAGATAAACAGGCAGGGCGTGAAGAAGCTGAAGAAAACGCACAGGGTGATTTTTGGAAACAGTATGCCACATGCCTGAATGACGAACTGGAAGGAGTCAATCCTCTGATCGGCAGAGAAAATGAACTGGAGAGGAGTATACAGATCCTTTGCCGCAAAGATAAGAACAATCCGCTGCACATCGGAGAACCCGGTGTCGGTAAGACAGCTATCACATATGGTCTGGCAAGGCTGTTAAACGAAAATAAGGTACCGAAGCCGCTGCAAGGCGCCAGGATATTTTCTCTGGATTTAGGCAGCTTGTTGGCGGGTACCCAGTACCGCGGCGATTTTGAAAAGCGGTTTAAAAAGGTGATGGACAGCATCAGTCATGAGGAAAAACCAATCATTTATATTGATGAAATCCATAATATCGTAGGAGCGGGTGCAGTAAACGGCGGAACGCTAGATGCTTCCAACATGCTCAAACCTTATCTGGCAGCAGGACATATCCGTTTCATCGGTGCCACGACCTATGAAGAATACAAAAAACATTTTGAAAAAAATAAGAGTCTGGTAAGACGGTTTCAAAATATTGAGATCAAAGAGCCGACAGTTTCCGAATGTGTTCAGATTCTGGAAGGCTTGAAAACGAATTATGAAGATTTTCATGGTATCCGCTATGAGGAAGGCGTACTGGAATACGCAGCAGAGATGAGTGCTAAGTTTGTGAATGAGCGTTATCTGCCGGATAAGGCAATCGACCTGATCGATGAAGCGGGCGCTTATCGGCGTGTGCATCCTCTTCGCAGAAAAAAACAGTCTGTAAACAAAGAATTAATTGACGAAATTTTGTCTAAAACATGTCATATTCCCAAACAGGTGGTGGAAAGTGATGAGACCAAAAACCTTGCCACGTTGGAAAGTCGTCTTCAAAACCGTGTGTTTGGGCAGGATGAGGCAATTTCTCAGGTGGTCAATGCAGTGAAGTTTTCAAGGGCAGGGCTTTTGGAAGAGGGAAAACCTTTGGCAAGCCTTTTGTTTGTCGGACCCACCGGCGTGGGAAAGACGGAGATTGCCAGAAGCCTTGCGGAAGAATTAGGCATCAAACTGATTCGTTTTGACATGAGCGAATATGAAGAAAAACATGCGGTGGCAAAACTGATCGGTGCACCGGCAGGATATGTGGGATATGAAGAAGGCGGACTTCTTACCGAAGAAATTCGTAAAAATCCCCATGCAGTCCTTCTGTTTGATGAAATTGAAAAGGCGCATCCCGACATCTATAACATCCTTTTACAGGTAATGGATTATGCGACATTGACAGACAATCAGGGCAGGAAAGCGGATTTCAGAAATGTGATCATCATCATGACCTCCAACGCAGGGGCAAACCGGCTCGGAAAGAATGCAATCGGTTTCTTGGAACAGGATATAAGATCCGATGTGGTTTTGGAGGAAGTAAAGCGGATCTTTCAGCCTGAATTTCGCAACCGCTTGAATAAGATCGTGGTATTTGGCGGTATGAATGAGAAAATGGCAAAGCAGATCATAGGGAAAAAACTGGGCGAACTGCAGAAGATGCTTTTACAGAAAAATGTGAAACTGACTGCTGATATAAAATCCAAAAAATTATTGGAGAAAAAGGGCATCAGCAGAGAGTTTGGCGCAAGAGAAATAGAGCGCGTGATTCAGAGTGAAGTCAAGCCCCTTCTGGTAGACGAGATCTTATTCGGTGCTTTAAAGGATGGCGGGAAATGTAAACTGACTGTATCCGACGGTAAGTTTGCCATCAATTTTTGATTAAAAAAAGTAAAGGGGCAAGTAAGATGCCGGTATTTCGATTAAACAAGAAAGAAATTTCTTTTCCACATCCGTGCTATGCCTGTGATGACGGCTTGCTTGCCATTGGCGGGGATCTGAGCGTGGAACGTCTTTTGCTGGCTTATTCCCATGGGATTTTTCCGTGGTACAGTCCGGGTGAGGAGATCCTGTGGTGGTGTCCCAAAGAGCGCTTTGTAATCTTTCCGAAGGAGATCCATATTTCCCGTTCCATGAAAAAGTACATGAAGAAGCATGATATCAGAATCATTCTCAACCGGGACTTCTCCGATACCATGCACCGATGCCGGATGAAAAGAGAATTTGATGAGGGAACCTGGATTTCGGATGAGATGGAGGAAGCCTATCATAATCTTTATGAAGCGGGCTATGCCATGAGCGTAGAGGTTACGGAAGACGGCGAGCTGGCAGGCGGATTTTACGGCGTTATTATCGGTGCCTGCTTTTTTGGGGAGAGCATGTTTTCGGAGAAAGAAAACGGTTCCAAGGCGGCATTGATTGTGTTTGCACGTTTATTAGAGCAGAAAGGGTTCCTTTTTATTGACTGTCAGTTTCAAACGGAGCATCTGGAAAGTATGGGCGGCAGATATATCTCCTGGGAGGAATATGACAGGATGCTGGAAGAAGGAACAGGGCGGGGGTAGAAATGATGTGTGTGTTTTGTGATATCATCAATAGAA
>JAFLTF010000084.1:0-1537 GCA_022510585.1 Lachnospiraceae bacterium
CAGGAAATGTGGATGAACTGGTGACTATCACGGAGGAAGATTTAGAAGTAACGGAAACTTTTTAATAAAATACAGGAGGCGCCCATGTTAGAAAATATCAGAGTACTATGTCAGAGTTGTGTTCGTATAGAAAAGGAAAAAGTAATCTACTTTGACCCCTTCCGTGTGGATCGGGAATATTATGACGCAGATGTCATTTTTATCACCCATGATCATTATGACCATTTTTCTCCGGAGGACATTGCAAAAGTAAAAAAGGAAGATACCTGCTATGTGTTGCCGGAAAAGATGAAGAAAGAGGCTGCCGGCCTTGGCGTATCGAAAGAACAGATCCTATTGGTAAAACCGGGCGAACAGTACACGGTGAATGGCCTTTCCTTTGAGACCGTGCCAAGCTATAATAAACTGAAACCTTTTCATCCGAAGTCCGCAGGCTGGACAGGCTATCTTCTCACGCTGGGTGGCGAGCGTTACTATATAACAGGTGACACGGATGTCACAAAAGAGAGCAAGGAAGTCAAATGCGATGTGGCCTTTCTGCCCATCGGCGGGACCTACACCATGACCTATAAAGAGGCTGCCGAACTGGCAAATGTCATCCGGCCGAAGTATGTGGTTCCGTTCCATTACGGAAGCATCGTTGGGAAAAAAGAGGACGGAGAGAAATTTCGTCAGCTTCTGGACTCCGAAATCACCTGCGAGTTTTTGATGGAGCAGTTTGGTAACTGATCGAACTTAGATTCAATATCCCCATATTTCAATTGCCGTATAAGTATGACTATAGTGATATCCCAGTTTCTTTGCCAGAGCAACGGATATTTTGTTCTGTGCGTCCCAACTGGGATATAAATTTTTTTCTAAACATTCCAGTATCAGTTTTGCACCGCATACATAGGCGAGACCTTCATGCCGGTGTTCTTCTTTGGTATCGATTTCTATTTCAATGCCTTCCCGGTATCTGGAATAAGAGGAAGCCCCGGACACGATCACATCCTCTTTTAGGATCACTGCGCCCAATCCGAGTTTGCGGTAATCATCATAGGTCGGAAACTGTGATACCAGATCGTGACTCCATGCTTGTGCTTCGGAACGGTTCAGAAAAATGGGAGTATGCAGAAGAACTGACTGAAAAATATGAGGGGAAGTTTGCTTTTATTGCATCCAAGTCAAACGGAGAAAATTTTACAGGTGTTTTAGTCCCTGCGGTGGGAATGGTATTGACAATTTTAGTCATTGTTATCGTTCTAATTACAGTGAATCTTACCTTTCTGTTGATTAGGCGGGAGCAAAACCTGATTGGATTGTTAAAAGCTGTAGGAATGACATCCTGGCAGATACTTGGGATTTATCTGTGCAGAAATTGTTTGTCGGCAATGGTGGGGAGCTTTTTTGGAATCGTAACAGGGACGCTCATTCTTCCGCATTTGCTGACTCCCTATGCAAGATTATTGGGGTTGACCAAATTTCCCTTTGCGGCTTCCCTCATGGGAACCATAGCAGGGTTTCTTTTGCCGACGGTCTGTATGCTGTTTGGAAC
>JAFLTF010000084.1:1637-6752 GCA_022510585.1 Lachnospiraceae bacterium
GGGCCATATACAAATGTAGTGTTAAATAATACGGCTGTGATTCCTGCAGAAATAGTTAAGGCTATTTTTCCGTTTCCCCTGGCATACCAACAGATCCATGCCAAAAAAGGAGAAACTATCGTGAATCCGACCCAGATCATCGCATAGGATCTTGGAAAGAAGCCTGCAATAAATTTAGAATACAGGTAATAACTGCTGACCATGCCGGTAAAAAATACGAAGACATTCACACCAGCCCTGAAAGCCGATTTACTGTAAATGGAAATACATACGGCAATAAAGATCCATATGGAAAATCGTCCCAAAAAATTCCTGATATCTAAACTTTGTAAGATATAAGGCAGCTTATTGACCGGGGTACAATCTAAGTGTTTTGAAACAACGCCTAAAAGGATTCCGAAGACCATTATGCAAATAGAATAAATCACCTTTTTCCAAACAGAGAGATTGTTTTCCGGTTTCCTTATATTATTGAAAAATGATACCATACGATGCTTCATATAACAAAAATTTCACTCCTGTTCCTCTGTTCCTCGAATATAAATGCGGATGTATCCGTCAAAAATCAAAGTCTGTCTCTGCTCTTTGAAGATTGGGCGCAATGTTTTCTGCATCCAGTCAAGTACTACTTGTTCTGTCATACAGCCATTTCTGATTTTAGCATTGATATTCGTCTGTGTCATCATAAACCGCATGAAAGAGGACAGATCAAACTCATACTGCATCTGGCATATGATCTGTTTGGTAAAAGTGAAAATTTTCGGTATGTCTTCCTGCTCCCATAAAGTCTCGTTTCTGGGAGGTTTAGGAAATGTTATCAGATACTTATTTTGGAACCAGTCGGTATAAAAAGGATTATCTAACATCTTGTCTGAGATCCAAAAATCATACAAAATAAGAGGCGCATTTTTTGCCATAACAAGCTTCATATTTTTCAAAAATCTGTCCTTATCGACCCAGTCAACCACACCGGCCGCAGTTACAATATCATAGGGAGTTTGCGGCATTTTGGTTTCTTCGGCTTTTGCTGCATAAAAAGTAAAATCGGAAGCAGGATAGAGCGTCTTACATACTTGAACCATCTCCTCCGATAGATCCGTGCCGGTGACATGGTCACAGATCAATTTCAGTGCTTTGGTAGATAACCCCGCACCGCAGCCTACATCAAGACCGTTATGAAAAGGTATCTTATCGACGAACTCAGCTTTGATCTGCTCCATGATAGATTTATGCAGCCAGGGTCTATCATTTGCATACCCGTCTGCGATTCTTTTACTGTCAAATAATAGGTTATCCATACAATAATCTCCGTTTAATATTTTCATGCGTTAACGACATTATTTTATCATAAAAATACGCAGTCTTCCATTCATAATCAATACACGATAAACCGTTAATATTATTTCGAAAAACCTGTTGCATTTTCAAAAACAATATGCTACAATACACACATAAAACTATAAATACATACGAAACAAATCTTAATTCTCAATATGTGCTGTACTTAACAGTAAAACATATCACAGCGCAATCAGGCAATTCTGCCGGGATTTCACATTTGTTTGGCAGGACTGCCTCAGATAATATACAACTTCTTATTCGACTATAGTGACAGTCCTGTATGAAAAAGAGTCGGGAGGGCTATGGTGGAAAAAAAGAGGATATTGGAAACTTATGAGGAGAAAAGGGAGCGGGTGCAGGAGTTCAATCTGACTAGCGACCTCTTTGCAAGCAAGGTATTTGAGGATGTCGAAGCCTGTCAGGAGTTGTGCAGAATCCTTTTGCAGGATCAATCAGTGGTACTGAAAAGTGTCAGGACCCAGTATGTCATTAGAAGTCTTGAAACTCATTCAATAGAACTGGACATCCTTGCGGAGCGGGACAACGGAGACATCATAGGCATTGAACTGCAGATGTATTCAGAAATGGCTCCTTTTAGGAGGACCAGGTATTATCTGTCAGGCATTGATATGAGCATTTTAGAAAAGGGAAAGGGTTATAAAGAGCTTCCTGCTGTGACAATGGCTTACATTACAAAAGAAGATATTATTGGTGGCGGGATGGGATATTACTCTGTTGAGAGAAGACTTGGAAGCGGCATAGTAGAAATTGGGCGAGAAACCGTAATAAGTGTAAGTAATGGGGTTAAGGAACAGTATTTCAACTTGGAATATTCTACAGGAAATAATGACATAGATGAACTGTTTCAATATTTCAAAGATTCAGATCCGTATTATCAGACGGAAACATTTCCGCGGATAGTAGAGCAGGTCAGATATCTTAAGATGCATAAGAAAGGAGTGAATATCATGTGTGAAATAGCAGATAGAATCAGGAATGAAGGCAGAGAAGAAGGCAGAAAAGAAGGCAGAAAAGAAGGCAGGATGAGGGGCATGGTTGATGCAATTCTGGAACTTTTGGAAGAACTTGGACAAGTTCCGCAGCGAATCGTAGATCTCATCAGTGCAGAGGATAACCTGAGTGTGTTAAGCAGATGGCTTAAGTCTGCGGCGAAAGCGGCAAGTATCGCAGAGTTCGAGGCAAACATGTAGTATAATAGAATAAGCATAGCCCCGGCAAAATTGTGGAGCGATTCTAAGTAATCAGTCAAGCATAATCTCCTTCACAGATAACTTCTCCATTTTCTTCGTGTAAGAAAACATAATTGTCTCATATAAAATGAAAAATACGACTAAGGTAATCAACATAACAGGTATATCAAATTCATACTCAGGCACACCTGCCACATCTTTAAATACAATTGTTACCATGATTTTTAATAACACATATTGGTAGATGGTTCCCAATACAAATCCAAGATATGCCCACGGGCGATACCCGCTTAGCACTGCTTTCGAGCATTCTTTTGCGCTGTAGCCAAAAACTTTCATCATAGTAATTGTTTTTCTGTTTGCTTTGATAACAGAAGTAGTGGCGATAAACAATGTTACGATTGCGAGAACGATACCGATTGTCATTATCATGATTCCCATCATTCGACTTGCAAGTTCATCCATACTACAGGACATTTGTGTCATTGCAGCAAAGCAGAATACTGCAAATGTAATAAAGAATACAAGTGACTTTTTCTGTCTTACATTACTTTTTTCAAGTTCGCGCAAAAAGGACATATCTGTATCCCTTTTGGCAGTAACAACTTTTCTCATGGACTGTTCCCTGATCAGCCATAATGCAGGCGTTTTTAACTTAAAGAAACTATAAACGATTGCCAACAGCGAAAAGAAAGCAGTTGGGACGAAAATAAGTGATATACATAATCCCGGATGAAAAGATATCGGAACATCCGGCAAATATCCGTCTTTATTCTGTATTTCATATAATTTTGGCATTAATAAATGTGCCCCCAAGTATCCAAATGCAGTTCCTGTGAATATTGGTAAGCCAAATACCCAGAAGTCTTTCGCTATGGAAAATCTGGTATAGCCCAGCGCTTTCATAATACCCAACTGCTTTTGGTGTGTATCAATGTAATGCCCGATATAAAAGCAAAGAAGCACTACGGTAGTCAATAACAGACAGCCTCCGGATAATCCGCTGACTACCTTGGAAGTGCTGCATTGGGCATCATAAAATACTTTTGATATATTTGTTGTTATTAAGTCTTCCACGGAGATAAGATCTAAATAATAATTGATAAACATTGCGCATACAATGACGGCACAAAAACTGACGATCAACATACCGATCATTTTGTAAATGTCTTTTATACTTACAATCATAAACGGCCTCCTACCATGCGATTTCATATGCAGATTTTGGATTGTCATTATGGTACTGCGCTACAATCTTGCCGCTATTCATAGAGATTACCGTATTAGCCATTTCTGCAATATTTTGGTTGTGGGTTACCATTACCATGGTAAATCCCATTTCTTTTTGCAGGTTACAGATTAATTCCAATACAAGTCTGCCGGTATTTTCATCAAGCGCACCGGTAGGTTCGTCTAAATATAATATCCGGGGATTTTTTGCTAATGCTCGTGCAATTGATACTCGCTGTTGTTCGCCTCCGCTTAATTCATGAGGATATTTTTTCATTTTATCCGCAAGCCCTACTGCTTCGATTAATTTTCGATAGTTCTTATTTTTTGCCAGGTCAGCTCCCATCTTTACATTTTTATCGATATTTAAATTAGGTAAAAGAAAATATTGTTGAAAAACGTATCCTATGGTTTCTTTCCTGAAATGAGTAATCTCGGCATCGTTCATTTCACAAAGATTTTGATCATTATAAAATATAGTTCCCATATCTGCAGGTTCCAGACCTGAGATTACATTTAAAAGAGTAGACTTTCCGGAACCGGAGGCACCAAGCAATACCATAAAATCACCGTCTTGAATGTCCAGTGAAATACCTTTTAGCACCTCATTTTTGCTTTCGCCGGTTCCATAAGATTTATGTAAGTTTTCAATTTTTATCATTTCTGTCCCTGCCTTTCTCAACGAACAATAATCCTTTAAAAACATCCGTTAATCTTTCCTCCAGTTGTTCCATAGTATAGCTGCATAACCCTGTGGCAAACATGGTTGCAATGCCGTGTGTATATGTCCATAAATGCTGATAAAGTCTTTCAGCAGCTTTTCTTTCCAGGCAATAGGGTTCTTGTACCGACTGCAATATCTTTTCATAATTATCATCTATAACAGGCAATATCATGGACACATCTGTTGGCTCCTGTGTAGGTCTCATAAACAGGAGCTGAAACAATTTAGGCTGTTCAATGGCAAAACGAATATATGCAATGCCGACGCCTTTGAATGCCAATTGACTTTTAAGACCCTCTTCTACATATTGACCATATAATTCCTTGGATTTGATAATCACTGATTCCTTAACCTCGTCCATGCTTTCAAAGATAGTAAAGATCGGTCTTGCCGAGCTGCCTAACCGGGCTCCTAATTCCCTTGCTGTAACTGCATCGATTCCATACTCCTTTGTGATGTAAAATGCCATATCCAGAATTTCATCTTTGGTAAATTTAGCTTTTGGCGGCATAGGATCTCCTTTCTAAAACCATTGTTTTAAAACATTTGTTTCATTATAATGCTGAGAATTATTCGTGTCAAGGGCATGTTTTATTTTACATGATATAG
>JAFLTF010000084.1:6852-10112 GCA_022510585.1 Lachnospiraceae bacterium
ATGAGTGTTAGTATTATTGAAAATTATAGGAGAACTTATAAAATGAAACAGCACTTACACACAAATTGAAGTTATCGCACCAGGCATAGAGACGCTTGGTGCTTTTTTTGCGAAAGGCGGAGAAAGATGAAAAATAGGATTGAGTTAGTGCAGGCAGATGTAAAAGATGCAAAGCTTCTTCATAGGCTCCAGGTAGAGGCTTTCACGCCACTATATGAGAAATACCATGATGATGCGACCAGTCCGGCAAAAGAGCCATTAGAAAGAATCATACAAAAAGTTACTGAGGCAAACTCGGAATTTTATATCATCTGTATGGAAGGGGAGACTGTGGGTGGCATCAGGATACGCCATTACCAAGGAGAAACCGTATTCGATGATGTTAGTTGGATATCGCCGGTCTTTGTAATTCCAAACTTTCAAAATATGGGAATTGCCCAGAAAGCGATTCAGAAAGTATTTGATCTCTATCCGAAAACTACTGTCTGGAAATTGTCCACGATTGAACAGGAAACCGCAAACTGTCATTTGTATGAAAAACTTGGTTTTGTCAGAGTGGGAAACGGGCATGCAGTGAATGAGCAAATGACTTTGATTGATTATGAAAGAGTGTGTTATAATAGACGCAAGCCCGGCAGTCTTGAATCTACAGGAGAGAAATTGTGAAAAGAAAAAAATTAGTGGAAATATTATTGGCAGCAGCAGTTTTGCTTGTAATGGGGTGCAGTCAGAAGGAAGAAAATAAAGGTCAGCTAAATACAGAGCAAAATCAGGAGAATATCGATTCAGAGCAGACTGAATCCGAACTGACCGATGCAGATCCGGATACGGAAGCAGAAGCAATTAGCGAAACAGATCAAATGGATAATTTGAAACGGAAAGGCAGCAATGACATTTCCTTCCATACCTACAGTTGGCAGGAGATCACCGTATCGATTCCGGATTCCTGGAAAGGGAAGTATCAGGTGGAGGAGGGAGAGTATGGCTTCTCTCTGATACAGACAGCTTCTTTTGAAAAGGAAAAAGGAATGGGATTTTTATGCGGATTTTACCGGATAGACGGTACGATGGTTGATATTCCGGGAGCCACTCCTTTAGCATATACGGATACACGGACTTACTATATGGGAGAACCGACAGATGTGTCATTTTATTATGAAGATGAGGCAATCTCTATGGAATATCATGAGATGCATGATCTGGTGTATGCTATTGCGGCATCGATCAGCATTGTGAAAGAGGATGTAAGGTACAATCCGGATGAATTTATTTTTCCCTTGAGCAGTACTGTCTTGCTGACGGAAGATGATCTTCTTAATTGTTCCGATAATGAACTTGCTATTGCCAGAAATGAAATTTATGCCAGACATGGCAGGCGGTTTCAGGATTTTTATTTATCGAATTATTTTGCGTCCTGCAGCTGGTATGAAGGTACCGTATCACCAGAGGCATTTGATGATGCCGTATTGAACCAAGTAGAGAAAGATAATATCTTGGTCATTAAAAAGGCAGAAGAGACATACAAAAAAGAACATCCATATCCCAAAGCATATCAGGCCGGCAACAAAGTAGAAGAAGATTTGGATGGAGATGGCAAGCCGGAACAACTGCAATATATTCTGGAAGAAAGTGATGTGGATGGGGATTTTTATGGAGCCATCAGTATTAACGGGCAGAAGTTTCCTTTGGAGAATTATCCGGATGTCTGGCTGGATAATCCCAAACCGTCGTTTTATGTAACAGATATCTCACCGTTTTTTGCGGGGTTGGAGATTGCGATTCTGGATAACGGTCCCAGCGATGACCCGGTGACTTATTTTTTCACTTATCAAGGAGAACTGACTTATATAGGAAGTGTGGGAGGATATCCGTTTAAGCAGGAGGCGGGTTATAATGGCTTTGCAAGTGAAGGAGTGGTAATCGGAGAAATTGTTTTGGACTTTACACATACCTGCCGTGCCTACGGAAATTGGTGGTATGATGTTCAGGAACAGAAACTGGAATATCAGGACCTTGGTTACTATAATAACAAGCCTGATGTTTCGCATCAACTTTATGAAGATCTGACGGTTTATCTGAAAATGGACGAAGGATCTATGACAACAATGATCCCGTCTCAGGAAGAAGTATTTTTTATGGGAACAGACGGTAAAGAATGGATTTTCATAAAAGGAAAAGACGGTTCGAAAGGATATGTACACATTGTGGATGGAAAAATAGCTGGGCTTTCCAAGACACCGGACGAAGTGTTTTCCGGTATGGGATTTTCCGGTTAAAATTCACGCAGGCTAAGGATGTCGGTCTCACTATAAATATGACACACGTGTCAGTTTGGAGAGCATAATGAATAATATGATCAATGAAAAAAAGAAAAAACGAATCTTTGACATTATACAGATCGGCAAGAAGGATGATTTTATCAGCCGCGCCTTTGACTTCTTTATTGTGACTGCAATTGTTGTCAATATAGCGGTTTTGTTTCTGGAGACCTTTGATGCGGCGGCAGAGTATCTATCTGTTTTACGAATGATTGAACTGATTACGATCATTATATTCGGAATCGAATATCTGCTTCGGATCTGGACGGCAGAATATCTTTATCCTGATAAAAGTAAGGGAAAAGCAGTACTGCGGTTTCTTGTTTCCTTTGACGGGATAGTGGATCTGTGTACGATTCTGCCCTTTTTCTTCCTGTCGGGATTTATTGCATTCAGGATGCTGCGGGTAGTCAGAATTTTGCATCTGTTCCGGATCAATGCCTATTACGATTCCATCAATGTGATTACGTCTGTTTTGGTTGAAAAGAAGAACCAACTCATATCCTCTATTTTTATTATTCTGGTGTTGATGATGGCAGCTTCTTTATGTATGTACAGTGCGGAGCATGAAGTGCAGCCGGAAGTATTTGAGAACGCTTTTTCGGGAATCTGGTGGAGTACCTCTACGATACTCACTGTCGGATACGGTGATATTTATCCGGTTACAATCTTGGGACAGATCATGGCAATTGTTATCTCTTTTCTTGGAGTGGGTGCGGTAGCAATTCCGACCGGTATCATTTCTGCGGGTTTTGTGGAACGCTATACCCAGATACAGAATCAGAATAAGCCCAGGGCCGTCAAAGGAACCGTGAGCGTTACCGTGGATGAGACAAGCCCTTTTGTCGGGCGCTCCGTGAAAACGGTGGAAGAACAGTATCAGATTGATATCGTGGTGTTTATCCGGGAGGGTGCAGTGATCGTGCCTGTGGATTCCACCGA
>JAFLTF010000085.1 GCA_022510585.1 Lachnospiraceae bacterium
AAGGCTCCGCACCGCATCGATCAAGCGTTCCGACAGGGGATCTGTTCCGATATCCTGCCCATCGTCCTGATGCATCTGCTCAAAAAGTGTCTCTGCCGAACAGGGAAGTATCTTTCTTTTCCAAGAGGATTTGGTAAAATTAATGCTGAGATTGACAGCCATGCGAATCAGATAATATTTTTCCTGTGTCGCATCAAGATCTGCTTTTCCCCGCTGATAAAAGCGCAGAAAGACCTCCTGCGTGATATCCTCTGCATCGTGATAATCCCTGCAGTAGTTTACCGCAATGCGAAATACCGTATTCTCATATTCCCTGACACATCTTTCAAAAGCCGATCGTTCCATAATTACCTCTATCGTACGCTCTCCCATTCCGTATGCAAAGATCTCTTTTACTAATAAAACAAAGCAGGAAGAGAAAATATTTCAAAATTTACAATTTTTTTTCAGGATGCTATAATTGGAACAATAATAAGAGAAATGTGCAGAAGGGAGAAATTGCCCTATGAATATCTTAGTGATCGATGCACAGGGAGGCGGCATCGGCAAGCAGCTTGTAACCTCAATCAAACAGCATGTTCCGGAAGCTCATGTGATTGCGGTAGGTACGAATAATACCGCTACGGCTGCCATGCTCAAAGCCGGGGCCGACGAGGCTGCAACCGGTGAAAATTCTGTTGTGGTAGGATGCCGTAAAGCTGATATCATCGTGGGACCGATCGGAATCATCATTGCTGACGCAATGCTTGGAGAAGTAACACCGAAGATGGCGCTTGCCGTAGCACAAAGCGATGCAAAGCGCATTCTGATCCCATTTCAACATTGTGATAATATTATTGTGGGAATTTCCGATTTCAGTACCGGTACATTGATTCAATCTGCTATAGAGGAAATTTTAAATACGCCGTCTGCAAATCCTAAACCATCTGCTGTTTGATAATTTCAGATAGTTTATAAGCCACCTCTTCCAAGCTGCCGGAAACCGTTCCCCGAAGCCATGCCATATAGAGACTGCCTGCTCCTCCTGCGTAGAAACGGCATCTTTCTTCAAAAGAGACACTATTTTCTTCTTTGTCAACGTTCTCTGAGGAAGCAAGCTGTTGTGCAATTAAATCCGGCAGTTGGTTGATAAAGGGATTTGTGGTGCGGGAACTCATCAGGGCTTTGATCAGCTCTTGATTCTGTTCCAGATATTCCGATATCTTTAAAAACATCGGGAGCGGATCTGCTAATAAATTTGAATATTCTACATCGGAAAGCAGATCACACAGATTTTGCACGATCTCGTCTTCTATGCTTTGAATCAGCATATCGATATCCGTATAATGCGCATAAAATGTCCCCCGATTGAGCCCTGCCGTATCAGCAATATTCGTCACGGTAATTTTATCTAAGGTTTTATTTTGCAATAATTCAATAAAGGCATTTCGTATCAGTTTCTCTGAGCGGATCGAACTTCTGTATTCTTTTTTATCTGCCATAAATCTCTCCCCATTTCTTCCTTATGCAATGTCCGGTTAAGTATTCACAACTTATTATATATATGTAATTATATAATACTCCCAAAATCCAACAAAATGCAATAGAATGTGCAAAATCCAACACTCGTACAAAATGTGTTTATTGTACCTACACTTTGAACGTACTATAATATCTTCGAAATAAGCATCTAAAGGAGTGAGTTCTTTGGAAACACCTAATGAAAGACAAGAAGATACAGGATTTATGATAAAAGTGGCGACCTTTATTGTAGACAGGCGCAACTTGTTTTTTTTGCTGTTTGGAATTGCCATCCTTTTTTCTATAGTAGCAATGAACTGGGTAAATGTGGAAAATTCCATGGCTGCATACCTGCCCGATACCACAGAGACCAGTCAGGGACTTGACCGCATGGAGCAGCAGTTTATTACATATGGCTCGGCGCAGATCATGATCACGAATATTCCCTATCAGGAAGCGGAAGAAATATCGGAAGAGCTTTCCGATCTGGACAGTGTGATCATGCTGAACTTTGATAATACCTCCGAACATTACAACAACTTTTCTGCCTTATATGATATCACCTTCGGTTATGAAGAAACAGATGAACAGGCGCTTGTAGCACTTGATGAAATCAAGGAAATGCTGTCCGATTATGATATTTATGTATCTACCAGTATGGGAGACGCTTCCGCTGAACAGATCGCCAGTGAGATGTCGGTCATCAGCGTATTGGTTGCCGTAGTGGTTGTCACGGTACTGCTTCTGACTTCCCAGACCTGGGCGGAAGTTCCCGTATTGCTTTTGACTTTCTGCGCAGCCGCGTTGATCACAAAAGGGACCAACTTTATTATGGGAACGATTTCTTTTGTTTCCAACTCGGTCACGATTGTATTGCAGCTTGCGCTTTCCATAGATTACGCCGTTATCTTCTGTAACAGATATAAGGAAGAACATCAGAGTCTTTCCATCCGGGAAGCCGATATCATAGCGCTCAGCAAAGCGATTCCCGAAATTTCTTCCAGCTCCTTAACTACCATCGGCGGACTGATCGCTATGATGTTTATGCAGTTCGGTATCGGAAGTGATATGGCGCTGTGTCTGATTCGGTCCATTTTACTGAGCCTCCTTGCCGTATTCTTACTAATGCCCGGTCTGATCATGCTGTTTGGTAAGGCAATGGACAAAACACATCATAAAAGTTTTATTCCTCAAATACCTTTTGTAGGAAAATTTGCATACAAGACCCGATATGTGATGCCGCCCCTTTTTCTGATCTTGATCGTGGCTGCCTATCTGGTATCTTCCCGATGCCCTTATGTATACGGTTATTCCATGCTGGAAACGCCGGTACAGAGTGATGCTATGTTGGTGGATGAAATGATTGAAGAAAGTTTCGGTTCTTCCAATATGGTTGCACTCATCGTACCTGCAGGGAACTATGAAAAGGAGAAAGCCCTTCTGCGGGAACTGGATTCCTGCCCGGAAGTAAGCAGTACGCTTGGGCTTTCCAATACCGAGGCAATGGACGGTTATATGCTGACAGACAAACTCACTGCCAGAGCCTTTTCGGAACTTTTGGAACTGGACTATGAGGTAGCGCAACTGCTGTATATGGCTTATGCTGTCAATGATGAAAACTATGCCAAGATCGTAAACGGTCTTTCTACCTACAGCGTCCCGCTGATCGACATTTTCATGTTTCTCTATGATGAGGTAGACGAAGGTTACGTCACTTTGGAAGATGATATGATGGAAACACTGGAAAATGCTCACACCCAAATGCAGATTGCATTAGACCAGCTTCAGAGTGAAGAATACAGCCGTATGCTCATCTATCTGAACTTACCGGAAGAAGGGGATGAAACCTTTGCCTTTCTGGATAAAATGCATGAAATAGCAGGCAGATACTATGAGGACACGATCCTAATCCCTGGAGAGGCAACCAGTCAGTATGACTTATACAAAACCTTCCAGACCGATAATACGGTAGTCAACGTTGTATCTATCCTGGCAGTTTTGGTGGTACTTTTATTTACCTTTATGTCGGCAGGTATGCCCGTACTGTTGATTCTGATCATTCAGGGTGCCATCTGGATCAACTTCTCCTTTCCTGCTATTCAGGAGAAAAACCTGTTTTTCATGAGCTATCTGATCGTAAGCTCCATTCAGATGGGCGCCAACATAGATTATGCCATTGTTATTTCGGGAAGATTCATGGAATTAAAAGATAAAATGCCCAAGAAAGAGGCCATCATCGAAACCATGAATTTTGCTTTTCCTACTATTGTAACCTCCGGCTCCATGCTGGCGCTTGCCGGAATCTTCATCGGACAAATGTCCTCCGACGGTGCGATCTGCGGTATCGGCCAATGTCTGGGCAGAGGTACTATTATTTCCATCATCATTGTTATGTTCGTATTGCCGCAGATTCTGCTGCTTGGTGAGAAGATCATTGAAAAAACGTCCTTTGCTGTTTCAATTCCGCTCAAACTGGAAAGAACATCCGGTCTGATGCGGGTTGACGGTATGATACAGGGGCAGATAAACGGTACTATTATCGGTGAAATGCATGGTTTTATACGCGGTGACGCCAATCTTTTTGTCAACATGGGCAAACTGGAACAACAGGAAGATAGCGGCGGCGATTTAGACACACTGTTCAAAGAGGAAAAGGAGGAAGAAAACCATGAAGAAGTATAGAGCCATTTCCCTGGGCCTGGCAGCTATTCTGGTCCTCCATACACTTCCTGCAAGGCAGGTATGGGCAGCACCGTCAGAGAATAATACGGCCGTTCCTACAGAAAATGACATGGAATCAGCAGAGGATGCCATAGTTTATGAAACCATTGAAATCAATACAGTAGAAGACTTTCTTGCATTTGCGGACAACTGTCACCTGGACTCCTGGTCAGCCAATAAGACTGTTTTACTGAAACAGGATATCAATCTATCCGGAACCTCCTTTGAAACGATTCCCGTTTTTAAGGGTATTTTCGATGGCGGCGGACACACTATTTCCGGTTTCCGTCCCAAAGATCAGGGATACATTGTCGGTTTATTCCGCTATCTGCAAAATGATGGCGTTATTAAAAATCTGGATTTAAAAGGAACCGTTAATTCCACTAATGAAAAACAGTATATCGGCAGCATATGTGGTATTAATTACGGCACGATCCAAAACTGCAGCTTCGAGGGAACGGTCAGCGGTCAAAATACAGTAGGCGGGATTGCCGGCATCAATGAATCGACCGGCACAATCACAAAATGTACGATAAACGGACACATTATGGGATACTATTCCACCGGAGGAATTGCCGGCACGAATCACGGCGTTATCACTTTTTGCAATAACCACTCCGGCATCAATGACAATTCCGCCTGGGTCGAAGAAGATGATGAGATGGGAACAGGGCTGTTTTTCAGCCTGCAGGCTTCCGAGGATGCAGTAGAGATCTACAGCGGTGTGGATACCGGCGGGATTGCCGGATACTCTGACGGTCTGATTGAGCATTGCAACAACTACGGTAAAGTGGGCTATGAACATACCGGCTACAATATCGGCGGTATCGTTGGAAGACAGGCCGGCGTCGTTCTTCTTAGCACCAACAACGGCGAAGTGTACGGCAGAAAAGATGTAGGCGGTATCGTCGGGCAGATGGAGCCTGATATCGAAATTGACGAAGCCCAGTCTTTGCGAAATGCCATCAATAAACTCCATGATCTGATCGATCAAACCCTGAATGACACGCAGAACGGTAAAAATGCTATAAAATCCGACTTCGATGCCCTGGATCTGTACGGGGACGGTGCCTTAAGTTCCGGCAATGCAATGGCAGAGGATCTGACTGACTTTGTCAATGAAAATATGGCACAGGCCAAATCCGTTACGGAACGTATGGAACATATTATGGATCTGCTGCCTGCCATCATGGAAGATGTGTCCGATTCTATGGATGCTTTTTCACGCTTTAACGATTGTGTGAAACAGCTTATCGAAGATCTGGATATCGTCGCTTCTCTGGACGGGGATTACAATGAAACCGACTATAGCAGAGTTACTCTGCTTTCCACCGTGGGCGGACTGATTACCAGTGATTCCTCCGACCCGAAAGAGGGTGAAACCGTCACGATCACCGTTACTCCCAATTCCGGTTATGTGTTGGAAGGTTCCCTTTCCATAGTGGATGCAAAAGGCAATTCCGTTTCCTATACCGAAGTCGAACAAAATGCCGATGGCAACAGCAGATATTCTTTTACCATGCCTGCCGAAAATGTCAAAGTTACCGCTTACTTCCGTTATAAAGATGATAACAGCTCCTTTGCTGTGGAGGACAGTTTGGAAAATGAACCGGAAAGCACCGCAGAAATGCAGATCCGGCTGCATTCTAATTTGAGCGGTAATGCTTCCTATACCAAAAATGACAACACTGTCATATTAACTGTCAAACCCGATACGTCCTATACGCTGTCTTCTGCACCTGTAGTTACCGACGCGGCTGGAAATGTCCTTTCCCTTACTCAGACAGAAGAGAGTTCTTATCAGTATGAATTTGACATTACTGCCGCCGTATCGCCTGTAAATGTAGAAATCAGTTTCCAAAAGCAGACGAAGAAATCCGCCCTGGATACATCCCTTAATAATCTTCAGGCTGCGATCCGGGATCTGCAGGAAAGCTCTCAGGCTGTCAAGGAAGGCATGCAGCGAATCAATGATATTATGACAGACGAGAATGGCAATGTCCGGGAATGGTCCGACCTTAACGAGTCCGAGAAGACACAGATCATCAACGAAATCGTGGATATGAGCGATGACTTAGGTAAGATGGCTACTTCCGCTTCCACCGTCTTAAGCGAATTAAGTACGATCTACAATATCCTTTCTCCCTATGTGCAGGATGCAGCCAAAGCGGCAAGGAAAGATATTAATAAAGCGACTGATGAAATACAGAGTCTGATCGATTCCCTGAAGAAGGCTGTGAAAGGTATCAAGGGTATTGTGAATTATATAAATTCCCAGCCTGATATAAAATTCTCCCCGCTGGATCCTGCTTTCGATAGCAGCAGGGCGGATCTATACAATCAGCTTACAGGGATTGCCGACAGTTTAAGAAGTCTAAACGGCAACGCCTCCGAATACTCAGACCTTGTAAATGCCGATTTGAAGGCCGTCAACGACCAGCTTAACGTGGTTTTTAACCTCTTGACCGACCACCTTACAGATACCTCGGAACTCAGTTTGGAAGAACTGTATGAGGAAGTACAGGAAGAAGAAATCGATTTCATCGTTACCGGAAAAACCGACTCCTGTGTCAATAATGGTATCGTCAAAGGCGATATCAACATCGGCGGCATTGCCGGCTCCATGTCCATCGATGAGGAAGATCCGGAAGATAATGCTGCGGGCAGCATAGATTACCAGATTGGCCGACGCTTTATTACCAAATGTATCATTACCGACAGTATTAACAGAGGATATATAACCGCCAAGAAAGACGGTGCGGGAGGCATTGTCGGTTATATGAAACACGGTATTGTCAGAAATTCCGAAAGTTACGGCAGTATTGAGAGTACGGAAGGGGATTATGTCGGTGGTATTGCCGGAGAATCCCTCACGATCATTCAAAACTGCTATTCTCTCTGCTCCGTTTACGGCGGTAAAAATGTAGGCGGCATTGCGGGATATGCCAGTACCGTTCATGACTGTTATGCCATCGTTTCCGTTGATGCCTCTATTGGGCGAGAAGGCTCCATTGCGGGTCAGACTGCCGAATCCGGGGATCGATACATTACAGGTAACTATTATGTGGGTGACCATACCTATGGTATCGATAACATCAGTTATGCGGGAATTGCCGAACCGATTTCCTATCAGGAGCTTTTGACCGTAGAACATCTGCCTACGGATTTCTGGCACTTAAAGGTCACATACCGGATAGAAGATGTTTACCTCGGTTCCCAGGAAGTCAAATTCGGTGAAAGCCTGTCTGTTTTAGATTACCCTGAAATTCCTGCAAAGGAAGGTTATTACGGGGTTTGGCCCGATTATTCCGATCAGTTTATGACGGGAAACCTCTTGATCGAAGGAAGCTATGTAGACACAGTTACCGTAGTGGAAAGTTTGGAAAAAACAGAGACAGAAGCAAGCATCCGTCAAAAACCCTATGCGTTGGTGGAGCAGACTTTTACCAAAGATACAATCTTAAACGTCACCCTGGATAATCAGACACCTCCGGAAGAAGCGGGCGGCAAAGACCATATCATTTATGATATCTCTCTGGAAAACGGCAACATACAGAATACCGACATCTCCGCGATCCGCCTCTTGAATCCTTACGGAAAAAAAGCGCAGGTCTGGGGATGTCTGGACGGTAAATGGTCGAGACTGGAAAGCAAAATACGGGGGGAATATCTGCAGGTAGAAATGACGGGGCCCAAAGAAACATTCTGCATCATAGACACAAGCTCCAACATTGTACTCCTGCTGATTTTGGCCGTCTGTGCAGCCATTGTTATACTGCTTATCATCCGTTTGACCAAACGGAAGCGGTCGAGAAACAACAAGCGACAGCTGACAGAATGACAACCACCAGATAACACTCCTTGACAACAAAAGCGTCTGATTGTATACTGACTTTATCATCGGTATGAAACCGGCTTAGGGACACAGAAGTGTTTCGATAATAATATGACTTAAATGTTTCATAAAGTAACCATGTATTGTGGTTTGTAACATGTGTGCTAAGAAGGTACACGCTTTCTCTGAAGAGAGCAGGCGTGTACTTTTTATTTATTAAATTTTATATAAAAGGAGGATACTACAATGGGATGTTTTATCGTACCGGCCACGGAAGCGGTCATTACAACAATTGCAACAAAAGCTGTTAAGGCGAAAGAAGAAAAGTGTAAAGTCGAAAACGTACACCTGGAAGGCACAGGATCGGAGACTCCGGCCAAGGTTTCTTTTTCCGAAAAGATGAAATGGTTGAACAATATGCTCTGGGGCGGCTCCGCTCTGCTGGCTTTCGAGCACGTATGGCATGGGGAAGTTATCGCATCGTTTCCCTTCCTTTCCGCAGCAGCCAATCCTGCAGATGCGGCAGCCATGCTCCGGGAAATGGCGACTACGGGAGTTGCCATGTCTGTATTGGTAACGGGTATCTGGATGGGTATGATTGCAGTTTCTTCTGTAATAGAAAAGAAAGCTGCAAAAACACAGGATTTGACAGACGGAGGAGTATAAAATGACACTACTGTCAGTAATTTTTGCCGCAATTATCAGCACCATCATTTGGTATATGAGCGCACCGAAAAGCGAAATGAAAATCGGCACTCTTTGCCTGATCTACTGGGGAGCCTCCCTGATGTGGTTCGTGGACGCCGTATTTGAATATGCAAAAATCGGCGCCGAATATTTCAATCCTGCCCCTGCGGATATGCTGAATGATTTATATCTCGGCCTATCCGTCATTGCGTTTGGATTGATCATCTGGCTGGTGATCCTTTTCGTGAAAGATCCAAAGGGTGTTGTAAAAGCGGCGCTTTTAAAGAAAACGGGAGCGATTTCATGAAAACAGATACGAAACAAGTCTTAGAAGCCGTACAAAACGGCACTCTATCGGTAGAGGATGCACTTTTAAAACTGAAAACGGCTCCTTATGAGGATATCGGATTTGCAAAGGTAGATCTGCACCGCGGAATACGGCAGGGTGTCCCTGAGGTAATCTATGGAGCAGGCAAAACCCCGGAGCAAATGATTTCTATTATCGATACTATGAAGAAAAACGGACAGGAACTGATTCTGATCACCAGACTTTCATCCGAATCTGCAAAGAGCATTACGCAGGTGCATCCACTCACCTATCATGCGGATGCCGGAATCGGAATTGCCGGTAAACTTCCTACACCCGACGGAATCGGAAAAATCGTGGTTGCCACGGGCGGAACCAGCGATATTCCTGTCGCCGAAGAAGCAGCGCTCACTGCCACAGCCTTCGGAAACGAAGTAATCAGGCTGTATGATGTGGGGGTTGCAGGACTACACCGCCTTTTATCTCACAAAGAAGAGATTATGAGCGCCAGCGTGATCATAGCCATTGCTGGAATGGAAGGTGCGCTTGCCAGCGTCATCGGCGGCCTTGCAGACTGTCCCGTCATTGCCGTACCGACCAGCGTCGGTTACGGGGCCTCTTTTCAAGGTCTGTCCGCACTGTTGTCCATGCTGAATTCCTGTGCCAGCGGTGTTTCTGTGGTCAATATCGACAATGGATTCGGGGCAGGTTACCTGGCAAGTATGATCAATCATATGGACAGTGCAGGCAAAACACAGT
>JAFLTF010000086.1 GCA_022510585.1 Lachnospiraceae bacterium
CTTCTGCACCAAACATCTGTCTGAATGCAAGACGACCGATACGACCAAAACCATTGATTGCTACTTTTACTGCCATTTTTGTTTCCTCCTACATATAACATATTATATTGTTTTGCCAACCTGCAAAAGGCAGATTGCCAAACTTTTGTCAACAAAACCATTTTACCTAATTTGTCCAAAAAAAACAAGATGTAAATCTCAAATATTTGGAATTAGATGGGAAAATTTTAAAAGGCGCCGATTTGCGGTATCTGCTTGCCTTTTTCCTTGAAATAAACTACACTGATTTATATAAATAAACTTAAATAATTGCAAAATATTCTTTTCACAATAATATAATAAGGAGACACTCATGCCGATCACAGCCGACTATCATTTACATACATCTTTTTCCGGAGATTCCGATACACCGATGGAAGAAATGATCATAAAAGGAATCGAACGCGGGCTGACACAGATGTGTTTTACCGAGCATCACGACTTCGACTATCCCATATGGGGAGACTTTCCTGCAGGATTCTTTGAACTGAATCCCGACTCTTATCTTTATGATTTCCTGAAATACAAAGAAAAGTATGCAGATAAAATAAAACTCTGTTTCGGCGTTGAGTTGGGCATGCAGCCTCATCTTTCCAAACGAAACGCTGCTTTCGCCAAAGCCCATGATTATGACTTCATTATTGCTTCTTCCCATCTTTGCAACGGAAAGGATCCGGCTTTTGAAAGCTTCTATGAAGGGAAAAGCCAGGAGGAAGGATACCGGGAATACTTTGAATCCATCCTCGAAAATCTGAAAACCTACAGCAATTTTGATGTTTACGGACATCTCGATTATGTGGTCCGTTATGGTCCCGGCAAAGATGAAGGCTATTCCTATGAAAAATACCGGGATGTGATCGATGCTATTTTGGAGAAACTGATTTCCAATGGAAAAGGAATTGAAATCAACACCAAGGGGCTTGCAAGCGGTCTTCGGGATGTTAATCCCTGCACCGCTATTATCCGGCGCTACAAAGAACTGGGCGGAGAGATCGTCACCGTAGGTTCCGATTCCCATACGCCGGAGTCCATTGCCGCATACTTTGACAGGGCTGCCGCCATATTAACGGAATGCGGATTCCGCTATTACAGCACCTTTGAAAAGCGGAGTGTCACCTTTCACAAAATATGAGTCCTCTTTCCCGGAATGACTATTCGGATTTTATGATCACACCGCCGCCAAGCACATGTCCGTCCTCATAAAAGACCACTGCCTGTCCCGGTGTGATTGCCCGTACCGGCTCATGGAAGCTGCATTTTACCATATCTTCCCCAACCTTTTCAATCCGGCACTTCTCCCCGCCGTGGGCATACCTGATCTTGGCGGATACTTCTCTTGGCTGCGTTAAATCTTCAATGCTCATAAAATTCAGCTGATTACAGAACAAGACATCTCCAAAAACATCCTCTGCCTCCCCGATCACGACTTCATTGCTTTCCGGGCGGATCTCGGTCACAAAAACCGGACGTCCCATGGCCAGATTTAGTCCTTTGCGCTGCCCGATCGTATAGTGGGTGATTCCCAGATGTTCTCCCAAAACAGTACCGTCTTTCGTGACATAATTCCCTCTGCCAGGCACTCTGTCCTGTGCCGCTTGATCGATAAACGAGGCATAATCATTATCCGGAACAAAGCAGATTTCCTGACTGTCCGGCTTGTATGCGACAGGCAGTCCTTCCCGCCTGGCAATCTCTCGTATTTCATCCTTAGTGTATTCCCCTACCGGCATCAAGGTATGCGCAAGCTGATACTGAGTCAGATTATACAAGGCATATGTTTGATCCTTTGCTGCCGTTACGGACGTCCCGACGGCATATCTTCCGTTCGGAAGCTGCAGGATCCTTGCATAATGACCTGTGGCAATATAATCTGCGCCTATCTCCATGCTCCTTTTCAGAAGTGACTCCCACTTTACATACCGATTACAGGCAATACAGGGATTCGGAGTCTGTCCCGCCAGATAGGCCTCTACAAAGTAATCCATTACCTTTTCTTTAAATTCTTTCTTAAAATTCATTACATAGTAAGGTATCTGAAGACTCTGTGCCACAGCTCTGGCATCATCTACTGCTGACAGACCGCAACACCCGCCGTTCTCCGCCTGGATGGCATCATCCTCATCCTGCCAGATCTGCATGGTGACGCCAATGACGTCATACCCTTGCTCTTTCAGCAGATAAGCGGCTACGGAAGAATCCACGCCGCCCGACATCCCTACCACTACTTTTTTCTTCATATATAGTTTCCTCTCTTTTTGAATAATACAACTTTCTATCGCATACTATGAACTAATGAATTCCTCTATCGGTGTTATATGCAGCGTAAAAATCCTCTGTTGATCGGAACCGTTATTTTGACCGCCACCGGACTTCTCAGCCGTTTCATCGGATTTTTCTATCGAATATTTTTATCCAAAGTATTCGGCGCAGAGGGTATGGGTATTTACCAGCTCATCTCTCCCGTCCTGGCTCTCTCTTTTTCTCTGACGGTTTCAGGCATGCAGACTGCCATATCCAAATATGTAGCCAGCGAGACCACCACGCATGACTATAAGTCTTCTTTCCGCACCCTGTGGGTGGGATTTTTACTTTCCATGGCGCTTTCCTTTGGCTGTATGGCTTATATTTACAGATACTCGGAATGGATAGCCGTCACCTTTCTTTTGGAACAGCGGACTGCACCCTTACTTCGTATTATAGCACTTTCTATCCCAATGGCTACAGTTCATTCTTGCATCAACGGATATTTTTACGGAATCAAAAAAACTGCCATCCCGGCCTTGTCCCAATTGACAGAACAGATTATGCGGGTAGGTTCCGTCTACCTGATCTACTACATTTGTTCCAAGCGGAATATAACTCCTACGATCAACTTTGCGGTTGTCGGTCTCGTGATCGGAGAAGGTGCCTCTATGGTGGTATCCGTTGTTGCCATCCTGATCCGTTCCTGCCAGATATTTGATGGAAACAGGCATCTGTTTTCCGGGGCATCTTCCGGAAGCGGACTGGTTATAACCTATCGCCGGATCATGAACAATCTGCTGCAACTTGCCGTTCCTTTGTCCGCAAACCGTATTATCATCAATATATTACAGAGCATTGAAGCGGTTTTTATCCCAAACAGACTCATGGCCTACGGCTTAAACAATGCTGATGCCTTAGGGGTATACGGCGTATTGACCGGTATGAGCCTGCCGCTGATTCTCTTTCCTTCCGCCATCACCAATTCCATATCCGTCCTTCTCCTTCCGATTGTTTCCGAGGCGGATGCAAGCGGTAACCAAAATACCGTGACCAAGGCCATTATGAAGTCTATAAGATATTGTCTGATCCTTGGTTTTGGCTGTACTGTGGCTTTTCTGTTATGCGGACGCATGGCAGGTAGAATCTTATATAACAGTGAACTGGCCGGAAGTTTTATCCTGACGCTGAGTTTCATCTGTCCTTTTCTCTATATTGCCAGCACCTTAAACAGTATTTTAAACGGACTTGGCAAAACCGCCCTGACTTTTCTCTACAGCATTTTGAGTCTGCTTGTCCGCCTGTTTTTTGTCTTTTTTGCCATACCCATCTGGGGCATCAAGGGGTATTTATGGGGTATGTTGGCAAGCCAGATCACCCAGACCCTTCTTTGTACCTTTTCGGCACTGCGTATTTCCTACAAACTACAGAAACGCAGGTCTTTATAATACTTGCGATTCTAAATAAGATGTATTATACTGTGAAAGTAATCATTATAAAGGAGTATTGAATCAATATGTCTTTTCATTATGTCAATAAACTTCCGACACCGGAAGAGATCAGAGAACAGTTTCCGGTTCCGGCACATCTTGCCGAGTTAAAAAGGAGGCGGGATAAAGAAATCAGCGATGTCATTACCGGTAAAAGCAATAAATTTCTTGTAATCATCGGTCCCTGCTCCGCGGACAACGAAGATGCTGTCTGCGAGTATATCAGCCGCCTTGTCAAAGTAGAGGAAAAAGTCAAGGACAAGCTGATCCTGATTCCCAGGATCTATACCAATAAACCCAGAACTACGGGGGAAGGTTACAAAGGAATCGTCAGCCAGCCGGACCCTGAAAAAAAACCGGACTTTACTGCCGGTTTGATTGCTATGCGGAAAATGCACATCCATGCTATGGAAATCTCCGGACTGACTGCTGCGGACGAGATGCTCTATCCCGATAACTGGGGATATGTCGAAGATATTTTATCCTATGTAGCAATCGGCGCCCGTTCCGTTGAGGATCAACAGCATCGTATGACCGTAAGCGGTTTTGATGTTGCAAGCGGTATGAAAAATCCCACCAGCGGTACGCTTTCCGTTATGTTAAATTCCGTCTATGCGGCGCAGCATCCCCACTCTTTTACCTATCGCGGGTATGAGGTACAAACCTCCGGCAATCCGCTGGCACATACGGTGCTGCGCGGTGCTGTCAATAAAAACGGACAGAGTATTCCGAACTATCATTATGAAGACCTTATCAGGCTGCTTACCTTATATAATGAACGCGATTTACTGAATCCTGCCTGCATCGTCGATGCCAACCACAACAATTCCAATAAGGAATACAAACAGCAGATCAGAATCGTGAAGGAAGTCATGCACAGCAGAAAATTAAGTCCCGATATCTATCATCTTGTAAAAGGCGTTATGATAGAGAGTTATCTGGAAGAAGGCTGTCAGAAGGTAGGCGAGGGTATCTACGGTAAGTCCATTACAGATCCCTGCCTGGGCTGGGAAGCTTCAGAGAGATTGATCTATGATATTGCAGAATATGATTAAAAGTGAAAGCTCATCCTCTTGGATGAGCTTTTGCATACACTTCTCTGATGTGATTGTGATTCAGGTTTGCATAGACCTGCGTTGTAGAGATATCGGAATGACCAAGCATTTCCTGCACACTCTTTAGATCCGCTCCATTCTCTACCAGATGAGCTGCAAAGGAATGCCGCAAGGTATGTGGTGTAATATCCGCCTTGATATCTGCCTTTTTGGCATAAGATTTGATCAGTTTCCAAAATCCCTGCCTGCTCATAGGCTGCCCGGAACAGTTGGCAAACAATATATTTGATTTTTTATCTTCTAACATAGACTCGCGTGTCCCATTCAGATATCTCTTCAGTGCATTCTTCGCCGCACCGCCGAAGGGAATCACTCTTTCCTTATTGGCATCTTTACAGACAATAAAATCCATCTGCATATTGATATCAGATGTTTTCAACGATATCAATTCTGTCACGCGGATGCCTGTCGCATATAGAAGCTCCAGCATCGCCTTGTCACGAATCTCCTTTGGCGAATCCCCACCTGGCTGCTCTAAAAGTCTGACAACTTCATCAGGCGTCATGATTTCCGGCATTTTCTTCTCTATCTTCGGCGCCTTTAACTTCTCGGATACATCTTTGGTTACAATACCTTCCTGCATCAAGTAATGATAAAATGTCTTAATGGAAGCAATATTTCTGGAAATAGTGGCTGTTGCCAGACGATGATCTTCCAGATGTTTGACATAAGCATCCAAATCCTCTGTTGTCACAGTTGTAACATCTTGAATCCCTTTTGTCGTCAAAAAGTAATTTAATTTTTCTAAATCCCGTTTATACGACATCTCCGTATTATCAGAAGTTTTCTTAACATTATGTAAATAAGATATAAATGTTTCGATCTCTTTTTCCATGAATCCGAAAACCCTTCCTAATATGGTCTTCTGCTAACAAAAAAACAGTACCCAACTAACATTATAAGCAGATTTTTTCAGAAAATCAAATGGATTTTTCCCTATTTTTCGGGCATTTTCGGCATATATTCATTTGAGTACAACATATCGAAAGTATCTATGTTATGTATACCATATCTTGATAAAAATTTTTGAAAAATTTTAAAAAATTTTCAATGCAAGATTCATGATTTTGGGGTTTACATAACTTTCCACAATACAACCGGTAAAGATAATGATAAGAATTCCAAATAATCTTATTCCCTTTTTTAACACAAATTGTTTTCCGAGAAAAAAACGACCTTCCATACCGTCAATTTTCCCATATAATCTTCTGTTACAATCCAGACACCACAGAAGCAGTAAAAAGTATCCGGGTATCAGCAATATCCCCTGCGGAAATATACTCGCCGCCATGAAAATAAGACCTCTGATACCGTAGCGGATCACTGCCACTGAAAGGATACAGCCTGCGCTGATTCCAAGATAACAGACATATCCGCATACGATCGGAAGCCCTATAATGGTTGAAGCAATCATACTGACAATCAATATAGTGAATATCCTATGCCTCACAATATAACCGAATAGATAATTGCAGTTGAGTTCACTGCTTTTCATCTGCTTTAACATTGCTGCATTTAACAGACCGTCTTCCTGCATCCAGACATCATGTTTGATATTAACAAACAGGATCCCTAAAAATAAACCGATCATAAATAAATACAGCAGATAATAGCCACCTTTGTTCCCTTGTCTTACTATCATAGGCATGCCCTCTCTTTAACTAACTAAATATATGTGGACGGCAGCGCCTATATACCTGACAGTTATACACAATACTTATTTTTGTACGCCATCAGAGCCGATACAGTCTTACTGTCCTGGATTTTACAGTCATAGACCATCTGTATCAACTCTTCAATGTCATAAGTCTCTACATTGATATATTCATCCTCATCAAGATGCTGTTTGCCGGGTTTTAAATCCGATGCAACATACACATCAATCTTCTCATTACAAAAAGCTACGGTTGTACGCAGTGTGATCAAAAGTTCCAGTTTCCCGGCCCGATAGCCGGTCTCCTCTTCCAGTTCCCTGGCTGCCGCCACATCGGTAGGTTCATCTACGCTGTCCAAAGCGCCAGCCGGTATTTCCAGCGTTTCTCTATCCAGGGCATTTCGATACTGCCTTACCATCAGCAGCTTCCCGTCATCCTTTACGGCTATAACTGCCGCTGCACCCTTATGCGCGATAAAATCCCATGTAGCGACATTCCCATTGGGTATCTTCACTTTATCCTGATAATAGTCTATAATCGCGCCTTTATACACCAGCGTCCGCTCCAAGCGTTCTATTTTTTCCATCCTATCCCAACCTTCTATCCCAATAATTTGTTGACACTTACCAGCTTAACACAAAGTACAAACAGATCTGTCGCCGCTGCCATCTCTTCCGGTGTCGGGAAAGTAGGAGCTATACGGATATTGCTGTCTTTGGGATCTTTTCCATATGGGAAGGTGGCGCCTGCTCCGGTCAATACGACACCTGCTTCCTTACATTTTTCTACAATCGCCTTGGCACAGCCCTCCATTGCATCAAAAGAAATAAAATATCCTCCTATGGGCTTGGTCCACTCGCCGATACCCAAACCGCTCAATTCTCTGTCAAGGACATCCAAAACAGCTTCAAATTTCGGACGGATAATGTCTGCATGTTTTTTCATATGCGCCAGCATACCATCCATATCCTTAAAGAATCTAACATGACGCAGCTGATTGACCTTATCGTAACCAATCGTCCGTATGGTCACAGAGTCCTTGATGTACTCCAGATTCGCCAAAGAGGCTGCCATTCCCGCAATACCGCCGCCGGCAAAGCTTACTTTGGAAGTAGAACAGAATTCAAACACCATATCGGGATTTCCGGCTTTTTCACACTCGCTTAATATTTCCAGGATCTCATCCTGCTTATCTTCATATAAATGATGAACAGCATATGCATTATCCCAGTAGATCCTAAAATCCTTAGCGGCAGGTTTCAGATTGGCAAATCTTCTTACTGTCTCATCCGAAAAAGAGATTCCCAAAGGATTGGAGTATTTCGGAACGCACCAGATTCCTTTTACCGCTTCATCTTCATTCACATATTTTTCTACCATATCCATATCAGGACCGTTTGCCGTCATCGGTATGGTGATCATCTCTATTCCAAAATATTCCGTGATCTTAAAATGTCTGTCATAACCCGGAGCAGGACACAGGAATTTAACCTTATCCAGTTTGCACCACGGGGTATTGCCCATAACACCATGTGTCATAGAATGTGATACCGCATCATACATGATGCTCAAACTGGAATTCCCATATACGAACACGTTCTGTGCCGGTACTCCCATCATATCACCTAAGAGCTTCTTTGCTTCCGGAATCCCATCCATCAGTCCATAATTTCTACAATCCATTCCTCCCTCAGTCTTAAGAACAGAGGAAGAATCAAAAACATCCATAATATCCATCGTCATATCCAGCTGAGCAGTTGACTGCTTTCCTCTGGACATATCCAGTTTTAATCCCTTGCTTTTTTCTTCTTCAAATTTCTTCTCTAACTCCGCTTTTAATGACGTAAGTTCCTCTTTATTCATCTCTTTGTAAGGCTTCATAATAGTATTCGTGCTCCCTTCTTTTTGCATAATTGTATACAATCATACACCGCAAATTATTCTACTACAAACTATACTGAAACACAAGTAGAATCATGAAAAATTGATTCACAAAATATAATGGAAAATTACGGTTTTTTTAAATAAACTGTACAAAAAAACTCTGTAGATTTCTCTACAGAGTTTTATGCACTATTTAGCGTAGTCGATAACTCGGCTTTCACGGATTACATTGACCTTGATCTGTCCGGGATATTCCAGTTCAGCTTCAATCTGTTTGGAAATATCTCTTGCGAGTAATACCATGTCCGAATCCGTAATCTGTTCCGGAACTACCATAACACGAATCTCTCTACCTGCCTGAATAGCAAAAGATTTATCAACACCTTTGAAATTGTTTGTAATGTCTTCTAATTGTTTTAACCTGCTTGTATATGTTTCTAATGTTTCTCTTCTTGCACCCGGTCTTGCTGCAGAAATCGTATCTGCTGCCTGTACCAGACATGCAATCAATGTCTGAGGCTCAACATCTCCATGATGAGACTCTACTGCATTAATAACAACATGTGACTCTTTGTACTTTCTACAAAGCTCCACACCCAACTGAATATGAGATCCCTCCATTTCATGGTCTACTGCTTTACCAATATCATGTAGTAACCCTGCACGTTTCGCAACTCTTACATCCAATCCCATCTCTGCTGCCAATAGACCGGATAATTGCGCCACTTCAATCGAATGCTTTAATGCGTTCTGACCATAACTGGTTCTAAACTTCATCTTACCAAGTAATCTGACAAGTTCGGGATGAATTCCGTGTACGCCGACTTCCAGCGTAGCGGCTTCACCTTCTTCCTTGATCATTACTTCTACTTCTTTCTGCGCTTTCTCAACCATTTCTTCAATTCTTGCCGGATGTATACGTCCGTCAACGATCAATTTTTCAAGCGCAATTCTCGCCACCTCACGACGAATCGGATCAAATCCTGATAAAATGACTGCTTCCGGCGTATCATCAATAATCAGATCAACACCTGTCATTGTCTCAAGAGTTCTGATATTACGTCCCTCTCTACCGATGATTCTTCCTTTCATTTCGTCATTCGGAAGCTGTACAACAGATATGGTTGTCTCGGAAACATGGTCAGCTGCACATTTTTGAATAGCCGTTACCACGTATTCCTTGGCTTTCTTATCTGCTTCTTCCTTCGCCCTGTTCTCTATTTCTTTGATCATCACAGCGGCTTCATGTTTTACTTCATCTTCAACAATTTTCAACAAATAATCTTTTGCTTGTTCG
>JAFLTF010000087.1 GCA_022510585.1 Lachnospiraceae bacterium
TTTTATAATACCAATCCTTTGTTTTCTTCGCAGCCCATCATAATATTCAGACACTGCACCGCTGCCCCGGAAGCGCCTTTTCCCAGATTATCAAACTGCGCGGACAGCACCATTCTGTCGGCGTTTCCCGTTACATAAATTTTAAGTCCGTCCCAGCCGCTTAAGGTATTTCCGGAAAGCATACCGCCGTACAAGTCTTCATTTCCGTTTCCTACTACTTGAATGAAGGATTCTCCTTTATAATATTGCATAAAATAGCTTGTCATCTCATCCGGGTTTTTGTGACTCTTTAAATATTCTGTATACAGAGGAACCGAAACCACCATGCCACTGTAATAATCAGCCACGATCGGGGAAAACAGCGGTTCCCTGGACAGCCCGGTAATCGCTTTCATTTCCTTTAAATGCTTATGCTGTTGTGTCAGGGCATATTCTCTGGGTGCATCTAAGTCCGGGTTTCTGCCATCAGTTTCATACTCCGCGATCATTTTTTTTCCGCCGCCGCTGTAACCGGTCAAAGAAAAAGCAGTTACCGGATAATCCGCAGGAAGAAGCCCACCGCTGATCAACGGATATATGAGGGAAATAAACCCGGTTGCATGACAACCCGGAACTGCGACCCGATTTCCATTTTTAATGGCATTCCTATGCTCCGGCGACAATTCCGGAAAACCGTACGCCCAGCCGCTTTCCGTGCGATGCGCCGTAGAGGTATCAATAATCCTTACCTTTTCATTTTCCACAAGGCTGACGGATTCTTTTGCCGCCGCATCCGGCAGACAAAGGAAGGTAATATCCGATTCGTTGATTAGCCTCTTCCTTTCCGCAATATCTTTTCTAAGTTCACTTGAAATAGGAAGCAGTTCGATATCGTCCCTTCCTTCAAAGCGCTCGAATATCCTCAATCCGGTAGTTCCTTCGCTACCGTCAATAAAAATTTTTGTCTTCATATGATAAATCCTGCCTTTCTTTTACCTATCTTATAGCAAAAGCGCCTTTTTATCAATTCCCTATTTGTAATAAAATCATCTTATTTTTAAAACTTTTCACATAAACAAAATGTTGCTGTTTCACAGATTTTTCAAATATTTTACACAAATCTTCCAAATGTTTTTCATAGTATGAAATAACGAAGGGAGGGATAGTATGGTTTTGCGACATGAATGGAAACATGAGATTAACCCGTCGGATATGATCACTCTACGGCACCGTTTGCAAGCCGTAATAAAACCGGACGAGCATACCACTGACGGGAAATATGAAATCAGAAGCCTTTATTTCGATAATCTGGCGGACAAGGCTCTGCGTGAAAAACTGGATGGCGTCAATATCCGTGAAAAGTTCCGTATCCGGTACTACAATGGCGATACTTCCTATATCCAATTAGAGAAAAAAAGCAAACGCGGAAATCTGGGGACCAAGGAAAGCGCTATTCTGTCTAAAGAAGAAGCTCAGGCAATCATAGACGGTGATCATGACTGGATGCGTCTGCATGAAAGTCCTTTGGTAAAAGAATTGTATACAAAAATTACCACTCAAGGGTTGCGGCCCAAAACGATCGTAGACTACACGCGGGAAGCTTACATATACCCGCCCGGCAATGTCAGAGTGACAATGGACTATCATATACGAACCGGGCTTTTTCATACGGATTTTCTGAATCCGGATTGTCCTACGATTCCCATTGACGATTCCACCATTATTCTGGAAGTAAAATGGGATGAGTGGCTGCCGGACATTATTCGTGACATCGTAGGTTTAAAAGACCGGCACTGCGTGGCTTTTTCAAAGTATGCCGCCTGCCGTGTTTTTGATTAAAAATAATAGAAATGGAGAAAAACTATGACTTTTAACGACATTTTCAAATCAAACTTTTTAGAAAACATCACCAGCGTAAGTGTTTTTGACATGGTACTTGCCTTGATTCTGGCCTTTGGACTCGGCCTTTTTATCTTTTTTGTCTATAAAAAGACCTATTCCGGCGTTATGTATTCTTCCAGCTTTGCAGTCACGCTGGTTGCCCTGACAATGATCACCACCGTTGTGATCCTTGCTGTAACTTCGAATGTCGTTCTTTCCCTCGGTATGGTCGGCGCCCTGTCTATTGTCCGCTTTCGTACCGCAATCAAGGAACCTTTGGATATCGCCTTTCTTTTCTGGTCTATCGCCGTGGGAATCGTCCTTGCGGCAGGCATGATCACGCTTGCTGTGTTCGGAAGCATTATGATCGGGGTCTTCCTTCTGTTATTTGTAAATCGAAAATCCCATGTAAATCCCTACATTGTAGTAATCGGCTGCACAGACCATAATAGTGAGACCGCGGCAATCGCATTCTTAAAAGACCATGTGAAAAAACTGGTTGTAAAGAGTAAAACCGCAAGAAAAGGCGCTATCGAGCTCAATCTGGAAATCCGCATGAACGACGATAATACCGATTTTATCAACGTCCTGTCTGAAATGGAAGGTGTAAACAACGCCGTATTAGTCAGCTATAACGGTGACTTCATGGGCTAAAGGGGGATTGCTATGTCAACAAGTAAACATATTGACAAAATCTGCGCCGCAGCGCTTGCCTTTGTACTGCTTTTTACCTTCCTTTTTATGAATGCGGAAAAATGGGGCGTTATGGCAGTAAACGCCGCTGCCGGATACGAATCCCGTTTGTTTGACACCTCCAGAGTGCATACCATAGATATTGTGATGGATGACTGGGATACTTTTTTGGAAGACTGTACGAGCGAAAAATATGAAACCTGTGCGGTGATCATTGACGGAGATGCTTACCGAAACGTTGCCATACGGGCAAAAGGCAACACTTCTCTTTCTTTCGCTGAGACTTACGGAAACGACCGGTACAGCTTTAAAATAGAATTTGATCATTATGACAGCTCGAAATCTTATTATGGTTTAGATAAACTCTGCCTGAACAATATCATTCAGGATAATACTTACATGAAGGATTACCTTACTTATCAGCTCATGCACTCTTTCGGTGCGGACGCACCGCTTTGCAGCTATGCCTATATCACCGTAAACGGAAAGGATTTCGGTCTGTATCTTGCGGTAGAAAGCGTCGAGGATGCCTTCTTACAGCGTAATTACGGTAATGATTACGGAGAACTGTACAAACCGGACAGTTCCTCAATGGGCGGCGGCCGCGGTAACGGCAGAGATTTCGATATGGATGCCTTCCAGAAACAAAATCAGGAAGAGGATTCTTCCTCCGAAACGCCCGAAACAGCGGATAACTTTGATGGAGAGTTCTCTGAGGATTTCAAATCCCACCGATTTGAAAACTTCGACAGAGAACGTCCTCAAAACTTTGAGTTCCAGAGACCTGATGATTTCGATGGTAAAATGCCCGGTGGCGGCATGGGCAGAGGCGGCGGCATGAATGGCAGCAGTGATGTCTCTCTCGTTTATACAAATGATGACTACGGCAGTTATTCCAATATTTTTGAGAATGCCAAAACGGATATTTCCGACAGTGATAAAGACCGGCTCATTGCTTCCCTGAAACAATTAAACGAGGCGGAAAATATTGAGAATATTGTCGACATTGAAGAGGTTATCCGCTATTTTGTCGTTCACAACTTTGTCCTTAATTTCGACAGTTACACCGGCTCCATGATCCATAATTATTACCTGTATGAAAAAGACGGGCAATTGTCCATGATTCCATGGGATTACAATCTGGCTTTTGGCGGTTTTATGTCTGAATCAGATGCTACGGCTTTAGTGAACTATCCCATTGATACACCGGTTTCAGGCGGTACGGTGGATTCCAGACCTATGCTTGCATGGATTTTCAGTGACGAAGAATATACAGAATTGTATCATCAATACTTTACGGAATTTATCAGTGAATACTTTGACAGCGGTTATTTTACGGATATGATAACCTCCGTGGAAGAAATGATTGCTCCCTATGTGGAAAAGGATCCGACGAAATTTTGTACTTATGATGAATTCACGGCAGGTGTTTCTACTTTAAAAGAATTCTGCCTGCTGCGTGCCCAAAGCATAAGCGGACAGCTAGACGGTTCCATTCCTGCAACCTCCGACGGACAAAAGCAAGATAATTCCGCTTTGATCGATGCATCCGGTATTACCGTTTCGGAAATGGGTTCCATGGGAAATATGAGAGGGGAAAGGGGCTTTAAGGCAACCGATTCCAGAACAATCAGATAGAATAAAAATTGATAAAAGAATCCTGCCAATCGCAACAACCGACTGGAGGATCCTTTTGTATGTTATGCCAATGACAAAGAGAATATCTCCTCAATTTCCCGGCAAATGCCCTGACGAACCATTATACGCATGGTATCCTTATCTACGGCTTGTTTGTAAATTCCATCGTTTAACAGCATACCGAAGCATAATATTTTAGAATAAACACTCATCACCAGATACACTGTTTTATCCGGGGAAAGCGCTGCTTCATCCGGAAACTCATCATGCAGTATCCTGCCGATAATATCAACGCCCAACGTCTCTCCGGAAAGAGACTTTTTGTCTAACAATTCCTTGATCCGTCTGCTGATCATGGAATTATCCGAAAGCATATGCAATAGGTGGAAAATACAATGGGTTTTGGATGCCTGCTGTTCCATTGTCAACAAGACAAAATCTATCTTGTCGGAAAGATTTTTTTCTCTGCTCATACCTTCATAGATATGTTGGATGAACTTTTCTCCGTTATAAAAAAGCGCCTTTACGATCATCTCTTCTTTATCGGAAAAATACTCATAAGCAGTTCCTTTTCCAATTCCTGCCCTGCCTGTAATCTCCGCAACGGTCAGGCTGTTTAAATCCGCACCTTCTTCAAATAATTCCATTACAGCTTGAAAGATTGCCTCTTCCTTCGGTAAATACTCTCTACTCACGATACCACCCTCTCAACGATAAACCTGCTATTAATCTTCTAAGGCTTCCATAACTTCCGGCTTTGACTTTTTCTCTCTTGAGAAAATATCATAAATACAAGGAATTACAACCAACGTAAGCAACGTTCCGTAGATTAGTCCTCCGATCGTCACCACGGACATGGGCTTTGACATATCCGCACCCATATCATTACTGAAGGCCATTGTACTGAGCGCCAGAATAGTCGTCAACGCCGTCATCATAACCGGACGCATCCTGGTTTTGCCGGCGGTGATTATAGCTTCTTTCTTCTCCATGCCGCTCTCTCGCAGCTGATTGATATAGTCTACCAATACGATACCGTTGTTGACAATAATACCCGATAACATAACGAAACCGATTAGTGCAATAACGCTTACTTCGCTTCTGCTGATAAAAAGTCCCATAAAGCCGCCCGTAAAGGCAAGCGGAATGGTAAACATGATGATAAAAGGCGAAAGCAGGGACTGGAACTGCGCTACCATGATCAAATACATGAAGATGAGCGCCAAAAGCAACATCAAATATACTTGTTCCATAGCATCTGTTATTGTTTCATTTTCACCACTCATCGTATAGGTGTAGCCGCTGGGCATCTTATAATCCCGGAGCGCTTCTTCCACGTCACTCGAAACAAAACCGACATTATAACCGTCTGCGATAGCCGCCGTTACACCGATGTATCTGGTCTGTTCGACTCTGTTGACGGACTTAGGCGCCTGTGTACTTTCAAAATCAGCGATCTCGGAAAGCAGTATTTTTTCCTTGGTGCCGTCCTGTTTGCTTCTTTCCAGTTCTATACTTTTCAGTAATTCTCTGGTTAGCTCCATATCATTGGCATGCTTCACATATACATTATATTCTTCAATTTCTGTCTCCAACGTCGTTGCACTGGTAGCATCAGCAAGCTTCACCTGTATCTGCTGGAAAACCTGCGCAACCGTAAGTCCATGTTCAATTGCCTTGTTTCTGTCAATGATGATACGCATTTCTCCTGTTGCTTCTTCCAAGCCATCTGAAACATCTGTAGTACCTTCTACCGTTTCAATGATCGCGGCAATATCTTTGGCAATGGCTTGCAACGTATCCAATTCACGCCCTTTTACCTGCACAGAAATACCGCTTCCTCCCAGTGCACTCATATCCATGGTCGCGGTCTCTATAGCGGCTTCCGCCTGATTTTGCTCTAATATATCCGCAATATTTTCTTCTATTTCTGCGGCAATTTCTATGTTATCTCTTTTTTTATCTTCATCTAAGGAGATATAAATCGATGTTTCATTGGTAGCGGAATTTCCCCCTCCCGAAAGCATTCCCAGAGAGGAAGTCGTTGCCATGGCTCCTACATCTACCACTTCATCCGTTTCCATTAGTGTTTCTACGATCTCATCCGTAACTCTCGCCGTCTCCGTTAGCGGAGTATCCTTAGGCATGGTCAGTGTCATGGAAATCTGCGTGCTGTCCATATCGGGCATAAATGCAATACCTCTGGAAAAAGCTGCTGCAGTGCTGACAATAAGCAGTACAAAGACCAGGATCAACACCACCGGCTTAAAGTGCAGCGCAAGTGTAAGCAGTTTTTCATAAATATTCATCAGCCCGCCAAAGAACTTACTTTCTTTCTGGACCTTTGTTTTAGAAAGTGTTCCCGATGCCATTGCAGGAACTACAGTCATAGCGACAAGCAAGCTGGCAAATAATGAATAGGCGATGGTTAGTCCCATATCTACAAACAGCTGTCTGGTAATACCTTCCGTAAAAACAATTGGCAGAAATACGCAGACGGTTGTAAGTGTGGAAGCGATGATCGCACCTGCCACCTCTCCTGCCCCTTTTATGGCGGCTTCCTTTGCGGAATAGCCTTCACTTCGCATTCGATAGATATTTTCAATTACTACGATCGAGTTATCCACCAGCATACCAACGCCCAATGCCAGACCCGACAGGGATATGACATTCAAAGTAATGCCGCTAAAATACATACAAACGATTGCCGTTACAATACTGATCGGAATGGAAAAGGCAACTACCGCGGTAGGTCTCCAATCTTTTAGGAACAAGATCAAAATCAATACCGCAAGGATTGCTCCAAATAGCACGTTATTGATAATGGAATCCATGACAAGGTCAATATAGATACCCTGATCCATCAATGTGATCAGAATCAAATCTTCATTCTCCGCCTTCAGCTCTTTAAACTTATCCAGTATCTTATCGGAAACATCTCCCGTAGAATAGCCTGTCTGTTTCTGGAGCGTGATCATAATACCGGATTCGCCGTTTACATTCGTATAGATATCGGCGGAATTATCCGTCATAAATACATCCGCCACATCATCCAGTGTAACGATATCCACCCCGTCCATTTCCGGATTCAAAAGGGGCATTTTCTTGAGTTTTTCTATATCCTCCGGTTTATCACCTACCCTGATGAGGTAGTCAATGCCTTCCTCTGTCACATAGCCTGCCGGCATGGAAAAATTCTGCGCCGCTAATAGGGCTTTGACAGTATCCACGGTAAGAATTCCATTCATATCCGCCTGATCATAAGCATTCTCTCTCGCTTCTTCCAGCTCTTCTTCGCCATCCAATATCTGCTGTAGGGCATCAGCAAGCTGCTCCGCCGTATCATTTAATTGCTTTTCACCTTCTTTGATCTGATCCCAACCGGCCTGAATCTGATCCAGGCCTGCTTCCAGCTGCTCTTCTCCGGCTTCCAGCTGTTTTTCACTTGCTTCCAACTGGGTTTCCGCCGTGGTAAGCTGAAGTTCACCCAGACTGATTGCAGTCTGTGCATTGGCAAACTCAATAGCCGCTGTCAGATTTCCTTTGTACAGCTCGGTGAGTGCCTTGTCTAGTTTGGAGATGTTCTTTTCTATTTCGGCGAGCTGTTTCTCATATTCAGAAAACACCATCTGAATCCCTGCCAATGCAGTTTCCAGTTCTGCTTTTTGCGCTTTAACGCCGGATTTTACGCCATCTAACAATCCGTCCAGCATCTCATTAGTCATTATTTCAAGTATCGCTGCGCTATATCCAAAATCCCCCGGATTAAGTCCCAGTTCCTCCAAACTATCCATAAGTGCCGCTACCGCTGCTTTTTTTGCTGCCAAATCAGGAATAGCCTTTATTCCATCAATTGTTGCAATCAGCTCGTCACATTGCGCAATACCGTCTTCCAAATCTTTTATTTGTGATCCATATTGCAGTTTCAATGCAGCAAGTTCTGCGGTCAGATGCATTTTCATGGCTTCCAGTTCGGCTTTGGCAGTCAGAATCTTGGTCTCTGCTTCAGCTAACTTCTGTGCAGTCTTTTCTCTTTGATTGGCAAGCTCGCTTTTGCCTTCTTCAAGCTGCTCTTTTCCCTCGGCAATTTCTGTCTTGCCGTCAACAATCTTCTGCTTATTCTCCTCCAGCTCTTTACGAGTATCGTTTAATTCCTGCTCGCTATCGACAAGAGTCTTCTTACTGTCCTCTAATTCCGTCCTTGCATCCGCAATTTCCGCCTGCCCGTCCAGAATCTCCTGTTTCCCGTCGGCAAGTTCCTGCTCGGCATCTTTCATTTCATCATCGATATAGCCGAATACCTTTTCATTAATGGTATCCAGTTTTTCTTTCCTGATAATAACGTGGACACTTTCTTCCAGCAATCCCGTTGCGCTTGCCGAAGCCACGCCTTCAATACTTTCCAGTTCCGGAATGACGACGTTCTGAGTCATTTCGCTGACTTCCGCATTGGTCATCCCCACACCGCCCACAGCTGCGATCATAATGGGCAACATATCGGGATTCAATTTCATGATGATTGGATTGCCTACCGAATCATCCCAGTAACTTTTGATCTGGTCTAAATTTTCCCTGATTTCCAAAGAAGCCGCATTCATATCCGTAGACTGCGCAAATTCCAGGATAACGGTAGAATAGTTCTCGCTGGAAACGGAACTGATTCCTTCAATATTGCTGACCGTTGCCATCGAGGCCTCTACCGGTTTTGTAACTACCATTTCCACCGTCTCCGGACTAGCCCCCGGATAAGTTGTCAAAATGATCACATATGGCAGACTGATACTTGGCAGCAGGTCGGTGGACATCTTTGTAAAAGAAACAACGCCGAGAACGATCACCAAAATAACTGCCACCAAAACCGTATAAGGTTTTTTTACGCTGAATTTTCCTAACATATGTATGGCACCTCTTTTTCTTTTCCGTCCGACCAGTCGGTCGGCCGCCTTATCAGTATATTGTTAAAATAATCATTTGTCAATACTCTTCTGCTTTTCTTTCATAAAAAAATGACCTAAACCAACTGTTTAAGTCACTTTTCTACTGCCGGCGACCGGAATCGAACCGGTACGGGAGATTAGTCCCGCAGGATTTTAAGTCCTGTGCGTCTGCCAGTTCCGCCACGCCGGCATAATGGGCGGAGGTGGATTCGAACCACCGAAGCAATTTGCAGCAGATTTACAGTCT
>JAFLTF010000088.1 GCA_022510585.1 Lachnospiraceae bacterium
GAACCCGCCTCTCCAGCTTGGGAAGCTAGCATTCTACCGATGAACTATATCTGCATGTATATAGTATAACATTAATTAAAAGAAAAGAAAAGTAAAAAATCAAATGGCGGTAAAACTGTTCTAGCTTTACCGCCAAAATTTCGTTATTTTATTTATATAGATCTACTAAGTAATCAGTAACAACCTCTCGCATCTGCATATGCGCTATATAGCCTTCGCCGTAAGATTCTTTCAGGTTATTGGCATAATCTTCTCCGTTTTCCTCGATCAGCTCATTATAGTAAGCATCCATATCCATGCTAAGTCCCGCGCTTTCAAAAATCGCCTGATATACCATGGCTTCTTTTACATCCTCTTTTGCGCGTTCCGTAAGCTCTTTTTCATACTCGATTTCGTCTTCGATAGCATCTCCCATATTGTCATTGTATTTATTGACAGCCTTCATACTTTTCAGGTATTTTTGGGGATAAGAATTTACTGTAGAATTTTCTACCACATAATTGGTGAGATATTCTTCAAGATGTTCTTCGTAAAAATTATGTTCTATCTTCGCACGATATTCGGCTGCTGTTGAAACTTCCTCGCTTTCGGCAAGATTTTCTGCCACAAACTCATCCGTGAGTTCCGGGGGAACCATAATACCATTGATCGTAACCGCAAAGCTTGCATCTTTACCGTTCAGCTCTTCGTTTCCATAATCTTCGGGGAAAGTCACCTCAACAGTGACATTTTCGCCTGCTTTGTGTCCGATAAGCTGTTCTTCAAAATCATCAATAAAGGAACCGGAACCGATCGTAAGGTCATAACCTGCTCCATTACTGTTTCCGCCATCAAACTCGACGCCGTCAACAGTTCCTACAAAATCAATATTTACCTCATCACCATCAGCAATTTCAACGTCTGGATCCGTACTAAGCTCCTTGTATCCATCAAGCATGGAATTGATTTCTTCATCAACCTCTTCTTCTGTGGCATTGACCTCATCTTCCGGTATGGAAATATTTTTATAATCAACCAGAGACAGGGCGGATAGAACATCTGTATCCGCTATCTTACCGTCGGCGCTAAGTCCCGCGCTATAGTCTGAATTGGGAGTAGTGCGGATCGCCATTAAATAGATCTGTTTACCTATAAGCCATGCAATCAGCAGTACGATTGCCACAGATATGATTGTACCAACCACTTTGGAAATAAGTTTCTGGCGGCGCATCTTCACATTCTGTTTCTTTTGCGCCTCACGTTTAGATTTACTCTTGCTTATGTTTGTATTATTACTTTTTGCCATTCTATATGTCCTTCCTTCTTTCGATATCTTACTGAGATAATTTATCACAATTTGGCGGAAAAATAAAGTATGGATTGAAAATTCACATTTAATTCACAGTATCAGTTGACATATCTGAATTAAAATGATATCATAATGATATCAAAAAGAATTTTTTGTTTTATAGGCAAAAGAATGGAGGATATCTATGGAAGAGAAAATTTTAACCGGAAAGAAGAATGGGATGTTAGTTTTACTTGGGGTGATTGTGCTCTACATACTGTCTATAGTAGGTTTTATCTATGGAGGGCCTATGGGAAAAAGCGATATACTCTGTATCGTGAGCCTGATCGTAATATGCCTGGCATGGATATTGTTTCTGGGACTGAAAGTGTTGAAACCGCAGGAGGCACTGGTTTTGACTCTGTTTGGTAAATATATCGGAACCCTGAAAGGAGACGGATTTTATTTTGTAAATCCTTTCTGCGTCAGCGTGAATCCGGCGGCTAAGACGAAACTGAGCCAGAGCGGGGATGTGAGCAGTTCCGGACTGAATTCGATGCTTACGATGGGCACTCAGCCGGCAAGTACCGGGGTAGAGGTTGGAGAGAACAAAAGAATTTCCCTGAAAATCATGACATTGAATAACAGCCGCCAGAAGATCAATGACTGTCTGGGCAATCCGGTAGAAATTGGCATTGCAGTGACCTGGCGTATTGTAGACACAGCGAAAGCAGTATTTAATGTAGATAACTATAAAGAGTTTTTGTCCCTGCAATGTGATAGTGCATTGAGGAATATTGTGCGAAACTATCCCTATGATGTTGCACCGAATGTGGATACTACAGGTGATGGTATGGCCGATGAAGGAAGTCTTCGCGGTTCCAGTGAAATTGTTGCGGCAAGAATAAGGGACGAGATTCAAAGCAGAGTGGACGAAGCCGGTATTGAAATCGTTGAGGCGCGGATCACCTATCTTGCTTATGCGACGGAGATTGCGGCGATCATGCTGCAGAGACAGCAGGCGTCCGCCATCATTGACGCAAGAAAAATGATTGTTGACGGCGCGGTTGGCATGGTGGAAATGGCATTGGAGCGTTTAAGCGAGAAAAATACCGTAGAGCTGGATGAGGAGCGTAAGGCTGCAATGGTATCCAATCTGTTGGTGGTTCTTTGCGGAAATCACGATGCACAGCCCGTTGTAAATTCCGGAAGCTTATACTAATGTGAGAAAACCTTCGTTTTGTGGGATTGCTTTATGATGTTTCAGATGGTATGATTGAAAAGTATAAAAAAGAGGATGGCTGTTTATGGGTGATTCGGATAAGAAACAAATTCCGCTCAGACTTTCTGCCAAATTATATAATGCGATCTCAGCCTGGGCTGAAGATGATTTTCGTTCGGTAAACGGACAGATCGAATATCTTTTGACAGAATGCGTGCGGCAGCGTAAGAAAAACGGCAAGTATATTTCCGATGAAATAGATGTGCCGCCGGAATTGGATATAGAATAATGATGGACAAAAAAGAAAGTTATTTTGAGGCGGCGCTTTCCGATTTTATGTTTGATGTAGCGGCAGGCGGCGCAATCAGACATCTGGTAGACAGAGGATATTCCATAGAACAGATCATGAAAAGACTGGACTATCCGGTGCCCCGACCCAAAGTCGAAAAAGCGGTATATAGACATCTTATGGAGTCCGGAATTTTGCTGTCTAAGCTGCCTGAGGAAGATGAAAAAATAAAGATTCATCTTTTGCAGGAAAAGGACAGGGAGAAACTTTCAAGGATGCTGGCAGAGCATATTGAAAAGTATGGGGAGCATAATTCTTATATGGAGTGTCCCTTCGGGCAGTGGAGCAAGAATAACGCAGGGAAGTTGCAGCAGGTTCTTGCCTCATTGTCGGCCAGAGAGCGGGAATATATTCTTGGTATCCGTTGGGAATACCCTGTGATGTACCACAGACTGAACAGCCGCATGCGTGAGATCGGGATGAAGCTGGCAGGGAATACGGATGAAGAATGGAGATTTTATTTTTGGAATTAAAAAAGCAACCAACTGGTTGCTTTTTTGTTATGAAGTGTGCATAAGTGCACAAAACCGTGCACTAGAGGATTCGAACCCCCGACCTTTTGGTCCGTAGCCAAACGCTCTATCCAGCTGAGCTAAGTGCACATTTATGTTGTGAATTATAATATAGCATTTTTTCACAACATAAGAATTATAAATAGTTTTCTTATAATTGTCAATAGAAAAATGTTACAGTTGGAAGAAAGTCACACTTTCGTTTAACTGCTCGATTACTGCTTTCAGTTCGTCGGCCTGATGGAAAACCTGTTCAAGGTTGGCCCTGAGTTCTTCCGTGGAGGCATTAGCTTCCTCTGCGGAAGCAGCGTTTTCCTCGGAAATATCGGACAAGTTGTTGACAGAATCTAAAATGCTGGCTTTATTCTTTTCTACTGTATCTACAGTGTTTGTAATCTTGCCTACGGCACTTGCGGCTTCGGATATATTACCGTCCACGTCATCAAAGCTGCTGTTTACGCTTTGCAGTGCATCTGCTTCTTTGCCTACGGCATCTTGGATCTGACCTGCGAACTTTGAACATTCCTCAGTTTTGGCAGTGATCTCTTCAATAATGGATTGAATCTGTTGTGCAGAGGAATTGGACTGCTCCGCAAGCTTCTGAATTTCACTGGCAACGACCGCAAAGCCTCTTCCTGCCTCTCCGGCTCTTGCCGCTTCAATGCTGGCATTGAGAGATAAGAGGTTGGTCTGGTCGGAAATCTCCATGATCATCTGAGCGGCGGTAGTGATTTGTTGTACCGCACCGCTGACGCTGGAAATACTGGTAATTACATTGTCAGCGCTTTGTGTAGTATACTTGTTGGCTTTTAACAGGTTACTCAAATTTGTCTTGGCTGTATTGCTGACATCTGAGACAGTCTGGGCCACTTCCTGTGTGGCCTGAGAACTTTCTGCAATTTCTGTAATACCATTGGAAATCTCATCTATGTCAAAAGACTGTTTTTCTACCGCAGCAGCCATTCTTTGTGCGCCATAAGCCAACTCTTCCATTGTAGAGCTCAGCTCTTTTACAGCCTGGGTGCAGTTGCCAAGGGAATCATCTACATATCCAACTGAGGTATCTACTGTGCCGGAACAGCTTATGATCGTTTGTACAACATTGACTAATTGTGTACGAAGTTTTTCCGCTGCATCTGCCACTTGATAGATTTCCCGGATCTGCGTATTGATCTTGATCGGGAAATTCAACTTTCCTTCAGAAAGCGTAACGGTTTCATCACGAAGAACCTGAATCTGTTTAGCGGTTATTTTACCCATGAATACAGCAAGTACAGCAATAGCTATGATAAGAACAAGGCATATGAGCATGATATATGTCAAATATGCGTTGGTAGCAGTAGCAAGATCCCTGCTGGGTTTGCCGGTGAAGATCATACCGGCGACTTTGCCTTCCTGTTCGATCGGGATATAGTATCCATAATAGTCATGACCGCCGATATCTACGTTTCTGGCAAAATATGCATTTCCTTGATTCAAAACAATTTCCTTGACCGTATCAGAGCACTGGGTCATAGTCATACGATTTCCATCTTCATCTACCAACGTAGTCAGATAACGGGTATCTCCATAAAAGAAAGTACACTCTATTTCAGTTTCTTCTTTAATAGCATCAAAAGTTCCGAGCAGTTCGGTCAGATTGGTGCCGCCTTTATAAAGCAATTTGCCGGATAGCCAATATTTTCCGTCATCAAAAGAATTAAAGGTCTCCAAGATCGTATAGCCAGTAGACATCAACGTTCCTTCAATTTCATTTTCCGCGGTGGAGCGCATATAGCTGGAAGATGTTATAACATTGATGACAATAGCTAAAATAGCGGGTAAAAGACATAACATAATTAGAATTGTAGTAATACTCGGTCTTTTTTTCATCAGTCGATTTTCCCTTCATAATTAAATAGATTTTCTGAAAAGTATATATAAATGATAATGCTACTTTTAGTATATAGCTTATATTCTAAAATAGCAAGAAAGAAAACACTGAGTTGCAGTTTGGCTGCTTTAGTGTTAAAGTAAATCTTGAAAATTACATTTTACAGGTTATGTTATGAAAAAGGTGTAGGAGTCTTATGCAGAAGAAAATAGCAGTCATCAATGACATATCGGGGTTTGGGAGATGTTCGGTTGCCGTATCTCTCCCGATCATTTCCTATTTGGGTGTTCAGTGCTGCCCGGTGCCGACATCGGTTTTTTCCAATCATACAGGTTTTCCGCACTATTTTTTTGATGATTATACGGATCGGATGCCCGAATATATTTCCCACTGGAAAAAGCTTGGGCTTACCTTTGAGGGGATTGCAACGGGATTCTTGGGTTCGGCAAGGCAGATTCAGATTGTCAAAGAATTTATCGAGGCATTCGCACAAGAGCATACGAAGATCGTTATCGATCCTGTAATGGGGGATTACGGAAAACTTTATTCCACTTATACCAAAGAGTTGTGTCAGGAAATGAAGCAGCTGATATCTTATGCGGATATCATCACACCGAATCTGACAGAGTGCTGTAACCTGACGGATACCCCTTATAAGGATGTCGGCTGGAAAAAGAAAGAATTATTGAAAATGGCCCAAACGCTTTCAGCGCAGGGGCCGGAGAAGGTAGTGATCACCGGGATCAGACAGGGAGATTTTATTGCCAATTATATCTACGAAAAGGGCAGGGAACCGAAATGGATACGCACCCACAGGGTGGGAACGGAACGTTCCGGTACCGGGGATGTTTTTGCTTCTGTGATCGCAGCGGATGCTGTAAACGGAGTCCCTTTTGAGAGATCCGTCAGGAAGGCCTCCGGCTTTGTGAAAAAATGTATTCTGAAATCCATTGAACTGGAGATCCCGAAGACTGACGGGGTATGTTTTGAAGAAATCTTATATCAGTTAAAAAGAGACTGAAAGGAGTCGCACTGAAAATGGTAATTTTATATGAAGTTCATGAAAATCTATATGTGAATATGACCAACCGCTGCCCCTGCGCCTGCACCTTCTGTCTGCGTCAGACGATGGATGAGATGAATCATTCCGGAAGTTTGTGGCTTGAGCGGGAACCCTCAGTGGAAGAAGTTATTGCGGAATTTGATAAATTTGATATGAAAAAATATAGGGAATTGGTCTTTTGCGGTTTCGGCGAGCCTACGGAGCGATTGGAGGACTTGCTGAAAGTAGCCGCCTTTGTGAAGGAAGAATATCATATGCCGATCCGGCTCAATACCAACGGACTTTCCGATTTGATCCATGGCAAAGATACGGCGCCGATGTATGAGGGGCTTATCGATACAATCTCCATCAGCCTCAATACACCGGATGCGGAAGAATATTTGAAACTGACCCGGAGTAAATTCGGAATAGAATCGCATGACGCCATGCTGCGTTTTGCCGGTAACGTAAGTAACTATGTACCGAACGTGATCCTCTCTACCGTAGAGACCACCATTACCAAAGAGGAAGAAGAACGGTGTAGGGAAATCTGTGAAAAGTTAGGCGTAACTTACCGCATCAGACCATTTGAAAGCTGATAACCGCACAGAAGATGCCTTGGATCATCCTGCGAAATATTGCAGTTCAAAAGGATAACCGTTTTTCTTATTCTGTGCCGATGCAGTGTCCGTTTCGATGATACAGAAAGAATCATTTCGGAGAACTTCTTTCATTTCTTCCTTTACAGACCCTAACATGTGGGTAGAGATTTTGCGGCAGATATAACAGCCGGCAGGAAGCTTACGGACTGCTTCTCCTGCTTTATGTAGGGCATCCGCCGACAAGTCCTGTTCATTGACTGTCAGAAACATATATCGTTTCAACCGGCCGTCTTGATAATCATGCAGAATCCCGGAAGGGTAAGCGGCATTTAAATTCATTTGCTGTGCGGTAACAAAAAGTCTCAGAATATATTGTCCATAGTATTTAGGCGTATCCATATCTTCTAACGGGACAGTTAGAACCATCCGGGTGTCATAGGCATTTTCATAAAAGCCGTCCGGCAGCAAAAGCCCGCTTTTGCTTTCAGGAATCTTAGCCATACCGTCTCCGGAAGAGGACAATTTCTGCAAGGTTTCCTGCAACGCCTCCAGGCAGTTTCGGATTTCCAGAATGCGTTCTTCGGCAAGGATCTTGCCATCATATAGAAGTTTCTGTAAGTTGATGGAACCTTTTTCCACATAATGATTCAAGTCTTTCAGCGGAATCCCCAGTTTGATACAGAGTGTAATGGCATCCAGAAGATAGAGCTGCTCTTCGGTATAATAGCGGTAATTGGTTTCCGTATTCACGAATGCCGGTTTTAAAATGCCGATCGAATCATAGTACCGTAAAGATTTGATGCTGACATTTTTTAACTTGGAAACTTTTCCGATAGAAAGGTATTGGCTCATTTTACGGCCCTCCAAAACTCTTACATAATGTCACAGTTCATATTCTTACTATGCCATATTTTTTTGGATTTTGCAATAAAAAAATGTGGCAGGAAGTCCGCATAAAAAAGGAGCCGAAATATCCGGCCCCTTTTCTTTGCTCCAAAGCTGTTTTAGTAGTTGTTCTTCTGATTGTCCTGCGCATTGCTGCTGGAGCTGTTCTTGGAGTTGTTCTTGTTGTTCTGAGAATTCTGGTTGTTGCTGTTGTTAGCCTTGTCCTGCTGCTTTTCCTGAGAATTCTGGTTATAATCATTCTTAGACATCTTGTATACCTCCTGATTGTTTTTTGTTACAAAAATAGTATTGCAAGTTTTTTTCGAAAGTATACATAGACAAAACAGAAAATTTGTAAAATGGAATTTTTACCCTTGCGGTCTGTTTTGAAAAACCTTTATGATGAGCAGGATGCTGAGTCCGATCAGGATGACCGGCGCAAAAATGAAAAGTAATTTGGTGGCGATGCCGATCACGATAATGACTAAGACCGTGACGATCAGCATGATGAGCCAGCCCGGCAGTTCAATGATATGTTCAAAAATCTTTTCCGTATTTTTTTCTTTTCTTTTGGAGTAGGCCGATACTTCCTCGTCATACTCTCGATTGGAACCGAAACTTTCTCCGGTGTGCTTGTTTGCCTCGATAATGCTTTTGGCTAACAATCTGGGGTCACCAAGACTTTCCAATACCTCTTTTTCCGATTTTCCTTTTCGAATCTCGGAGTCGATATAATCCTGATAATACCGCACATGATCCGCTACCAGGCTGCTGTTTAAGCCGCCTGCAAGCGTGCGCTGTAATTTTTCAATAAATTCTCTTTTATCCATATTGATAACCTATCGCCCTAAATTTTATTCCTTGTCCATACCGGAACCTTCACTGAATTTTCTTTTAAAATAGGAAGGATCGTTTTTCATGCCGGCCATTGTATGAAATGCCTGCAAAACCATGTCTTCTTTATTGCAGCTTGCTGTATTCTTTCCGGTATCTTTTGCCAGATTATATCGTTCCAGCTGCCATACATAACAATCTGTCAGAGAATAGCCTGACACTTTCATATGATCCGCGAAACTGTGATGTTCCAGATAATACAGAAACTCACGATATAATTCAGCATCGGTCAGCAAAGACATCCACAATTCGTTACACCATGCTTCGGATTCTCCCGCATATTCACACAACTTTTTCAGTCCATCATAAGCTTTTATTTTTTCCGTGCTATATATGATTTGAGACATTTTTATGCGATGCTCCCGTAAGGTTCTTTCGTACTGCTTCTATGTAACCAGTTTATCACAATATTTTCCATTTTACTATGACGGTATTATTAAATTTCTGTGAAAAGGATTTTCAACGTCACGAATAGAGATTGACAGAAAAAGAACGACAATTTACAATAAGTCTATGAAAAAAATGAGTTTT
>JAFLTF010000089.1 GCA_022510585.1 Lachnospiraceae bacterium
TGCGGCAGCTGCAGTGGTCATAAATAACCAGAAAGCGCAAGAAGCTTCCGCGGGGGCACAGGAAGAAAGTGCATTGGATGTAGCCAATGCAGAAAATAGCGAAAATACTCCAGAATTAGATACACAGCCAACAGAAGCAGAAACCCCCGAAACCGCTGAAGAAGTGAAAGCGGAGGAAGTCACAACACCAGAAGAAACGGAAGAACCCGAAACGGCAGAAGCAGACACCGAACCGACAGCAGAGCCAGAATATACTTATACTGATATGAGCGCGACAATGTACGCTTCACAAACGGTTAATGTCAGGGATTTACCATCTACAGACGGGAATCGCGTTGGCGGTCTTTCAACCAATCAGGAAATTGCTGTTACTGGGCAGTGTAATGAAACAGGTTGGTATCGTTTTGAATATAACGGCTCTACCGCTTATGTGTCTAATAATTATGTAAGTGAGAATAAAGTGGAAGTTGCGGCGGCTGAGCCTGCGGCTAGTACAGACACCGCACCAGAACAAGCGGCGGCAAGTGATACATCAAACAGCAGTTCTTCTGGTACTGATGAACTTGCGCAGTATGCAACTTATACTTGGATTGACATGGGTGATTGGTTTTTATATATTGCACCAGATGGACAAAATCATAATTATTATGAAACTGGTACGTTAGAGATTTTAGAGAGTCGATACCCAAATAAATGGTGCAACGGTTTTTGGGTAATTTTAGACAATGGGACACGTCTTGATTTTCGTACTGTTTGTGAACCATATCCGCAAGCATTCATAGACCTTGTGCGAAAATATTACAACCCAAACTATGTGCCTTATCACTAATTTTTGATAAAGGTGAATTTATTAAGCACAACACAAAAAGAAAAGAGAAAAACGGGGGCGGTTATTGTCTCCGTTTTTGATGTTGGTCTATAATAGACTTCTTGGGATGGTTCATCACTTCAAGATTGTGGAGAAAACATTTCTTGGGAAGGAAGATATGATAAAGATTATGCTGCTGAAGCACTTTCAAATAATTAACCTTAGGTCCAGCGGCGTCGGACGCGTCTCTGGACTTTTCCTTTGTATTGATATATAATCTCTGTATTACCGTTAATAATATTGTGAACGGTTTTGGCTATACAGAGGAATATAGAAAAATGAGGGCTTCATTATGAATGAACCAATAAAAATTGAAAATACTGATATTATGAAGATTTATCGGAAATCAGAAAACATATTGAATGATATACAAAACATTATAGAGACATCCCAAAGACAGGCATATCATGCGGTCGATACGATTTTGTCCCAAAGAAACTGGCTGATCGGATATAGAATTGCGGAGGAAGAAATGGATGGTGAAAATCGTGCGGAATATGGATTGAATGTGATTAAGAAATTGTCAGAGGAACTGACAAAAGTATATGGAAAAGGATATGACCGTAGTAATCTCTATCATTATCTGCGTTTTTATAAAGAGTTCCCTGAGATTATCGACACAGTGTGTCGACAATCTCACATCAGGCTTTCATGGTCGCATTATAGAGTATTATTGCAAGTGTCAGATCCCATTGCTCGAAACTGGTACGAAAAAGAAGCATATGAACAGACATGGAGCGTCCGTACATTGCAGCGCAATATCAATACGCAATATTATTACCGAATATTACAATCGCAGAATAAAGAATTAGTAGAGAAAGAAATGCAGGAAAAGACGGCTGATTTCCAAAATGATAAGCTGGAATTTATAAAAAATCCTGTAATTGCTGAATTTTTGGGGTTATCAACAAATCCTGATCTTACAGAAACCGAATTGGAAACCAGTATTATCTCCAATATTCAAAAATTTCTAATGGAATTAGGAAAAGGTTATGCCTTTGTTGCACGTCAGCAACACATAAAGACAGAGAAAGAAGATTATTTTATTGATCTTGTATTTTACAATTACATTTTAAAGTGTTTTGTTCTCATTGACTTGAAGACAGACAAAATCACACATCAGGATGTAGGTCAGATGGATATGTACATTCGTATGTACGATGACTTGAAAAAAGGGGCTGACGATAATCCTACTTTGGGTATTGTGCTCTGCACCGAAACCGATGAAGATATTGCAAGGTATTCTATTCTTCACGGCAATGAACAATTATTTGCTTCAAAGTATAAATTATATCTGCCAACAGAAGAAGAACTGCGGCATGAGATTGAAACACAAAAGGCTATGTTTTACTTACAACAAAAGGAGAAATAAAAAAGTTTTCACCTTTTCAATCCCTCACTTGTCATTATATAATAGGGGATAGACCCACACAGGATGGCTAGGAGGAAAATACGAATGAGTGATACCGATGTTTCAAAAGAGTTGGTGCAAAAGGCGGCAGCAGGAGATAAGGCAGCTTTTGAAGAGCTGTATCAGGCAACCTGCCGTGCCGTATACTTTACCTGCCTTAATATTATAAAAGACGAGCAGGAGGCACAGGACCTGACCCAGGATGTCTATCTGACCGCTTATGAACAGCTGGGCACACTGGAAGATGCGGGTAAGTTTAAACCCTGGCTCTATCGGATGGCAGCCAACAAAAGCATCAACAGTTTGAAGAAAAAGAGACCTTTACTTCTTGATGATGAGCAACTGGAAGACGTGGAGACCGAAGAGAATGAAAATTTTCTGCCGGAAGAATATGCTCTCAATGCGGAAAAAAGGGCCTTGGTACTGGAAATCACACGGAAGGTCTGTACGGAGGCACAATACCAGACGATTCTTTTATATTATTTTAACGAACTTTCTGTAGCGGAAATCGCCGAGCTCATGGAATGTCAGGAGGACAATGTCAAAAAACGTCTGAGCATAGCAAGGGCGAAGATCAAAGAAGGTGTTCTGCGCTACGAAGAGAAGAGTGGCGATAAGCTCTATGCCGTTGCGATCATTCCTTTCCTTACGACGATGTTTACCGCACAGATGCAGGGCATGCCGATGCCTTCCTTCTCGTTTAAGTTCCCGGATGTACCTCCCAAATCAGCCCATGGGGCATCGGCAGCAAAGACCGGAGGGCGCATCGTGCAAAAAAGTCTGCAGTTGAAAATTGCCGCGGGTATTGCGATAGCGGTAGTAGTAGGCGGTGTTGCGGCAGCTGCAGTGGTCATAAATAACCAGAAAGCGCAAGAAGCTTCCGCGGGGACGCAAGAAGGTGCAGCGGATGCAGGGAACACCGGAGAGATAGAAAACCTTCAAGAAACAGAAGAAAACGAGATTGCGCCAGAATCGGATGAAGATGCCTTACAGGCAGGAAATGAAACTGCGAACCAGTCTGACGCGGAAACCGAAGAAAGTGGCCTGGAAGAAGAATCTCCCGAACCGGAAGAAGAGCCGGAGCAGCAATATACATACACTGACATGAACGCAACAATGTACGCGACCCAAACCGTTAACGTCAGGGATTTACCAAGCACAGACGGGGAAAAGGTCGGCTCCCTTTCCACCAATCAGGAAATCAATGTAACCGGACAATGCAACGAGACAAGTTGGTATCGCTTTGAGTATAACGGACAGACGGCTTATGTGTCTAATAATTATGTAAGTGAGACTATGACAGAAGAGCCTGTACAGACTGCGTCAACTGAGGATGGCGGTGGCACCGGTGGTAATACAGGAAAAGAACCGTGTCCGTATCCGTTAAATGTGTGGATACCGGAAACTACGGAATATGGATTGAAAATATATGTGATCTATACCACAAAAACGACTATCAGAGCTATTTTATATGATGAACCGTTAGCGGAAAATCATTATCTGACTGATTCCTATAATGAAATCGGACAGAGCATCCTTTGGGATGAGATGTCTCAGCAACAGGATTATTTGTGGGAATCAACAGGAGTGTTTCATGGATTCCATATGACCCACCCTTTTGAGAAAATGGGTACTTACGCAGAAGGAACCATATATAAATGCTCCTATGGAGGACATTATTATACGACTTATGATCCCGAACTTGGGCATGTGAAATGTCCAAATCCTCGTACGGAAGACTGTCCGGCAGGATCGATTAACTAAAAAACATTATCAAGTACTTTATTATATAAAACAGGAGGAATAAAAGATGAACAAAACAAAAACAAGGATCTTGGCAAGCTTGCTCTGTATGGCGCTGATTTTTGCTGATATTATGCCCACAGGGCTGGTGGCACAGGCAGCAGAGGTGTCGCAGCAGACTTTTGCCGAGACAGAACTGGGGGCGGATAGTGAAACGATAACACCAGATGACGCCCTGGGTGAAGAGGAGTCAACTTCTCCGGAAGAAACCCCTTCAGAAGACTCATCTGATGACGATGACGCGACTGAGGAGCAGGAGCCTTCGGAAGAGCAAACAGATAAGGAAGATAAAGAGACCGGAGAAGAAGCGGAAACACCGGAAAGTGAGAATCCAGAGGAAGAAACCGAAGCCCCGGAGATCAGTGCGCCCGAAGATAATGAGACTGTGGAAATAGAAGAGGTGGAAACCCTATCGGTATTGGCTGCTGACGGAGCAAATGATGAAGGAGAGATTATTGCACAGGGACCCGAGAACGCTGACGATTCTGAGCCGCATACCGAGTGGGTGCTTTACAAGGACGGAAGGCTGGTGGTAACGGGAGAAGGAGAAGTGAAATCTTTCGGTGTGCCATGGTCTAACTACCGTGATCAGATTAAAACAGCGGAGATTCGTGTATCAGGCGCAACAGATGTTTCGGAACTGTTCAGTAGGTGTTCTAACCTGGAAAGCATAGACGTAAGTGGTTTTGATACCAGTAATGTAACGACGATGGCCCGCATGTTTTACGAATGCAGTAGTCTGAAAGAAGTAATTGTAAGCAAAGAGGGTACAAGCAACTGGGACACTGGCAAAGTAGAGCATATGAGCGAGATGTTTGAAGGTTGCAGCAGCCTGACGGATTTGGATGTGAGCAGCTGGAATACCGGCAATGTCACGAGTATGGAGCGGATGTTTTATGGCTGTAGCAGCTTGACGTATCTGAATGTGAGCAGTTGGAATACCGTCAATGTAAATGACCTTGGCATGGAGTACATGTTTTCCGGCTGCAGCAGCCTGACAGAGTTGGATGTAAGCAAATGGAACACCAGCCGGATAGGGAATATGTATTCAATGTTTCATGATTGCAGCAGCCTGACGAAACTGGATGTAAGCAAATGGAACACCGACAGCGTAGAGCAGATGGGTGTTATGTTTGATGGCTGCAGCAGCCTGACAGAGCTGGATGTAAGCGGCTGGAATACCGGTAATGTAAAGGATATGAGCAATATGTTTTATGGCTGCAGCAATCTGACGAAACTGGATGTACGCAGCTGGAATACCGGTAATGTAAAGAATATGCAGGCTATGTTTATAAATTGCAGCAGTCTGACAGAACTGAATGTAAGTGACTGGGATACCGGTAATGTAGAGAATATGAACAGTATGTTTAGCGGTTGCAGCAGCCTGACAAAGCTGGATGTAAGCGGCTTTGAAACCGGGAAAGTAACGGGAATGATTGGTATGTTTTCCGGCTGCAGCAGCTTGACAGAGCTGAATGTAAGCGGTTTTAAAACTGAGAATGTTACAAGTATGTATTCTATGTTTTTTGAATGCAGCAGCCTGACAGAACTGAATTTGAGCGGCTTTGATACTAAGAATGTAACAGATGTGGGTGCTATGTTTTATGGCTGCAGCAGCCTGACAGAACTGGATCTAAGCGGCTGTGATTTCGGGAATGTAACGAAGACGACAAATATATTTAATAACTGCAACAATCTGGAGGTCATTTACGCGCCGTTAAACGTAGATGAGCTTACCAATATTACCTTGCCGGGAGGTTCCTGGTATCGTGCCGATACCGGAGAGGCGGTAACACTGCTGCCCAAGGGCTTATCGAATAGCATTCAGCTTATCAAGGATAAAAAGGGTGAAAAGGCAAGATATACAGTCACCTTCAACATGATGGGGCATGGCACGGCAATCACAACTGTGGATGTCGCGGCAGGCAGCCTGCTGGAAGTGCCGGGAACATTGCAGGAAGGAGATATTGTAACGGAAGGCTCAGATTCCTATGTGTTTGTCGGCTGGTATAAAGACAAGACCTTTGCAGAGAAACAGAAGTGGAACTTTGAAACGGATACGGTCCAGGCTGATATTACCCTTTATGCTTGTTGGTTGAAGACAAAGGCAGAGATGAATCTGTATGTGAAGGATATTGAAATCCAGACTTATACCGGAAGCGCCATCAAACCGGCAGTTTACGTCTATGACAGTGCTGGAGGGACTTTACTGAAATCTGGCAAGGATTACACGGTTACTTATAAAAGTAACGTAGCAGCCAGCATAGATGATGAAGGAAACCTTTTACAGGAAGGTATCAAATATACCAGGATTAGCGGTAAGACGGAAGAACTGATCGGTAATAATGGCTTTTCGGAAAAGCAGCCGTATGTCCTTATCAAAGGAAAGGGAAATTATGCAGGAAATGTTTATATGAATTTCTCGATCCAACCGGCCAGCATTTCCGAAGAGGGTGAAAATATGACACTTGCGTCAGGTTTTACCCTGAAGTATACAGAGCAACTGGTCACGAATAAGAGCAAGGATCAGAAACCGTTCACTTCCCTGAAATACAAGAAAGCCATGAAAGCGGGAACGGATTATGACGTAAAACTGACCGCAGTGGATGCACAGGATGCAGGGGATCAACAGGTGGACGAGGGAAGAGTTATCGGTAAAAGTGGTGGAACCACGACACTTCCCGCGATTCCGAAAGGGTATTCCGGAACCTTCCTGATGACCGTAACCGGCAAGGGCAATTATACTGGTACAGTTACCAAAAAGATTTATGTGGCGGACGCAGATCATATCATGTCGAAGGCATCCATTACGCTGGGGAAAAATCTTAAAACGGTCAAGTACAATGAGGTCATAAATGATGAAGTGAAGGAAGTTCGATTGACTCCGGCAAATTATCATGACGGGCAGTATTACAGATGGGATGAAACGACAGGGATACAAAGTGAAACGCCGGAAGCAGATGCGAAGAATATTTTTACCGTGAAATTCGGCAAAAATACCTATCTTACTTACCAAGGTGATAATAAAGATACGAGCGATTATCGCATCAGTTACGTGAAGAATGATGCAGTTGGCACAGCGACCATGACCATCACGGGAAATCCTGAAAGGGGTTATTTTGGCTCCAAGAGCGTGACCTTCAAGATTACAGGAACGGTATTTAATACGAAGAACGTTATCGTAGTAGAGAGGGATACGGCCCAAGGGGGCGAGGTTGGTTTCCAGACATCCAAAGATTATACGGGCAAAGCAATTACCCAGAACAATGTGACCCTGAAATCAAAACCGAAGTCTGGCGATGCAAGTCCGCAGGTATTAGTCTATGGAAAGGATTATACCATCAGCTACAAGAGCAACCTGAAAAAAGGCACAGCCACCATGACCTTTACGGCGAAGCCTGAATCAGGTTACAGCGGCAGTTTCAAAAAGACTTTCAAGATAACGCCGCAAAGCTTACTGGATACAGATTTTGTCGAGACCGGTATGACGAAAGAAGAACCGGATCTTCAAAAGAACACAAGAATTATACGATGGAGTGACAATGCTCCCGCCACCTATTCCAAAAACGGTGCAACGCTTTCATTTACACTGAAAAATGCGGAAGGCATGGAATTAAGACAGGGAACCGACTATACGGTCAGCTATAAAAACAATAAAGCGGCTGCAGATAGCACTGCTGCAAATCCGCCTACCCTGACCATCAAAGGAAAAGGAAACTATGCAGGAACCTTGACAGTTACCTTCCCGATTCAAAAGGCAGATATCAAAACTGCCCTGGAGAACGAAAGCCTGACGATATCCGCTGCATCAGTAGAATGGAAAGAGAATAAGCAGTTTAAAGACTTCAAGTTTAAGATCTTGGAAGGTAAGAAAGCCTTGAGCGCGGGAGATGGAAAGGATTATACGATTGATACAACAAAATGTACTCCTGAAATAATCAAGGCATATGCAGAGGCCCTGAAGCAAAAGGCGAATAACGGAAATGAGATAACGGCGCCGGAGCCCACTGTCAAAATCACAGGCACAGGAAATAATTATACCGGTGAGAAAGAAGTCTCTCTGGCGAAATACATTTACGTAACAAAGCTGACCTCCAGGAACCTGACGATTGAAGTGATTGGTAACACGACTTATACCGGTTCGAATGCCAAGGTTGAGCCGACTGTCAAGGTTACTTACTATCCAAACGGCAAAACCGGCGACGGTTCTGTCATACTTACCGACGCAGATTATAAACTCTCTTACGGAGCCAACAACGTAGCAGGTAAGAACAAAGGCAGCGTGACAGTCACCGGAACAGGTATTTACGGCGGCAGCGTAACGCAGAAGTTTACTATTCTAAGTAAAGATGTATATA
>JAFLTF010000009.1:0-42773 GCA_022510585.1 Lachnospiraceae bacterium
TTCATACCTTTCCAAGCATATCAATAACAATCTGCCAAATCAAGGGCGTAAACGCTGCTAAAGCGGTAAACCTTTGATATTGATAAAGGGTAATCAATGTATGAATGAATAGGTGTGTTGGTTATACAATTTTGCTGTACTTTAGTATAAATATTTGGAATTATCTGTTATTTATTAAAAAAAGAATTGAGAACCGATATAAAAAAATATATAATAATGTCAAATGTAGTTAATATAAGGCAGTTAACATATATGAAGCCACTTTTACTAGCTGTTGAGGATAGAAAATCCACCAAAACACGTAGTCAATAAACTTCCCCGACGCAAGCAGCGGGATATAGGTGATTCAAATGAAAATATTTATTAGCCACACCGCTAAAGATAAAGATTCTTATATCGAACTTATTAATAGTTTGCGTGAACAGGGGCATACCGTTTTTAGTATTTATGATATTAAAATGGGAGAGAATTGGATTAATAAAATAAAAAATGCTTTAAACAAATCTGATATTTTAATTTTAATTATTACCGAGAATTATTTGGATTCATCATGGGCACGAACTGAGATAAGTTCTGCAATATTTGATACAAATATTAGAATACTTCCTGTTGTTGTCGGAGATTTGTTCCTACCTGACTATTTAAGAGGATTTGTATATAGAAAAGTTAAAACCAAAGAAGAAATTACTGCTACAGTGTTATGTGACATTGCGCGGTTAGATAATGTTGATGATAACAATACACTTTTTAAAAAAAGAGCGGTCACTCCCGGTGAAGAAGATAATATTGAAGAAAAAATAGAAATATTAAAGGAAGCGTTAATTGACAATCAACTAACTTTAGTATGTGGTGCAGGCGTATCAAGGGATTCAGCTATACCTACCTGGAATGAACTATTAGTAAATATTCTTAATGATGTCTATTTAAGCGATCAAAATTTGAACGCGGACAGTAAAGTAACAGCCGAAACTTTACTTTCACTTATGCCCCAGTCAAATTTGATTTTAGGAAAGTATTTAAAAATAATATTAAAAGACGATTTTGATAGAATCGTGCAAAAGCATCTTTATTCAAATTATAATCAAGAACGTGAATTTGAACAATCAAATATTGTACAAGGTCATGAAGAAATAAACTACGCTTTAGAAACAAGTATGATGAAAGCTATTGTTGAGCTTTCTCGTCCTAAAAGAAGAGGAAATCGATTAGAATCAATAATTACTTTTAATTTTGATGATTTAATAGAATGCGCTTTGTTAAAGCATCATATTGAGCATTGTTCAATATGGAAAGAAGGTCAGATATATGGAATAAATGCTTTGCCCATTTTTCATGTACATGGGTTTTTACCAAATCTAAAAGTTGTGGATACTCCTAATTTGGTATTTAGTGAGGAAGCATATCATTCCCAATTTATTGATCCATACAGTTGGGCAAATTTGGTTCAATTAAACACATTCTCTACAAATGTATGCTTATTTGTGGGGCTTAGTTTGTCTGACCCTAATTTAAGGAGATTGTTAGATATTTCATGGAGGAGAAATCAGCGATGTAAGCATTATATAATTATGAAAAAAATACCTCAAAAGAATAGAACGAGTGAAATCGTGACTATGCTTTTTGAGCAGGATGCAAATTCACTAGGACTAAATGTAATATGGTGCAATGATTATTCGGAAATCCCGAATGTTTTATTTAGCATAGCCAAATAGAGTCTGTTATATTTTATAAATAAAATTTAGAATAAGAGGGAAATAAAATGTCAAACGAAGTATTTAATATATTTGCCGCTGTTGGAATTGGACTTACTTTCTTAGCATCAATATCAGCAGTAATTGTTTCTATAATATCAATGCGATATTCAAGTAAAGTAGCAGAAAGATCAGGATATTTGAGTACAATTACTGCGAGCCGTGATAAATGGTCAAATTTATTGAGGGAAAGTGCTTCGTTATATTTTACTCAGATTGCAAGAATATGTAGTGAGCAAGAGGATAATCTGACGGAGATTTATAATGATTTGACACATTATCATTTTGCAATAGAGCTACTGTTATTTAAGCAAGATGTTGAAATTCATAATAATATGAGCATAGTTCGGAATAAAGCTTTTGAGATTGTTGACCAGAGCAATATAATAAATCAACAATACAAGAAAATGGAAGGGTCTCTCAGTATCACTAAAGCAGATATAGAAAACCAAGACATAGTTGTAAAAGCACGACAAAAAATGTATGACTTGAGGTGCTCAATTTTGAATGAATATCAAGGAAAAATTTTTGATGAAATAAGAATTTTACTTGAATGTGAATGGAGAAAGCAACAATATGAGGCAACTGATATGTGGAAAGAAAAATAATTATTTTCAATATTTATACAGCAATTTCAATCATCTTTGCATTCCTTATAGGCCATAGTTTTTATACATAACCAAGAAATTTAAGCTTATAAACTAAAGAGGTGATATTAACTACCTCGTTTGACATAATTTTTCATCTCTTTCTTGCATATAAAATAGACATTCACTCTGGAACGTCCTAACTCTTTTGAAAAAGAGGGTAGTACGCCTACGTTTTTTTGTTAGTTACATTTACTACAATCTTCCCGTTTTGCCTCACCGAATCTCTGGAAATGCACAATCTCTCTGGCACGCAGGAATTTGATCGGTTCGCATACTTCCTGATCATGCACCAGACGCAAGATGTTATCATAGGTGGTGCGGGCTTTCTGTTCAGCCGCCATATCCTCCGTCAAATCAGTGATAATATCGCCTGTGGACTGGAACTGAGTTGCAGTAAACGGAACGCCGCCGGCTGCTTGTGGCCAGATGCCGACAGTGTGGTCTACATAGTAGTTGGCAAATCCTGATTTTTCGATTTCTTCCATGGACAGATCTTTTGTCAACTGGTGAACGATCGTTGCCACCATTTCCAGATGGGCGAGTTCTTCGGTTCCGATATCGGTCAAAACAGCGGCAACTTCTCTATAAGGACATGCATATCTTTGGGACAGATAACGCATGGATGCACCCATTTCACCGTCGGGGCCGCCATACTGGCTGATGATCGCCTGTGCCAAAGCAGCATTAGGAGCGGTAATGTTTACAGGAAACTCTAATCTTTTCTCATAATTCCACATTAATAACAGCCTCCTTCCCAGGGCATAGGTGATGTTGCCCAAGTCCACTCATTACAGTCTGATGCGTCAGCGGTGCTGACAGTAAGCGGACCATATTTAGACGCATATTCGCGCATTGCCTGATTTTTCATATGCACATAGTGCCTCAGATAATCAATGGCTTCTGTGTCATCCGGATGGGTATCCAGATAAAGATTCATCTCTACAATAACGAATCCCATTAAATCAATGTTGTGGAGCAGTTTAGCCTGCTCAGACTGATAATTTCTGCTCATTGACAGCATCTCCTTCCTTCAAACGGTTTATTTAATTCGGGGAAGATGGTCCCGTTTAATAGCGCTTCATCCAAGTCTTCATAAATATGGGTCAAACGCTGCCAGGGTACATATGCCATGGCAACCGGGAATCTGTCAAAATCGTCGTTAAAGTGATAGTTTTTCATTTTCATAACTTTCCCTTTTTCATAATGATTTTATTAGTATAATATGATATAATTGTCTGTGCGTGTTTGAAAATTGTATAATTTTGACGAAGAATTTAAGACACATTTATTTATGAATGCAGACAGCAGTAGAAGGGAGGAAATGGCTTTGATAAAAGTTGATAATTTGTTTAAAAAATACGGAAATCATGTTGCGGTGGATCATTTATCTTTCGAAGTGGAAAAAGGGCAGATTTACGGATTTTTAGGACCGAACGGTGCAGGCAAGACAACTACTATGAACATTATGACAGGATATCTGGCGGCTACAGACGGCAGCGTGAAGATCAACGGTTATGATATTCTGACACAATCTGAAAAAGCCAAAAAATGTATTGGTTATCTACCGGAACTTCCTCCATTATACCCTGATATGAAAGTTTTGGAATATCTGTGTTTTGCAGCGGAACTAAAGAAGGTACCAAAGAAAGAGCGTAAGGAACAGATTCATGAAATTATGGAAATGACGGGAATTTTAGATGTAAAAGAACGTCTCATTCGTAATTTATCCAAAGGATATAAGCAAAGAGTGGGACTGGCGCAGGCGATCCTTGGTTATCCGGAAGTTATTATTTTAGACGAGCCCATGGTTGGGCTGGATCCGAAACAGATCATTGAAATCAGAGAACTGATCAAAAAGCTTGCAGTAAATCATACGATTATACTCAGTTCCCATATTCTGTCTGAAGTAAGCACCTTATGTGATCACATTATGATCATTTCTCATGGGAAGCTTATGGCAAGCGATTCTCCGGACGGACTCCGGAAACTTATGGAAAAGACTACGGAAATTGAAGTGACGGCATTTGGAGATCGGGAGCAGGCCAAAGAAATCCTTGCGGAAATAGAACACATTCATTCGTTTTTCTTTGAAGATACTGTGGAAGAAAACAGTGTTAAGTTAAGGATCATAACGGAAGAAAACAGGGATATCCGTAAGGAATTGTCCGTTGCATTCACAAGCAGGGATATGCCTGTTCTTTCTATGAACAAGGTAGAAAAAAGCTTAGAAGATATTTTCTTACAACTGACAGAGACAGAAGCTTCTGATGATGAGGATGGAATGTCTGATGAAACAGTGAGTAAAGCAGAGGTAGAGGAGGAAGAAGTCGATGATAGCGATTTATAAAAGAGAAGTACGATCATTTTTTTGTTCCTTTATCGGCTGGCTTTATCTGGCGGCTTCCCTGTTCATTCTAGGGCTGTTTTTTACTGCGATCAACATGCTTTCCGGTTATCCGAATATTGCAGCTACATTGCAAAATGCTATCTTTTTATTTTTGCTCATCATACCGCTTTTGACCATGGGAAGTTTGGCGGAAGACAGAAAAATAAAGACAGATCAACTACTATTTACAGCGCCTGTATCAATCGGCAGGGTAGTCTGGGGAAAATATCTGGCACTGCTGACTTTTCTGGCCATTCCGCTTGTTGTAATCGGAATTACACCAATTATCCTGTCTTTTTACGATGCATTTCAGATGGGAATATCCTATACCGCATTACTGGGATTTTTTCTGTATGGTGCTCTTGCATTGTCACTTGGATTGTTTGTGTCATCCCTGACAGAAAGTGTTGTCATTGCCGCGGTTCTTGGCTTTTTGGTAATTTTTTTGGGTTATATGATGGCAGGGATCTGCAGTTTGATTTCTCAGACGGGCAATATCGTAACGAAAGTATTAAGCGCCTTGGATATGGTAGGCAGATTTGATGAAATGACCGGTGGCAGTTTTTACGTACCATCTGTGATATACTATGTAACTTTTATCCTGTTTATGTTGCTCTGTACCATTCAATCCCTTCAAAAGCGGAGATATATCGTGTCCGGAAGGGGATTGAAGATTGGTGCTTATAGCGCGGGAACAGTGATTGTCGGGGCAGTTTTGACTATTGTAGTCAATATTGTGGTAAATCAGCTTCCGACTGAGTTTTTATCCATTGATGTGACCTCCGATCGATTATATACCTTATCTGATGAAACAAAGGAACTTCTTTTTGATCTATCAGAGGATGTTACAATTTATATCCTTGCAAATGAAGATTATAAAGACGCTGCTTTAGATAAGACTGTTAAAATGATAGAAGACCTTTCCGGGCATATTACAGTGTCTTATGTCGATCCTTCGGCAAATCCATTATTTTATTCCAATTATACCGGTACGGCGCCGGAAGAAAACAGTTTGATCGTAGTAGGCCCGAAACGGAGCCGCGTGATCAATTATAACGATATTTACGAATATGACTTGGATTATGCCTATTATCAGGAGACAGGAGAAACCAGTTACCGGGTAACAGGTTTTGACGGAGAAGGGCAGATTACCTCTGCATTGGCATATGTGACCACTGAAGATATGCCTAAGATCTATATGATAACCGGACATGGAGAACTTGTGCCCGAAGGTCAGTATACACGGGCTATCCAGAAAGAAAATGTGGAATATGAGGAGTTATCCCTTTTATCAGTTGAGGAAATTCCGGAGGATGCACAGGCAGTTATTTTGGATGCGCCTACTTCCGATTATTCCAAGGATGATGTGGATAAGGTAATCGCATTTCTGGAAAAAGGGAAAAACGCAATCCTGATTCCTACATGGACGAATGAACGGTTGACTAATTTTGAGAAGATTCTGGATTATTACGGTGTATCTGTTGCAGACGGGATCATCGTTGAACAGGACATGAGCATGTATTATTCCATTCCTTTTTATCTGTTTCCGAAAATAAATTATGATGAAATAACCAAAAGTGTTTTTGATGCCGCTGTTTTTGCACCCGATACGCAAGGACTGCTCTATGATGAAAAAGCGGAAGGCATTATTTATACGCCGCTTCTGGAAACAAGCGAAGAAGCCTACAGCAAAACAGATTTGGAAACGGCAACAAATTATGAAAAATCGGAAGGCGATATCGACGGACCTTTTGTTATTGCTTTAAAAGCTGAAAAGTCCGTTGCGGAAGGTATGGTCTCGAAAGCTGTTATTGTGGCTACGGAAGGATTGTTCACGGAAAGTGCTGACGAAATAGTTCCCGGCAATAATGTAAAGCTGTTTGGCAGTGTAATAGGCGCACTGGTGGAACATGAATCGTCAATATCCATACCGATAAAGTATTATGATACCAATATGATCATATTTACAAGACTGACCTGTATGATCGTAGGTCTGATATCCATTATTCTGATACCGGTATGCTGCCTTATTACCGGATTTATTATTTGGTTCAAAAGAAGAAGACAATGAATGAAACAGCTACTTGATTTCCCCGTAAGTTTATGCAAAAATAGTAATACAAATGTAAAAAATGTATGCATGTGACAACAGTGGGAAAGGTTGTTCTTGATTATGAGAGGAATAGATACACAGGTTCGCAAAAACAGACGCCGGATTTTTAAAGAAGTTGCAAATCTGGCTTATCATTCTGAAAATTTAAAAGATGATATAGAGGCTCTGCCTTATAAAATAGTGGATTATGATGAATCGGAGTATGAGAGCATCTATAGAGAACGAGCGATTGTGCGTGAGCGGATCCGTCTGGCTATGGGTCTGTCGCTGCGGCCGGAAAATCAGCCTGTTCATCTGACGCAAGGGTTGGAAGAAAGCAATATTGCGGAGAAGTATTATGAGCCGCCTTTGATGCAGGTCATCCCTTCCGCCTGTAATGCCTGCCCGGAGAATCGCTATCAGGTGACGGATAAATGTATGGGTTGTGTGGCGCATCCCTGCAGGGAAGTATGTCCCAGAGAGGCCATTTCCATGAAAAACGGGAAATCCGTTATCGATCAGGAGAAATGTATCAGATGCGGTAAATGTAAAGCGATCTGTCCTTATGATGCAATATCCCATCAGGTGAGACCATGTGCCGGAGCATGTGGCGTGAATGCAATCAAAAACGATCCCAAAAACAGAGCAGTGATCGACAGTGAACTTTGTGTATCCTGCGGGCAGTGCATGGTAAACTGTCCTTTTGGTGCCATAGCGGATAAATCCCAGATTTTTCAGTTGATCCGTGCTCTTCAGTCGGGACATCAGATCATAGCACAGGTTGCGCCTGCTTTTGTAGGGCAGTTCGGTCCCGATGTGACACCGGATATGCTCAAGACGGCGTTAAAAGAATTAGGCTTTTTTGATGTGTATGAAACAGCAATCGGAGCGGATATGGGCGCCATGGCGGAGGCGGAGCACTATGCGAAAGAGGTCGCGACGGGAAATCTGCCGTTCAGCCTGACTTCCTGCTGTCCTTCCTGGTCTGTGCTTGCGAAGAAGTTTTTCCCGGAAACCATAGACAAGATATCCAATGCGTTGACGCCAATGGTGGCAACAGCCAGGGTGATCAAGAAAGAACATCCGGATGCCAAGGTTGTTTTTATCGGACCCTGTGCATCGAAAAAGTTGGAAGCATCCAGACGGACGATTCGTTCGGATGTGGATTTTGTCATTACCTTTGAAGAACTTACCGGTATGTTTGAAGCCAAGGGGATCCTTTTAAATGAAATTCAGGCCATGGACGAACTGAAAGGTGCAACCGGGGCAGGGCGCGGTTATGGAGTTGCAGGCGGTGTTGCCAGCGCCATAGAAGAGTGTGTCAGGGAATATTATCCTGATGTGGAGGTCAATATTGAACATGCCGAAAGTCTTTCCGAATGTAAGAAGATGCTGATGCTTGCCAAAGCGGGCAAGAAGAACGGCTGTCTGATTGAGGGAATGGCTTGCCCGGGCGGCTGTGTGGCAGGTGCGGGAACCAATATTGCGATACCGCAGGCGGCGAAAGCCGTAGGAAACTTTAAAGCGGCAGCTGCGCAGAAAATTCCAAATATGGAATAGCAAAATCGGAAAATATACTGGAAAGGTAAGGAAACGATAGAGATATGCAGAAAATAAGAACAAGATATGCACCAAGCCCTACAGGGCGCATGCATGTGGGAAATTTAAGGACAGCGTTATATGCGTATTTGATTACCAAGCATGAGGGCGGTGATTTTATCCTGAGAATTGAGGATACCGATCAGGAACGTTACGTGGAAGGCGCTGTGGATATTATTTATCGTACACTTGATAAAACAGGACTGATTCCCGATGAAAGTCCGGAACAGGATAAAGGTGTGGGGCCTTATGTGCAGAGCGAGAGGCAGGCACAGGGAATCTATTTGAAATATGCGAAAGAACTGATTGATAAGGGAGAAGCTTATTATTGTTTCTGCGACAAAGAAAGGCTTGCAACTTTGACAAGGGAAGTAGCGGGAAAAGAAATCAATGTTTATGACAAGCATTGTCTGCATTTGTCCGAAGATGAGATCAAAGCTAATCTGGAAACCGGAAAACCCTATGTGATCAGACAGAACAATCCGACAGAGGGCACAACGGTCTTTCATGATGATATTTACGGAGATATTTCCGTAGATAACGGGGAATTGGATGATATGATCCTGATCAAATCCGACGGATTTCCGACTTATAATTTTGCAAATGTTGTGGATGACCATTTGATGGGAATCACCCATGTAGTCAGAGGAAACGAATATCTATCTTCTTCTCCGAAATATAACCGCCTTTATGAGGCTTTCGGATGGGAAGTGCCTAAATATATCCATTGTCCGTTGATTACTGATGAAGATCACCAGAAACTGTCCAAACGCAGCGGTCACTCTTCTTATGAAGACTTGATCGAGCAGGGGTTCCTGTCAGAAGCGGTTGTCAATTTTGTGGCGCTTCTGGGATGGAGTCCGGAAGGTACGGAAGAAATCTTTACCTTGGAGCAGTTGGTGGAAAAATTTGACTACCATCATATTTCCAAATCACCGGCCGTATTTGACTATACGAAGTTGAAGTGGATGAACGGGGAATATATGAAGGCAATGGATTTTGATAAGTTCTATCAAATGGCAGAGCCTTATTTAAAAGAAACTCTCACCCGAGATTTGGATTTAAAAAAGATTGCCGAAATGGTAAAGACCAGGATTGAGATTTTTCCTGATATTGCCGGTCTTGTGGATTTCTTTGAAGAACTTCCGGAATATGATACACAGATGTATGCTCATAAAAAGATGAAGACAAGCGAAGCTTCTTCTTTGGAGGTATTGACGGAATTGCTTCCGATCTTAGAAGCACAGGAAGATTACAGCAATGATGCCCTTTATCAGACTTTAACAGACTATGTGGCAAAGAAAGACTGTAAGAACGGCTATGTTATGTGGCCGGTCAGAACCGCGGTATCCGGCAAACAGATGACTCCTGCCGGCGCTACCGAGATCATGGAAGTGCTGGGAAAAGAAGAGTCGCTTAAAAGAATCAGAAAAGGAATCGAGAAATTACAAAATGTCTGAATTAACCATAAATCCTATACAGAAGCAGGCTATTGAATTTGCTGCCGGTACCATGCAGGTCCTTGCGGGTCCCGGCAGCGGAAAAACTTTCGTGATCACGCAGCGTATCAGGTATCTGATGGAACATTACGATGTGGATCCTTCTAAAATCCTGGTGATCACTTTTACCAAAGCGGCGGCAAATGAGATGAAACAGCGGTTCTACAAGCTAATGGAAGGAAAAAATCCACCTGTAAGTTTCGGTACATTTCACGCAATCTTTTATCATATCTTGAGACAAACCGGTCAATATCGCAAGTTTACCCTGATTACAGAAACCGAAAAAAGAAAGCTTTTATTACAGCTTTTGCAAATGCCCGCAACACAACTGCTTATGGAGAATGAAAAAGTAGATGCACTGATTCAGCTGATCAGTCAAATAAAAAACAACGGTGAAAAACTAGATGATTTAAAACAGGAAATGTTTACCGAAGAAGAGCTGCGAGGAATTTATCTGCATTACAATCAGTTTTTGACAGAATTTCAAAAGATGGATTTTGATGATATGGGACTTTTATGTTTGAAATTATTTCAGGAAAATCCGAAGATCCTTTCAAGTTGGCAGGAAAAATACCGGTATATCCTGGTGGATGAATTTCAGGACATCAATCCGATACAGTATCAGATCGTCAAATATATAGCGGCATCGGAGGAGAATCTTTTTATTGTAGGTGATGACGATCAGTCAATTTACGGATTTCGGGGTGCAAGACCGGATATTATGAAACAGTTTATGAAAGATTATCCGAATGCAAGGCAGTTGCTTCTAGATATCAATTATCGATGCCATGAAGAAATTGTGAAATCTTCTTTACAGGTGATCGATGTGAATAAGAATCGATTTTTCAAAAAGATTCAGGCGGCACATAGTTCGGGTCATGGAGTGATAGTGCAGTATTTTCCCGATAAAGAGGAAGAGTATGACAGCTTAGTCGGCGCATTGAAGTCTGTTTATGAGGGCAGCCAACCGGAATTGCTGTCCGAAACGGCCGTGATATACCGGACTAATTATGAATGCAGCCTGCTTGCGCAGAAATTACTTTATCAGGGCATTCCCTTTATCATGAAAGAACCTTTTAGAAGTCCGTATGATCATTTTGTGATCAAAGACCTGCTGGCTTATCTGGAATTTGCAAGCGGAAACAGAAGTCGGGAGATTTTTCACCTTTTCATGAACAGACCGCTGCGGTATTTAAGAAAAGATAGCGCAAGAGGCAGCACAGTGACCCTGGAAGAACTTCTGGCATATTATAAAGATAATGTAAATATGCAGGATACAGCGCGAAAACTGTTCGGCGATATCGAAAGGATATCAAAGATGCGCCCCTATCTTGCCCTGCATTATATCAGACAGGTGATCGGGTATGATACTTATCTGAAAGAAACTTATGATGCGGCATCTTTCGAAAAACTTCTTCAGATTGCTGAGGATTTCCAAATGACTGCCAAAGAATATAAATCCTTTTCAGAATTGAATGACTATATCGGTCAATGCAGGGAATTGGCAAAAGAAAAACAAAAGGAAGAAGCCGACGCGCAAGATCAGAAGAAAATCGGTGTTCATCTGATGACGATGCACGCTTCGAAGGGATTAGAATTTCCTACGGTTTATCTTCCGGATGTCAATGAAGGCAAGATTCCTTCCAGGCAGTCAGTGACTGCAGAAGAGATAGAAGAGGAACGCCGTATGTTTTATGTTGCAATGACACGGGCTAAAAATGATCTGTATATACTTTTTTGCAAGAAAGAGGGTGGAAAGGACACCCCTTCAAGGTTCTTAGAGCCTATTCTGAAAACTTAAAAGGAAGAACCGCTACAGCGATTCTCCCCCTTCTAAATCCATGATCTCGTCAAATTCCGCAGAATCCAGATATTCATCAAAAGCCTCTCCGACAGCCTCATATTCATCGTCATCGTCAATGTATTCTAAAACCGGCTCTTTATTCGGATCATTTTCATCCTCAAAATAGCGATAGAACCAGACTTCTCCGTTATCATTCTGCCCGTTTTCGTTTAACGGCAAAAGCACGATATAATCCTGATCTGCTATGGTTAAGATGGTAATAACGGCGCAAGTCACATGAGAACCGTCGTCCAAGTCCAAATCTACGGTCATTTCTTCGGATTCTGCTCCCGTCAGGTTCGTATCTTTTGTATTGCGATTGTTCTCTTTCATGGTAAAACTGCCCCTTTCCTAGTAATTAAGTCTATTTTACAGAATGTGTACAAGAGAATCAATGCATTTTTTTGTTTTTTTTCGGGATGGTAAAAAGATGTTATTCGTGTTATACTATACAAACAGGAGCTAATAAGATACACATCAAAGAGAACACCCGGAGGTTTTATGCAGAAATCTTTTCATGTGACGGCTTCATCTATTTATCCATTGGGCGTATGTTTTGTACCGGAAGGGCTACATATCGCCGCAATCTGCGACAAAGAAACGGATTGCGGTATTCTTTTATTTGATAAAAATCATAAAGACGGTATCAAAATACCTTTTTTACAGGAAAGTAGAAAAGGAAATATTCATGCTATGCTGCTGCAGGGTTATCATGATAAAGATTGTACCTATCTTTTCTATCAGGGCGAGGAACTTTTTCAGGATAATTACGCATATGCTCTTGAAAATGAGAGGAAATACGGTGAGGATAAGGAAATACCGTCCCGTTGCAAAGTGCTGGGAGATACTTATGACTGGGAAGAAGATAAGTCTCCGACAATTCCTTTTGAAGAAAGTATCATTTATATGCTGCATGTGCGGGGATTTACAAAACATCGTTCCTCCGGTGTTCGTGCCAAAGGAACCTATGCCGGTGTTATGGAAAAAATCCCCTATTTGAAAGAACTTGGGATCAATGCTGTTTTACTGATGCCTACCTATGAATTTGATGAAATTTTACGAAAAGAAAAGCAGCCCCAAAGTATGGAGCAAGCAGCCCTTTTCTATAAAGAAAAAGGTGAACAGGAAGAACCCATCCGTATCAATTACTGGGGATATCAGGAAGGCTTATACTTTCTGCCCAAATATGCCTATTCCCATAAAAAAGATGCGGTAACGGAATTTAAAGACCTTGTAAAGGCGTTGCATCAAAATGGAATAGAGATCCTGATGCAGTTTTATTTTCCGCCTACGGTGGGTTATACGAAAATGTTTCATATTCTTAAATATTGGGTATTGGAATATCATATTGACGGTTTTCAGCTTATGGGAAATGATATTCCGCTGCATACGCTTCGAAAAGAACCATTATTAGCGGAAACCAAGCTGATCGGAGAAAAAGATGATCATTCCGGTGAGACCGGTAATCCTGCAGATATAAGTGCAAATGTTTCGTTTTACCGTAATTTTGGTTATATGAACGATAACTTTCTATATGATATGAGAAGGCTGTTAAAAGGCGATGCCAATATGATTGAAAGTCTGGTCTGTCTTTGCAGGAAAAATCCGACGGATCGAGGAATTGTCAATTATATTGCCAAACAGGACGGCTTTCGTTTATATGATCTGGTTTCCTATAACAACAAGCATAATGAACCCAATGGTGAAGATAATCAGGACGGAAATTCGGAGAACTTTAGTTGGAATTGCGGTATTGAAGGAAAAACGCGAAAGAAAGATATCACGAACCTGCGGCTGCGGCAGATGAAAAATGCGCTTTCGTTTGTCATGCTTTCACAGGGAACGCCGCTTCTATACAGCGGAGATGAATTTGCCAACTCACAGGAAGGGAATAACAATCCCTATTGTCAGGATAATCCAGTCTGTTGGATCAAATGGAATCATCTTAAAATCGGAGAAGAGCTTTTAGCCTATACCAAAGAACTGATTGCCTTACGAAAAAGGCATTCCATCCTGCATATGCGAACGCCGCTTAGGGGGATGGATCATCTTTCCTGTGGCTATCCGGATATTTCTTTTCACGGAAGAGAAGCCTGGATACCAAATACATCGTCAGAAAGCAGGAGTCTTGGAATCATGTATTGCTGCCGCTATGGGAAAGATGAGGACAAGGCAAAAGAAACTTTGCTTTATCTCGGTATTAATATGCATTGGATGACGCAACAGTTCGGTCTGCCGCAAATACCGAAAGGACTGGAATGGGTACGGATATTATCCACAGATTCCCGGGAAACGGAGAGAGAAGTACTTCCCAAGGCGGACCAGGAAACGCTTCAATATATACAGATCCCGCCTCGCACCGTCATGATATACAGCGCACAAAGAGGACGGACAGAGGAGGAATATGAGGAGAAGGAAAAAACAATTAAGAAAAAGAGAAATATTAAGAGAACGCGGGAATCATCATGAAAGTATGGAGGCATTTTAAAACAATCACATATCATAAGTATCTGGTAATGCAGGGTTGCTTTAAGGTTGGTCTGTATAAGCAGGGACTGCTGCATGATCTGTCCAAATACAGTCCATCCGAATTTATAGTCGGCGCCAAATACTATCAGGGCAACAGAAGTCCTAATAATGCGGAGCGTGAAGACATCGGCTATTCTTCCGCCTGGCTGCATCATAAAGGGCGGAACAAACACCATTACGAATACTGGATCGATTATAGTATGAAGGAGATTCCGGGAGGTATGGCTCCGGCTCCGATGCCGGATAAATATATTGTGGAAATGCTGATGGACAGGATTGCGGCATGTAAAGTATATCACGGAAAAACCTATACGGATAAAGATCCGCTTATTTATTATGAATCCGGAAAGGAACAGGCTCCTTTGCTGCTGCATGAGAAAACAAGAAAAAAACTGGAATTTTTATTGCGCATGCTGGCACAGAAAGGAGAGGACTACACCTTTTCCTATATCAAACGGCGAATTTTATATAAAATATCCTAGTAGCAGATAACTCTCTTTTGGCATAAGATATCTTATGAAAAAAAAGAGAGGATGCTATCGATGAACTCATGTTGTATTTTACTATTACTCTTACTGTGTAATTCAAATTCCGACTGCGGTGGTTCCGGCCGTATAGGCTTTGGCCGCAATGGAAGAAATCGTCATAACGATAATCGCAGCAGAAACGACGGCGGTTGTGACAATGATTATGATGATGACTGTGACTGTCAGGATAATGAATCAAGATTTTCATCGAGGTTTGATACAAGATCGACGTTTGGCAGCAACGCGGAAACCTGTGGCTGTGAAGAAGATAACGATTAAAGCATAAAAGATGCTGCATAGCGATAGGAGAACAACATGTTTTCATGTCCTGTGCAGCATCTCTTGACGAAAACAGATGCCGATGATAAACTATTTTTTGAAATTTGATTGGATTGAAATACATTTGGAGGCAGTATCATGATAGACGGAAATAAGGTATTATTCAGTGGAATGCAGGCAACGGGTTCATTGACGCTCGGTAATTATCTTGGTGCTTTGAAGAACTGGATCACACTCAGTGACGAGTATCAATGCTTCTATTCGGTTGTAGATCTTCATTCCATTACTGTCAGACAGGATCCTGCAGAGCTTAGAAAACGTGCAAGAAGTCTGCTCACTTTGTATATAGCGGCAGGACTTGATCCGGAGAAAAATTGTATTTATTATCAGTCTCATGTATCGGGACATGCTGAACTTGCATGGATCTTAAACTGTTTTACCTATATGGGTGAACTGAATCGTATGACGCAATATAAAGATAAGTCTTCCAAACATGCGGATAATATCAATGCCGGATTGTTTACTTATCCCGTTTTGATGGCGGCTGACATCCTGCTTTATCAGGCGGATGTGGTTCCGGTGGGAAAAGACCAGATGCAGCACCTGGAGCTTACAAGAGACGTGGCACAGCGTTTTAATGCAATTTACGGTGATGTTTTTACGATACCGGAGCCTTATATCGGGAAAGCCGGAGCAAATATCAAGTCTTTGCAGAATCCCGAGAAAAAGATGTCGAAATCCGATGAGAATCCAAATGCAAGCATTTATCTGATGGATGATACGGATACTATCATTCGCAAGTTTAAACGTGCCGTAACCGATTCCGAAGCATGTGTCCGTTACTGCGAAGAACAGCCGGGAATCCGTAATCTGATCGATATCTATTGTTCCTGTACGGACAAGACTCCGCAGGAAGTAGAACGAGAGTTTGAAGGTAAGGGTTACGGTGACTTTAAAATGGCGGTCGGAGAGTCTGTTGCGGATATCTTAAAACCCCTTCAGGAACGTTATGCAAAGCTTAGTCAGGATAAAGCCTATTTAGACGGCATTATTAAGGCAAATGCCGAAAAAGCCGGCTATTATGCAGGGAAAACCTTACGCAAGGTGCAGAAAAAAGTTGGTTTTCCCGAGAAGATTAGATAATATCGGTAATCATTCATGAAAAGTGTCCGTAAAATATCCCGCCGCAGAAACCGGCTCGCTGCCATCGTGCAGATGTCTGGTATCTCCTACGACCTGAGCCCGAAACATTGCCTTACCGGGTATTCGTTCTTCTGTGGCAAGGATCGTAACGGAAGTAGGCGCAAGATAAAAACTATGTAACAGTACGGCAGGGGATATGCCAAGCAAATGACTCATCATAACACAAGTGATTCCCAGATGACAAAAAAATAAAATGGTTGCGTCCTGTCTTTCCGGTGTTTTTTCATGATTGGTAACATAGTAGTTGTGGAATCGTTTGTATCCGTATTTTTCTAATAATGCATCCAGATTGACACAGACATCTTCATAAGCCGGCAAGAGTTCCGGATTTGACTGATAAATCTCCGTTTTTTTCCAGTTATGTCTGTCATACATATCCTCTATTTCTGTCCAATACTCTGGCATAAAGTCCCAAGGTACGCCATGTCTTCCGGTGACCGGGTCATCGATCATATAAGCAAATTCCTTAAGCCAGGGATAAGTGATACCTTCGCGTTTCAAATTCTCCAGAGAATAAGATGCAGTCTGTTTTGCGCGTCCTAAAGGAGAGCAATAGATATCAGTGATATCTTTCCATTCCGATACTCTCTTAGCCAGCAATTTTGCTTCACGTACTCCCTTTTCTGTCAAAGAATCATTCATATAGTCCGGATCTCCGTGTCTGATAAATATAATTCTCATAAAAACCTCCGTTTTTACTATTTTTTTATAGTGTTCTTTCCTGCTTTGTTATATAATAACATAGATACGAGTTATTAGGTAAAAATTTTAAAATAGGGTATTACAGACAGAGGAGGAAAAACATGTTTGATAAAAAAACGAATGCCGGGCAAAAACCGATTGGGAATATGCTTGGTAAGACTAGCGGCTTGATAAAACTGATTATTGCGCTTGTCCTTATATTTATCATTATTGGCAATTCTTATTATACAATTCAGGAAGAGGAACAGGCAGTTGTCTGTACCTTTGGTGCGCCCAAAGCGGTTACTGCGCCGGGATTGCATTTTAGAATTCCCTTTGTACAGACTGTAACAAAGGTAAATACGACGATTCAGGGATTTGCAATCGGATATGCATTAGAAGGCGAAAGCGGTGATGTGGTAGATGATGCCATGATGATCACATCTGATTATAATTTTATTAATGTGGATTTTTATGCGGCTTATCGTGTAACGGATCCGGTCAAGGCTCTGTATGCATCGGAAGATCCGGTAGAAATCCTAAAAAATATTGCACAAAATTGTATCAGGACAACCATTGGCTCCTATACAGTGGACAGTGTGCTGACTACGGGAAAGAATGAAATCCAGGCAAATATTACTCAGATGATCTTAGAAAAATTAGAATCCTATGATATCGGTATTCAGCTGATCAGTATTACCATCCAGGATGCGGAGCCGCCTACAGAGGAAGTCAGCAATGCTTTTAAAGAAGTGGAAACCGCAAAACAAGGTAAGGAAACCGCTTTGAACAATGCCAATAAATATCGTAATGAGCAGATCCCGAACGCGGAAGCTAAGTCCGATGAAATCTTACAGAGTGCGGAAGCGGCGAAACAGGAGCGGATCAATGAGGCAAACGGTCAGGTTGCCAGATTTAATTCCATGTATCAGGAATATGTCAAATATCCGGAAGTGACCAAAAAAAGAATGTTTTATGAGGCAATGGAAAATGTATTGCCGGATATTAAGGTGATCATTGAAAGCTCAGACGGGACAACCAGTACCGTTCTGCCGCTTGACAGTTTTGTAACAAATGAAAGTGCAGATACAAATGACAATGATACAGACGAAAAAGACTAGCTTAGTATAGATTAAGTGAAAGGAATGGATTTATTAATATGATGAATCAAAATCAGACAAACGGAACAAATACGGAAAACGTAGAATATGAGAGATTTAATTCCGACGGAACAAAAAAGGGGACATCTAAAGAAAAAAAGACCTCCGGAAAAATTCTGTTGTTTTTAATTGTTGCCGCCCTCATCATCGTCGGCGCCAATAGTATCGTCATTACCAAGGAAAATCAGTATAAACTGGTCAGACAATTCGGAAGGGTGGAGCGGGTCAATGCGCAGGCCGGACTCAGTTTTAAGATTCCTTTTATCGAATCCATAGATATCATCCCGAATCAGCTGTTGTTGTATGACCTTCCGGCTTCGGACGTCATCACCTCCGACAAGAAATCTATGATCGTGGACAGCTATGTTCTCTGGCAGATCAACGATCCCTTAGTTTTTGCCCAGACGCTCAGCTGTTCCGTATCCAACGCAGAAAGGCGCATCGATACCATTGTTTATAATGCGACCAAAAATACGATTTCCAATATGAAGCAGGATGAAGTTATCATGAGCCGCGACGGGAAAATGACCATTACGGTCAACGAAACGGAAAGTGATGTAATCAGCAATGATCTGGAGCTGCCTACAGAGACCAAAGAAGTCATTGACATCAAATCCTTAACGGAAGAGATCATGGAGCAGATAGGCCATATAGAGAGTCAATACGGAATTGAGATCGTAACGGTTGAAGTAAAAAAACTGGATCTGCCGGATGACAACAAACAGGCTGTTTACACCCGTATGATTTCCGAGCGGGAGAATATTGCGGCACAGTATACCGCAGAAGGAAAATCACAGGCAAAGATGATAGAAAATACAACGGATAAAGAAGTTGCAATCATGATCTCCGATGCGCAGGCTCGGGCGGAAGCAACGATTGCGGAAGGGGAAGCGGAATATATGAGGATCCTTTCGGCTGCTTATTCCGACCCGGAGAAGACAGATTTTTACTCCTTTGTAAGGGCCATGGATGCCTTGGAGGAGAGTATGAACGGCAAGAATAAAACCATTATTCTTTCCGATGATTCACCGATCGCACAGATCTTTAACGGAAAATATTAAGAATATAATCATGTGTCGGAGGTATCCATGGATATTCAGGCTTTTTTTACACAACTGGATCAATATTTTGCCGGAAACGAGATCGATAAAGCAGATTCCTTTTTATGTGCCTCTCTGGAGCAGGCAAAAGATGAGAAGGATTATGGGGCTTATATTACCATTTGCAATGAAATGATAGGCTTTTACAGAAGTGTATCCGAATTCAGGAAAGCATTTGATGCTGCGGAGGATGTGCTGCTTTTGATGGAGGAGCTGCAGATGGACCGGTCGGAACATTTTGCCACAACTTTATTAAATACTGCAACGGCTTACCGCGCAGCGGGAAACTATAAGCAGGCATATGTATATTATGAGCAGGCTCTGCAGATCTATGACGGGCTGATTCCTCCGAAAGATTACCGTTATGCGGGACTGTATAATAATATGAGCATTTTGCTGGAAAAAATGGATCGTAATGCAGAGGCTGTGATTTATGCGGAGAAAGCGCTGGATATCATCGAAAATTTGGAGCATAGTGAAATGGAGACCGCAACGACTCTGACCAATCTGGCTCTGCTTTTGTTCAAAACCTCGGAATATCCGAAGGCCCGAAAACTATTGGAGCGGGCTCTTGATTTATTCGAACAAAGCGGTGAAGCTACGGATGCTCACTATAGCGGAGCTTTGGCGGGCATCGGTGAGGCATATTATCATATGCAGGAATATGATAAATCACTGGAAGCATATAAGAAAGCTTTGCAGGAAGTGGAAAAACATTTCGGCAGGAACCTAAGCTACGCCGTTTTGTGCGAGAATTGCGCAGCTGTCTACGGTGCATTGGGAGAGACAAAGATGCAGGATGAATATCGGCAGGCTGCGGAAGAGATCAAAGCGAAGCTACAGTAAAGACAGATGGAGTGAAAGGCAGGGCTGTTCATATGAAAGGACTGGAACTGTCAAGACGATATTATGAGACCTACGGAAAGAGTATATTTTTGCAGTTTCCACAGTTAGAGGAAGAATATGCCGCCGGACTGGTGGGACGGGGATCGGAATGTTTCGGATTTGATGATGAAATCTCAAAAGACCATGATTACGGACCTTCTTTCTGTATCTGGCTGAGAAGAGACATTTATGAACGTTACGGGAAAATCCTGCAGGAAGCTTATGATGCCATGCCCCGCGAATTTATGGGATTTCCCGGACGAAAAACGATGGAGACCGGACAGAACCGGGTAGGCGTTTTGTGTATAGAGGATTTCTATTATGGCCTGCTTGGAATAGATCATGCTCCGGAAACGAACTTAGAATGGCTTGCCCTTGCAAGCAGCAATCTTGCCACTGCTACAAACGGAGAGGTCTTTGAAGACCGTCAGGGCACCTTCAGCGAAATCAGAAAGGGACTGCTTGCTTATTATCCGGAAGATGTCAGGCTTAAGAAAATAGTAGCCTGTATGGCAAGGGCGTCCAGAGCCGGGCAGTATAATTATGCCAGAGCTATGAAACGGGGAGAGCGGGTTGCTGCGGAACTTTTTCTGCATGAGTTTATAAAGGAGATCATGTCTTTAGTCTATTTGCTGAATCGGAAATATGCGCCATTCGATAAATGGATTCACAGAGGGATGGAGCAGCTTTCTGTCTGCTTTGAGATCGGTGATATGATCAATCTTTTTTATCGGGTAAAAGATGTGGAAACGGCATGGCAGAAGGATGGAATGGATGACAGAGTTTTGATCATCGAGGCAATCTGTAATATCATTGTACAGGAATTGAATGCACAGGGTTTATCGAATTTAGAGGACAATTTTCTGCAAAGCCATCTTCCTGTGATAACCGCGAAGATACAGGATGAAAAACTAAGGAATATGCAGTTTTTAGAAGGATGATATTGAAACATATGTTCGATTATGATATGATGGGAACAGAGAAAAAGAAGTCTATGACCAAAGCGGACATATGGTTTTTGTTCGTACTTTTGGCAATCGCTTTGATAATGCTGCTTTTCTTTCATTTGATTCGTGTACAGGGGAGTTATGCACAGATTTCTTATGACGGCAGGGTTTTATACCGTATTTCTCTTTTGCAAAGCGATGTAAGATATTATCTTCTGTCAGAGCAGTCGCCTGTGCAGGATAGAGAGGATGGGATGTCTATCCGGGAACTGTCGGAGGAAGAGTGGGAAAAAACGGCCGGGAGTTTGGCGAATGAGGATAACGATGGCAATTATAATGTTTTAGTGTGCCGGGACGGAGAAATACAAATGATACAAAGCAACTGTCCGGATCTGATCTGCGTACACCACGGCGCCGTCTCAAAAACCGGAGAAAACATTATCTGTCTTCCTCATAAAGTGGTTATTGAAATAGCGGGCGGACAAAAGCAGAAATTGGACGGAGTGGTATATTGATGAAAAGAAAAACCGTTTTGCTTGGTTTTCTATTGGCATTGTCCATGATCTTATCCTACATAGAATCGATTCTTCCATTGAGTATCGGTATTCCGGGTGTGAAGATCGGGCTGCCGAATCTTGTGGTGGTTCTTTTGCTATATTTATATGGCGGAAAAGATGCGATCCTGGTAAATTCACTGCGCATTCTGCTTACCGGATTTTTATTCGGAAATTTATCTTCGATTTTATATGCGTTTTCAGGCGCTGTTTTCAGTTTTTGTATCATGCTTTTTTTATATAAAACGAAGCGTTTTTCGGTTGTAGGAGTCAGTGTCGGCGGCGGTGTTTTTCACAATATCGGTCAGATGCTCATAGCAGTGTTTGTAGTAGAAACCTATGCACCGGTATTCTATCTGCCATATCTGCTGATTGCCGGCGTGATAGCGGGTTTTTTGATCGGGATCGTGAGTGCACGGGTGATGCCTTATGCAGAGAGGCATATCCGAACCGGGAAATCATAACCATTTAGAAAAATATAGGAGGTAGTTATGTACGCCTATTTAAAAGGAACCGTAGAGGAAATCACGGAGGACAATCTGGTCCTGGAAGTCAATCAGATCGGTTATAACATCAAAATATCTTCAAGAACTGCCGATTCCATCGGCAAGACAGGCAGTTTTTTGAAAATATACACTTATACGCTTGTCAGAGAGGATTCTTTCAGCTTATACGGGTTCTTGACCAGGGATGACCTGGAAATATTTAAAAAATTGATCACTGTCAACGGTATCGGTCCAAAGGGCGGGCTTGCCATTTTATCTGTTATGAGCGCCGACGAGCTGCGTTTTGCCATTCTTGCGGGGGATGCCAAGGCGATCTCCAAAGCACCCGGAGTAGGAGCTAAGACTGCGGAACGTGTAATTCTGGATTTAAAAGATAAGATTTCTTTAGAGGATGCTTTAGGACCAAAAGAAAGTATTTCCTTAGGCTCATTGTCCGGCGACGATGCCGTGAATGAAAAAAACGAAGCAGTGGAAGCATTGGTGGCGCTGGGATACTCGGCAGCCGAAGCATTGAGAGCAGTCAAACAGGTAGAGATCACAGAAAACACTACGGTAGAAGAGATTCTGAAGGCATCGTTGAAATATATGTAATATAGAGGAGCAGATATGACGAATAGAATTATCGAAACGAATCTGATGGAAGAGGATATCAAAATCGAAGGATCTTTACGCCCTCAAACTCTTGATGACTACATTGGTCAATCAAAGATCAAGGAAAATCTGAGAATCTATATCGAAGCGGCGAAACAGCGTCACGATTCTTTGGATCATGTATTGTTTTATGGACCTCCCGGACTTGGAAAAACCACATTGGCAGGCATTATTGCCAATGAGATGGGCGTCAATATGAAAGTGAGCAGCGGTCCTGCAATCGAAAAACCGGGTGAAATGGCTGCTATCTTAAATAATTTGCAGGAAGGAGACCTTCTCTTTGTAGATGAGATACACAGATTGAACAGACAGGTGGAGGAAGTGCTGTATCCGGCAATGGAGGATTTCGTTATTGATATCATGATCGGAAAAGGCGCTTCGGCACGTTCCATACGCCTGGATCTTCCGCATTTTACTCTGGTTGGCGCTACCACAAGAGCGGGACTTCTTAGTGCGCCGCTGCGGGATCGGTTCGGGGTGATCCATCATCTTGAATTTTATTCTGTGGAAGAACTGAAATGGATCATTCTTCATTCCGCAAAGATTTTGGGAGTTTCGATAGAGGAAAAAGGCGCTTTGGAACTTGCCAGAAGAAGCCGGGGCACACCTCGTCTTGCCAACCGCATCTTAAAGAGGGTTCGTGATTTTGCGCAGGTAAAATACGACGGCGTGATCACAGAGGAAGTTGCAAATATTGCTTTGGATTTATTGGAAGTTGATAAATTGGGCTTAGATCATATCGATCGAAATATTTTATTGACGATGATCGATAAATTTAAGGGCGGTCCGGTAGGTTTGGATACATTAGCGGCGGCAATCGGAGAAGATGCTGGTACATTAGAAGATGTATATGAACCTTATCTACTGAAAAACGGCTTTTTAAACAGGACGCCCAGAGGGCGTATGGTAACAGATATTGCATATCATCATTTAGGACTTGAAATTCCATCGTAAGCTATATATAATAAATATTGTATCAATTATTAAGATGAGGGCATATTTTGTATTCGGAGGATGAGCCAATGTCAATGAAAACGGATACGGAGGTTATTATCGGCGGTAAAGTCTTTACTTTAAGCGGTTATGAAAGTGAAGAGTACTTACAAAAAGTCGCTTCGTATATTAATAATAAGGTAACTGAATATGGTCAGGTTGACAGTTTCAGAAGGCAGCCGTTAGATATGCAGAATGTGCTTTTGCAATTGAATATTGCGGATGATTACTTTAAGGCAAAGCAGCAGATCAGTCTTTTAGAAGAAGAATTAAAAAGCAAAGAGAAAGAAATGTATGATTTGAAGCACGATTTGATCGCTTCCCAGATGAAACTGGAAAATACGGAAAGAGATATGGAAAAACTAAAAAAAGAGGCAGATGAGAATGCAAAGAATATCATTCGGTTGGAAACGCAATTAAAGGAATTGAAAAAATAGTGCAAAGCTGTCTTTTTTAGGCAGCTTTTTCCATAGCTATGTGAGAAAATATGAAAAAAGTTGAGTTATTGGCGCCTGCCGGAAACTATCAGGCATTTTTAGGTGCGCTTCATGCGGGAGCGGATGCCATATATTTAGGCGGAAATCAATTTAGTGCAAGAGCATATGCGGATAATTTTACGAAAGAAGAAATCTGTAAGGCGATCCGTTATGCACATTTATATGGCAAAAAGATTTATCTTACGGTCAATACCCTGATAAAAGATAGAGAGTTTTCCTCTCTTTATGAGTTTATCAGTCCTTTTTACGAAGCCGGGCTGGATGGAGCCATCATTCAGGATATGGGAGTCTGGCAGTATTTAAAGGAACACTTTCCGGATATTTCGCTGCATGCCAGTACCCAGATGACGATCACGGGCACATTGGGCGCTTTATTTTTAAAAGAGCAGGGAGCTGCACGGATCGTGCCTGCCAGAGAATTGTCCTTAGCGGAAATCAAAGCATTAAAAGAAAATACAGATTTAGAATTGGAATGTTTCATTCATGGCGCAATGTGTTACTGTTATTCCGGCATGTGTCTTTTTAGCAGTATTTTGGGCGGTAGAAGCGGAAACAGGGGCAGATGTGCGCAACCCTGCAGACTTCCTTACCGGATATTCGACGAGAACAAGAATACCGTATCCGCCGAATCCTTTCCTCTAAGTTTAAAAGATCTGTGTACCATAGAATATCTTCCGAAACTGATTGAAGCGGGAATCGATTCTTTTAAAATAGAAGGCAGAATGAAAAGGCCGGAATATGCTGCGGGAGTTACGGCAATCTATCGTAAATATATTGATTTGTATTATGAGAATGGAAGCGGACAATACCATGTGGATGAGTCTGATATGGACAAGCTGCGCAGGCTTTATATCAGAAGTGAGATTCAGACCGGTTATTACGAGAGAACAAACGGCAGGGAAATGATCACCCTGCATAAACCGGGCTATCTGGGCAGCGATGAAACACTGATAAAGGATATTGCAAAGCGTTACTTACGCGAAGAAGAAAAGTATCCTGTCACTATGAAAGGAACTTTTCGCGTAAACGAACCGGCAGCGCTGCAAATAGAGGGATTTGGCATTACGCAGACGGTCTATGGGGAGATCGTACAGCCGGCGGTCAACCGTCCGATGAAAAAGGAAGATTTTTTAAAACAGCTGCGTAAGACCGGAAACTATGGAATTCAAATTGCCAAAGAGGAAATTGAGGTAGAAGAAGGGGCATTTATGCCGGTATCCCGGTTGAATGAGCTGCGCAGGAATGCGTTAGAAGTATTTGAAGACAAAATGATCGAAGCGCGGGGATTGACAGTGCGCCGCAAACTGCCAGACAAAACGGCAGAAATGAATACACGAAAGATACGGGAAGAGTCCGATACGATACCAAAACTTCATGTTATGGTAAGGAATCATGAACAGTTACAAGCCGTATGCGACTATCCGTGTGACAGGATCTATATAGACAGCGATTTTTATATGAACGATATTGACCAAATTAGTCAATATATTGAAAACTGCCCAAATGCCGAGATCTATCTCGCATTACCCTATGTTCTCCGGGAAAAAGACGCTTCTTATCTTCGCAGATTATTTTCCGCACTGCATGAACGGATAAGAGGATTTCTTGTACGAAATCCGGAAGCATTTTCAGCTGTAATATCCTTAGCAAATGGATCTGCAGGATATGATGTAGTGACAGATTATGGCCTGTATTGTTTTAATGAGGAGGCAGCAAAGTTCTGGGATGCTTACTGTAAGGAAAGCTATTTACCGATGGAATTGAACAAAAAAGAATGCCGATATATGATAGAAAACAGCAGTCATAAATTATCTATGGCCGTCTATGCAACGATCCCGATGATGATCAGTGCGAATTGTCTGAAGAAGACCGGCGATATTTGCGACAGGAACGGTAATAACAACAGTCTTTATTTAATTGATAGATATAAAGCGAAATTTCCTGTATTATGCAATTGCGAACATTGCTATAATGTTATTTATAATTCCGTACCGTATTCTCTGCATCAAAAGGCCGAAGAAATACAAAAACTTGGACTTTTTGCAATCAGGCTGGACTTTGTATGGGAAACGGAGCGTATCGTAAAAGAAATCCTGGACTACTACATGGGGAATAAAGATGTATTTCCGATTAATGACTATACCACAGGGCACTATAAAAGAGGGGTAGAATAGTTTTTTTCTGAAATCGAAAAGGGCATGATCATATGGAACTATATATTACAGAAATTTCCAAGTATTTAATTACATTACTGCTTGCATTTTATACATTGGAATGCTTTCTTTCCTTACGTTCCTCCCATGAAAACGGAACTGGTGGAATCTATATAAGACAGGTTTTGTTGATGTTTTTCGTACATTTTTCCTGTTTTATGGTAATCTGCTTTGAAACGGGAAAGATCGAATACCTCTTGTTTTATATTTTTCAACAGATTTTACTGTTTGCGACAGTAGTACTGTTCCATATGATCTATCCGAAAGGGAACAGATTGATCATCAATAATATGTGCATGCTGCTTTGTGTAGGCTTTGTTATTTTGACCAGGCTTTCTTATGAAAAGGCAGTGAAACAGTTTTTTATCGTGGCAGTATCCATTGCGGTGGGAATGATTATTCCGTTCTTTATTCATAAGCTGAAATTCTTAAAGAGTCTGACCTGGATTTATGCGCTGGTAGGTATCTGTGCTTTGGGCATTGTATTGATGTTGGGTTCCGTGACGCACGGTTCCAAGATTTCCTATTCCATCGGCGGCATTACTTTTCAGCCTTCTGAGTTTGTAAAGATTATATTTGTCTTTTTTTTGGCAAGTGCATTGTATGAATCCAATGATTTACTGCGTATCATGACAACGGCCATCGTCGCGGGTATTCATGTGTTGATCTTGGTTGCCTCTAAGGACTTGGGAAGTGCATTGATCTTTTTTATCGTATATGTTTTTATGGTATATATTGCTACCAGAAAATGGATATATCTGCTGCTTGGCTGTGTGGGCGGCAGTGGCGCTGCTGTTTTGGCATTTCGTTTCTTTTCTCATGTACAGGTGCGGGTTCAGGCCTGGAGAGACCCATGGAGTTGTATCGATGATGCCGGTTATCAGATTACACAGTCCTTATTTGCAATAAGCAGCGGCGGTTGGTTCGGGCTTGGCCTTTTTGAGGGAAATCCAACGGCAATTCCTTTTGTGGAGGCTGATTTTGTTTTTTCCGCCGTGGCGGAGGAACTGGGGATCCTTTTTGCAATGAGTGTGATATTGATCAGTATCAGTTGTTTTATTATGTTTATGAATATCTCCATGAAATTGCAGGACCGGTTTTATCAACTGCTTGCATTCGGATTGGGTGTTACTTATATATTTCAGGTATTCCTAACCATTGGCGGAGGAACAAAATTTATTCCAATGACAGGCATTACACTGCCGTTTATCAGTTATGGAGGAAGTTCCGTCCTCACTACACTGATCATGTTTTTTATCATAGAAGGATTGGATATGATCAGACTGGATGAAGGAGTCAGACGTGTCAGAAAGAAAAAAGAGAAAGCAAGAAAACGAAGAAGCGATTCAAAAGAAAAAACAGAAACAGAATATGAGGAAGAAAACGAATAACCAGATTCATTTTGTGATCGATGTTTTCGTCCTCTTGTTCCTCGCTATGATGGGATACACCTGCTATTATGCGATGACAAACAGACAGGCTATGATCAATAACAGCTATAACAGCAGGCAGGAACTTTTTATTTCCCAGAACACAAGGGGGACAATTTACGCAAATGACAGACAGATATTGGCGCATACTATAACCGACGAACAAAATAATGAAAAAAGGGAATATCCCTTTGCCAATATGTTTGCTCATGTAGTCGGTTATGCATCCAATGGCAGATTCGGTATAGAAGCGCAGAGCAATTATTACCTGATACAGTCCAATGCAAAATTATCCGATAAGGTAGCAAGCGAAGTGTCCGGTGAAAAATATCCGGGTGACAATGTTGTGACTACCCTGGATGTGGATCTGCAGGAAATTGCATATCAGTCATTGGGCGTTTATAAGGGTGCAATCATCGTCACGGAACCGTCTACAGGAAAGATTCTGGCCATGGTCTCCAAACCGGATTTTGACCCAAATCAGATCGAAGACATCTGGGATGAATTGTTGGAAGAGAATGAGAGTGGTGTATTGTTGAACCGGGCGACACAGGGATTATATCCTCCCGGTTCCACTTTCAAGATCGTTACCGCCCTGGAATATATCAGGGAAAACCCTGACAGCTATCATAATTATTCCTATCAGTGCAGCGGGAAGTTTTCTTTGGGTACGGATGTGATCAACTGTTATCACGGTTCGGCCCATGGCAGCGAAGATTTTACGAAATCTTTTGCAAAATCCTGCAATGCCTCTTTTGCCAATATCAGTGTCTCTTTAGATAGGAAACATTATGAAAAAACCTTGTCCGATCTGCTGTTTAATAAGCCGCTTCCTGTAACCTTTGCTTACAATCAGAGTCGTGTTACCGTAAACGAAGATACCTCGGATTCCGAAGTGATGCAGGCATCCATTGGACAGGGAACAGACCAGATCACCCCGCTTCATATGAACATGATCACTGCAGCGATTGCAAACAAAGGTGTTTTGATGAAACCATATTTGATCGATCATGTGGAAAATTATAACAAAAATATTATCAAACAGTTTTCTCCCGGTTCCTATGGAAGTCTGCTGTCCGAGACTGAGGCGGAAGCTTTGACCAAACTCATGACGCAGGTAGTGGAAAGCGGTACCGCAACCAGACTAAAAGGCGGCAGTTATACTGCAGCAGGAAAAACCGGGTCGGCAGAATACAACCAGGTGAAAACGGATTCTCATGCCTGGTTTACAGGTTTTGCCCCGGTAGAGGATCCACAGATCTGTGTGACCATTATCATAGAAGGGGCAGGTTCCGGCGGCGACTATGCGGTTCCGATTGCAAAACGAATTTTTAATGCGTATTTTGAACAGGAAGGGTAAGGAATATCATTATGATTGAAGCGACAAGCTGCGGCGGTGTTGTTATCTTTCGCGGGAAGATACTTCTTTTGTACAAAAATTTTCATAATAAATATGAGGGATGGGTTTTGCCAAAAGGAACTGTCGAGTCCGGGGAAGACCATAAAGACACGGCTATCAGAGAAGTCCTGGAGGAATCCGGTGCCAGAGCAAGTATAATCAAGTATATCGGTACAAGCGAATATACTTTTACCGTCCCTGAAGATACCGTAGAAAAAGAAGTTCATTGGTATCTTATGATGGCTGACAGTTATTACAGCAAGCCACAGAGGGAAGAGTATTTTATGGATTCCGGATATTATAAATACCACGAAGCCTTCCACCTGCTAAAATTTGCGAATGAACGACAGATTTTGGAAAAGGCGTACAGTGAATATGTGGACTTGAAAAAAAATAATCTTTGGGGTAACAGGAAATACTAAAGTTTTTTGTTTCATTTTTTTCCATATCGGGTTATAATACGGATATGGTGTTAAAATACAGATGTTTTGTTTTACAAAATATCTTTCTGTCAATAATAAGGAGGTAGTATATGAAAGCTTCTTCAATGGATACGCACATGGGGAACATATCGATTGCGCATGAAGTTATCGCGCAATATGCAGGTACTGTTGCTATGGAATGTTTCGGGATAGTAGGAATGGCCGGAATGAATGTCAGAGACGGTCTTGTTAAACTTTTGAAAAAAGAGAGTATGACCCGCGGGATTCAGGTATATCTTAAAAATAATAAATTAACGTTGGATTTTCATGTCATTGTCTCGTATGGTGTCAGTATTCTTGCGGTAGCGGATAATCTGATCGACAGTGTAAAATATAAAGTAGAAGAATTTGCCGGAGTAGAGGTTGAAAAGATTAATATCTATGTCGAAGGTGTTAAAGTAATTGACTAAGGGAGGATTTGAGGTGGCTTCAAATAAAATAGATGCTCCAATGATGGCTAAAATGTTTTTGGCAGGAGCAAAGAATCTTGAAAGTAAAAAAGAATGGATCAATGAATTAAATGTATTTCCTGTACCGGATGGAGATACGGGAACAAATATGACTTTAACGATCATGTCTGCCGCAAAAGAAGTGGCAGAGCTGCATGAAGCAGGCAGCATAGATATGCCTTCCCTATGCAAAGCAGTATCCTCAGGTTCTCTGCGTGGTGCAAGAGGGAACTCGGGCGTCATATTATCTCAGCTTTTCCGCGGCTTTACGAAAGGGGTTAAAACCTGCCAGGATATTACGATCCCGATTTTGGCAGATGCGTTTGAAAAAGCCGTAGAAACCGCATATAAAGCTGTTATGAAACCGAAAGAAGGCACCATATTGACGGTAGCCAAGGGCGGTGCACAGAAGGCCAGAGAATTGGCAAATGCCGGTATGGAGGATATGTCTGAATTCTTGGACCAGGTTATCCAGCATATGGATGAAGTATTGAGTAAAACGCCGGAACTGCTTCCTGTTTTAAAGCAGGCAGGCGTTGTTGACTCGGGTGGTCAAGGGTTGCTTCAGGTATTAAAAGGAGCATATGACGCATACCTTGGCAAAGATATCGATCTTACTATTTCCGCTGATGCAGCGGCTCATGTGAAAAAATCCTCTTACGGTAATCTTGATGCACAGGCAAATGCGGAGATTACTTTTGGTTATTGTACGGAATTTATCATTATGTTAAATAAAGTCTTCAATATCAAAATGGAAATGGATTTCAAAGAATATCTGGAATCTATAGGCGATTCCATTGTGGTAGTGGCTGATGATGATTTGGTAAAGGTACATGTACATACCAATGATCCCGGGCTCGCTATCCAGAAGGCGTTAAAATACGGTGCACTTTCTAATATGAAGATAGATAATATGAGACTGGAGCACCAGGAGAAACTTTTTAAGATGTCAAAGGAACAGGACTCTGAAAGTAAGGATGTGGATCAAGCGAAGAATACAGATGATACCAATGAACCTAAAAAGACAGCCGGTTTTATTGCTGTATCTGTAGGTAACGGCATTGATGAGATTTTTAAAACTCTCGGTGTGGACTATTTGATTGAGGGCGGGCAAACGATGAATCCGAGTACGGAGGATATGCTCAGTGCGATTGAAAAGGTCAATGCAGATCATATTTTTATTCTGCCAAACAACAAAAACATCATTCTTGCCGCAAATCAGGCACAGGCAATGACAAATGATAAAGATATCGTTGTAATTCCCACAAAGACCGTGCCACAGGGGATTACTGCAGTGATCAATTATGTTCCGGATATGTCTGTTGAGGAAAACACCAAAGCAATGATGGAAGAGATTGAGCATGTGCATACCGGCCAGGTCACTTATGCCGTAAGAGATACGACCATAGATGATAAAGAGATCAAACAGGGCGATTTCATGGGAATCGGTGATAAGGGCATCCTTTCCGTAGGAACCGATATGAAAGATGTCGCATTAAAAATGGTTGATGAAATGATGTCGGAAGAAATTGAACTGATCAGTATCTATTACGGTGCAGATGTGAAAGAAGAGGATGCAGAGATACTTCGCAGTGAGATAGAAAAGAAATACGGCAGCTGTGATATTGAACTGCAATTTGGCGGCCAGCCTATTTATTATTATATAATTTCAGTTGAATAGGCTGAAAAATCACAGATTTTTCAGCCGCAAGAATTGTGCTTTGCGCAATTCCCGCAAGTTGTGAAATGGTATGATTATATATTCCCCCGTATGGGGGATTTTGGATTTTGAGGAATTCTATGAATATTACCGCGTTAAAAGGGATTGGGGAAAAAACAGCTAAGCTTTTTGCAAAGCTGAATATTACTGATATTGAGGATTTGCTTCGCTATTATCCGAGAGATTATGAACGGTTTTCGCCGCCCCTTTCTATAGCAGAGATTTCTACCGGAGAGCGGAATGCTATTTGCGCTATGATCACCGGAAATATAGCGGTAAAACATGTCAGGAATCTGAGTATTTTGAATTTTACCGTGCAGGATGCTACCGGTATGATACAGATGACTTATTTTAATATGCCCTATCTCAAAAATACGCTAAAAAAGGGGACATTTTACATTTTCTACGGATTGCCTCAAAAGAAGGGAAACCACCTTGTTATGGAGCAGGCAAGGATTTTTCAGCCGGAAGAATATGAAAAACTTACCAGGCAGTTAGTACCCAAATACGTTTTGACAAAAGGACTAAGTAATCATACGGTCACCAAAGCAGTGAAACAGGCTTTTGAACTACATACTGCAAGGGAGGACTTTCTGCCGGAAGAAATCATACAAAAATATCAATATCTGCCGAGAATAAAGGCCATGTATCAGATGCATTTTCCGACAGATGAAAAAGAACTGATAGAAGCTCGTAAAAGACTTGTTTTTGATGAATTTTTCCTTTTTATTTTGATGTTACGCAGATGTCAATCGGAAAATAATGTGTTGCCAAACCATTATAAAATGATGGAAACTGCCGATACAGTGCGATTAATAGAGGCACTTCCCTATAAACTGACGAATGCACAGGTCAAAGTCTGGACACAGATCAAAGAAGATTTAGACAGTGATGCAGTCATGAACAGGCTGATTCAGGGAGATGTAGGCTCAGGAAAGACAATTTTAGCCTTTCTGTCGCTTATAATGTGTTCGGCTAACGGCTGTCAGGGTGCGATGATGGCGCCCACAGAAGTTCTGGCAAAGCAGCATTTTGAATCTCTTTTGCAATTAAAAGAAAAATATAAACTTCACATCAATCCCGTCCTGCTGACAGGTTCCACCACGGCAAAGGACAGAAAATATATCTATGAACAGATTGCAAACGGTGAAGCGGACATCTGTATAGGTACACATGCCCTGATTCAGGAAAAAGTAATTTATCATAAGCTGGCCTTAGTCATTACAGATGAGCAACATCGTTTCGGCGTCAGGCAGCGGGAAACATTGGCAGAAAAAGGGGCTGTTCCGCATGTTCTTGTTATGAGTGCAACTCCGATTCCCAGGACGCTTGCCATTATTTTATATGGGGATCTCCATATTTCCGTGCTGGATGAACTTCCCGCAAACAGATTGAAAATAAAAAATTGTGTTGTGGGAACTTCTTATCGGCATACGGCCTACCGCTTCATAGAGAAAGAAGTAAATGCCGGGAGACAGGTTTATGTCATCTGTCCCATGGTGGATGCCGGAGAGATGGATGAATTGGAGGATGTTATCTCTTATACCGAAAAGCTCAGGGCAGAATTACCCCCCTCTATTCAAATAGCCTCTCTGCACGGCAGAATGAAATCTGCGCAAAAGAACCGGATCATGGAAGAGTTCAAGGAACATCACATTGATGTTCTGGTATCTACCACAGTTATTGAAGTGGGTATCAATGTGCCCAATGCAACCGTTATGATGGTGGAAAATGCGGAACGATTCGGACTTGCCCAGCTACATCAGCTGCGCGGGCGTGTGGGTCGCGGTGAACATCAGTCCTATTGTATTTTTATCAGCACATCCGAAAAAGAGTCCACTATAAAAAGATTGAAAATTTTAAATGAATCGAATGACGGTTTTTATATATCCAGTCAGGATTTAAAATTGCGTGGACCCGGAGATTTGTTCGGTATCAGGCAGAGCGGAGATTTGCAATTTGAATTGGGCGATGTTTTTCAGGATGCCTCCATATTACAACTTGCCAGTGAGGAAGTGGAGACAATACTTTCGGAGGATCCGGATCTATCGGAAAATAAATACGGACCGATCCGTATGATTTTGAATGATATCGGCACAAATGCTGTTGACTTTAGAACCATCTAAACGTAAACTGAGAATATGGCATAAATATTAGATGTATTAATGGAGGCAGAATATGTCAAAGATTGCAATCGTTACAGACAGCAATAGCGGAATTACACAATCACAGGCAAAAGAAATGGGAATTTCGGTCCTTCCTATGCCGTTTATGATCAATGAAACGACTTATTATGAAGATATCACGTTGGGACAACCGGAATTTTATGAAAAATTAGAACAGGGAGCTGATGTCATTACAAGTCAGCCAACGCCGGAATCCATTTTGGATCTTTGGAACGAACTGCTGAAAGAGTACGATGAGATTGTGCATATTCCCATGTCCAGCGGCTTAAGCGGTTCCTGTCAAAGCGCGCTCATGCTTGCGGAAGATTATGACGGCAGGGTACAGGTTGTCAACAACCAGCGGATATCCGTTACGCAAAGGCAGTCTGTGCTGGACACGATAGCGCTTACAGAACGCGGCATGAATGCTGCCCAGATCAAAGATTTCTTGGAAAAGGACAAGTATAATTCCAGTATTTATATCATGCTGGATACTTTATATTATCTGAAAAAAGGCGGCAGGATCACTCCGGCGGCGGCAGCGCTCGGAACACTTCTGAAATTGAAGCCCGTACTGCAGATCCAGGGGGAGAAGCTGGATGCTTTTGCCAAAGCACGTACAACCTCACAGGGGAAATCCATCATGATCAATGCCATCCGCAATGATATGAATAATCGTTTTGGCGGTGCAACCCCGGATAATATCTGGCTGTCAATAGCATATACCTATGATTTGGATGCTGCCAATCAGTTTAAAAAGGAAGCAGAAGAAGCATTTCCCGGATTCGAAATCCATATGGATCCTCTGTCTTTGAGTGTATCCTGTCATATCGGCCCCGGCTCCTTAGCGTTAGCATGTTGTAAGAAAATTTGAAAGGCAGAATCAAATATCGATGTATGAGAAGGTAGATTTTGATCAGATTGATATCTCAGGTGCAGTGCCGGAAGAAGAACCTGCAAAACAATATTATTACATAGCCAAATCCAGAAGATATATCAAGGAAATGAGTGAAAAACTGGGACGGCCCATGCGCTGTGCCGTTGTGACATTCGGTTGTCAGATGAATGCCAGGGATTCGGAAAAACTGGCGGGCATTCTTGGAAAGGTCGGCTATGAAATGACCGAATCGGAAGAAGAAGCGGACTTTGTTATTTATAATACCTGTACGGTCAGGGATAATGCAAATCAACGGGTCTATGGCAGACTGGGTTATGTCGGCAGCTTGAAGAAGAAAAACCCGCATTTAAAGATTGCTTTATGCGGCTGCATGATGCAGGAACAGTCTGTTATCGATAAAATCAAGAAAAGTTACCGGTTTGTGGATTTGATTTTTGGCACGCACAACATTTATAAATTTGCACAGCTCTTTCATACCATGCTTGAAAATCCGGATGAAACAATCATTGATATCTGGAAGGAAACAGATCGCATTGTGGAGGAACTGCCCGTCAGCCGGAAATATTTTTATAAATCCGGCATCAATATCATGTTTGGCTGTAATAATTTCTGCAGTTATTGTATCGTTCCTTATGTCAGAGGCAGAGAACGCAGCAGAAAGCCGGATGAGATCATTGAAGAGATCAAACAGTTGGCAGATGACGGTGTTGTAGAGATCATGCTGCTTGGACAGAATGTCAATTCTTATGGCAGGAATCTTGAACCCTCCGTTACCTTTGCCGAGCTTTTACAGGAAATAGAAAAGATCGACGGCATTAAAAGAATCCGTTTTATGACATCTCATCCGAAAGATCTCTCCGAAGAATTGATCCATGTGATTAGAGATTCCAAGAAAATATGCCGCCATTTGCACCTTCCCCTGCAATCCGGTTCTGATAGGATATTACGGGCAATGAACAGGAAATATACCAAAGAGCAATATCTTTCGTTAGTTGAAAAAATCAAGAGGGAAATCCCTGATATAGCGATTACAACTGACATTATCGTAGGTTTCCCCGGAGAGAGTGCAGCCGATGTGGATGAAACCATCGATGTCGTAAAAAAAGTCGGTTATGATAATGCTTTTACTTTTCAATATTCTAAGCGGACAGGAACAAAGGCGGCGGAAATGGAAAATCAAGTGCCGCAAGAAGTCGTGAAAGCTAATTTTGACCGTTTATTAAAAGTGGTACAAGACACGGCGAAGGAAAGAGCGCTTTTATTACAGGGGAAAATAATGGAAGCATTGGTAGAGGATATCAATGAACAAGATTCTTCTCTGGTGACAGGAAGACTTTCCAACAATATGCTGGTTCATTTCCCGGGCACTGCATCCTATATAGGTAAACTGATGAAGGTTTCTTTGGATGAATGCCACGGTTTCTATTATACCGGGCATGTTACGGAAATTTTATCCTGATAAAAATAAGAAAGACGGTAAGAGACATGGCAGAGTTCACGCCCATGATGCAGCAATATATGGAAACCAAAAAAGAATACCCTGATTGTATTCTTTTTTATCGTCTCGGCGATTTCTATGAAATGTTCTTTGAAGATGCACAGGTGGTATCCAAAGAGTTGGAACTTACGTTGACCGGTAAAAGCTGCGGGCAGGAAGAACGTGCGCCCATGTGCGGCGTTCCCTATCATGCCGTAGACGGATATCTCAACAAACTGGTATCGAAAGGCTATAAGGTTGCCATCTGTGAACAGGTTGAGGATCCAAAGGAAGCAAAGGGAATCGTAAAACGTGAGGTGGTTCGGATCGTGACACCCGGTACGAACCTGAACATTCAGGCAATGGATGCCTCCAGAAATAATTATATCCTTTGCATTTCTTATTTTGCCGGAAAAACCGGCATTTCAATTGCGGATGTAACTACCGGTGATTATTATCTGACAGAAGTGGAAGATCTTCGTAAACTACAGGATGAGATCAATAAATATACCCCTTCTGAGATCATCTGCAACGAAGCTTTTTTAGTCAGCGGATTTGATACGGAAAGTCTGAAAAGCCGCTTTGATGTTGCAATTTATTCTCTGGCAAACCATTACTTTGATGAAGAATCCTGTAAAAAATGTCTGCTGAAACACTTTCATGTCACCTCCTTAACCGGTCTGGGAATCGAAGATTTTCCGATTGGTCTGATTGCCGCAGGAGCCTTGCTGCAATATCTCTATGAAACGCAGATGACATCTTTGGATCATTTTACGCATCTGTATCCCTATCTGACCAGTAAATACATGCTGCTTGACAGCGCTACCACAAGAAATCTGGAACTTTTGGAAACTTTGCGTGAGAAGCAGAAGAAAGGGTCTCTTCTGGGCGTTCTTGACAGAACAAAGACGGCCATGGGCGGAAGACTATTGAGAAAATATATCGAGCAGCCCTTAATCGATAAAATAACCATTGAAAAACGACTGGATGCGGTAGAAGAACTCTGTAATAACAGTATGCTTCGGGATGAACTGAGAGAATATTTGAATCCGATTTATGATTTGGAAAGACTGCTTGGAAAAGTCAGCTATCGTACGGCAAATCCAAGAGACTTAATTGCTTTTCGCGGTTCTTTGGAAATGCTTCCTTCCATCAAAACGATCTTGCAGGATGCAAATTCTGATTTATTACGGGAAATCCAGTGCGAACTGGATGATTTGTCGGATTTGTTTCATTTGATAGATGATGCCATTATTGAGGAGCCGCCGCTTGCCATCAAAGAAGGCGGTATCATCAAAGATGGCTTTCATAAAACGGTGGATGAGCTTAGAATCGCCAAAACAGAGGGTAAGAATTGGTTGGCGGCTCTGGAGAATGAAGATAAGGAACGAAGCGGCATCAAAAATTTAAGGATAAAATATAATAAGGTCTTCGGATATTATTTTGAGGTGACTAATTCCTATAAGGATCTGGTCCCGGCAGATTATATCCGCAAACAGACGCTTGCCAATGCAGAGCGGTATACAACGCCCCGGCTCAAAGAGTTGGAAGATACCATTTTGAACGCAGAGGACAAGCTGCATTCTCTGGAATACGATATTTTCTGTGAGGTAAGGGAAAAGATTGCCTCACAGATTGAAAGGATCCAACAAACGGCACGGGCAATTGCCAGATTGGATGTCTTTGCTTCTTTTTCTTATGTGGCCGAGCGAAATCATTACATCAGACCGACGCTCAATGAAAAAGGTATCATTCATATAAAGGATGGCAGACATCCGGTCGTAGAGCAAATGATACAAAATGATATGTTTATTTCCAATGATACGTATCTGGACAATAATAAACATTGCATAGCTGTTATTACCGGCCCCAATATGGCCGGGAAATCAACTTATATGAGACAGAGTGCTTTGATCGTTCTGTTAGCGCAGATAGGGGCATTTGTCCCTGCCAAAAAAGCGGATATCGGTATTGTGGACAGGATCTTCACAAGGGTTGGCGCCTCCGATGATCTCGCAAGCGGCCAATCCACTTTTATGGTGGAAATGAATGAGGTGGCAAACATCCTTCGAAATGCCACGTCTGACAGCCTCCTGATCTTAGATGAGATTGGAAGAGGAACCTCTACTTTTGACGGACTCAGCATAGCCTGGGCAGTCATAGAGCATATCAGTAATCGAAAGCTTCTGGGTGCCAAAACCCTTTTTGCAACACATTATCACGAATTGACCGAGCTGGAAGGCAAAATAGGGAATGTTAATAATTACTGTATTGCCGTGAAAGAAAAGGGAGATGACATTGTATTTCTTCGCAAGATCATCAAAGGCGGGGCTGACAAGAGTTACGGCATTCAGGTGGCCAAACTGGCCGGTGTGCCCGATATGGTAATTGACAGAGCCAAAGAAATCGTAGAACAGCTGAGTGATAATGATATTACGGAAAAAGTGCAGCAGATAGAAATCAATATCAAAAATGAAAAAAAGAAAGTCGTCAAATATGATGAGATCGATCTGGAGCAGATATCATTATTTGATACCGTAAAAGATGAAGATGTGTTACAAGAACTAAAGGATATCGATATCCAGAATCTGACGCCGGTGGATGCGCTTAATACATTGTATCGGCTGCAAAACAAGCTGAAAAACCGATGGCAGGTTTGAATATGAGGATGGAAAATGAAGATCAATATCTTAGACAATCAGACAATTGATAAGATTGCTGCCGGAGAAGTAGTAGAACGTCCCGCAAGCGTAGTAAAAGAACTGGTAGAAAACGCAATTGATTCCGGAGCGGATGCCGTTACGGTTGAAATCAAGGACGGAGGGACTACACTGATCCGTGTGACCGATAATGGATGCGGCATTGAAAAATCCCAAATAAGGAATGCCTTTTTACGCCATGCTACCAGTAAAATTACTTCAGCCGAAGATTTGACTGACTTGGTCAGTCTAGGATTTCGAGGAGAAGCCCTTGCCAGTATTGCCGCTGTTTCTATGGTAGAAGTTATTTCCAAAGTAAAAGAAGATCTGACCGGCATCCGCTATGTAATAGAAGGCGGCATCGAAAAGGATTTGGAAGAGATCGGTGCGCCGGAGGGAACAACGATCCTTGTCAGAAATCTTTTTTACAATACGCCGCCCCGCAGGAAATTTCTGAAACAGCCTCAAACGGAAGGTTCCTATGTAGCGGATCTGATGGAACATCTGGCTTTGTCCCATCCTCAGATTTCATTTCATTTCATTGCAAATAATCAAAATAAATTCCATACCCCCGGTAATGGGGATCTGAAAGAAATTATTTATCGTATTTACGGGAAAGATATTGTGAGGGAACTTCAGGAAATCCATGTACAGAGAGACGGTTTTTCTATAGACGGTTTTCTTGGCAAGCCGATCATTAACCGTTCCAATCGGAATTACGAGCTTTTTTATATTAACGGCAGATATATCAAAAACAATTTGATCAGCAAAGCGGTGGAAGACGGATACAGGGAATATTTGATGCAGCATAAATTCCCTTTCTGTATTCTACATTTTAATATTGATACAAAACTGATCGATGTCAATGTACACCCTACCAAAATGGAAGTAAGAATTGCCGACGGCCAGAAGTTTTATGAAATGATACAGGAGATCATCTATGAATCTCTGCATCAGCGGGAAATGATACCGGAAGTAACTTTTGCACCAGAAAAAACGTCACCGGTCTCCAAAATGCCTGCCGCGCCGGAACCGTTTGAAACAAGGAGAATTGCTGCTGCTTTGCCCGTTGAGACTGTAAAGGAGCCTGTGCATTATCAGTCCAAACCTGAGCAGCTTGATCTATTTGACAATGTGCTGCTTTCCCCAAAAGCAAGGGAACATTTTGAGATCATCGGGCAGTTATTTGAGACTTACTGGCTGATATCCTATCAGGATAAACTGCTGATCATTGATCAGCATGCTGCTCATGAAAAGGTAAAATATGAACGGTTTATCAAACATTTTCAAACACACGATATTGTGTCACAAAACCTGAATCCTCCTGTGATCATTACGTTAAATGGACGGGAAAAGGAATGCTTATTACAAAATAAGGATCATTTTGAATCTCTTGGGTTTGTATTGGAAGAATTTGGCGGCAGTGATTATGCCTTATCCGGTGTGCCGTTAGATTTATACGGTTATCGGGAAACGGAATTTTTTTATGATATATTGGATGAATTGATTCAGGAGACAGTTTCCGGAACACCGGAAAACATCCGTATGAAAATAGCTTCCCTCGCCTGTAAGGCCGCCGTAAAAGGGAACAGCCGCATGTCCGTGCAAGAGGCGGAAGTATTGATCGATGAACTGCTTACTTTGGATAATCCTTACAATTGTCCGCACGGAAGACCGACTATTATTTCTATGAGTAAAACAGAACTGGAAAAAAAATTTAAAAGGATCGTTACATGATGTGCATAAAAAAACCTTTGGTCATCTTAACGGGACCGACTGCTGTAGGAAAAACCGCACTGTCCGTTTTACTGGCGAACGCCATTGGCGGAGAGATCATTTCTGCAGATTCCATGCAGGTGTACCGACATATGGATATCGGTTCTGCCAAGGTCACTTCCGCGGAAATGGCAGGAATACCGCATTATATGATTGATATTTTGGAACCTACGGAAGAATTTCATGTGGTAAGTTTTCAGACAATGGCGAAAGATGCCTTACGCCGGATCTATGAAGCTGAAAAAATTCCCATTTTGGTTGGCGGAACCGGATTTTATATTCAGTCGGTTCTTTATGACATAGATTTTACGGAAACCACGGAAGATGAAGCCCTCAGGGAACGTTTGGAAGAGATTGCAGAAAAACAGGGCCGGGAAGTTTTATTTGAAATGCTGCGTTTAGTCGATCCGAAGTCCTGTGAGATCATACATGCCAATAACGTGAAACGCGTCATTCGGGCAATTGAATTTTATGAGAAAACGGGAAAGCCGATTTCGGAACATAATGAACAACAGCATCAAAAAGAATCACCCTATCAATTTGTCTATTTTGTATTAACCGATGAAAGAAGCCGGTTATATGAACGAATTAATAAAAGAGTGGACAATATGATGCAAAACGGTCTTCTTGAAGAAGTTCAGCATTTGAAGAATATGGGGTGTACCAAAGACATGGTATCGATGCAGGGCCTTGGATACAAAGAACTGCTGGAATATCTGGATCAGAATTGCACATTGGAGGATGCCGTCTACCGTATCAAACGGGATACCAGACATTTTGCCAAGAGGCAGCTGACATGGTTTCGCAAAGAAGAGGATGTCACATGGATCTCCAGACAGGACTTCAGGCATCCTGCTTCCGAGATGGCACAGTCTTTGACTGTCGCAGAAGAAGACAAACAAATTTTAGCACATATGCTGCAAATTTTAACAGAAAAAGGAATCATATCCAATGGAACAACAAGCAAACCTAATGAGTAATAACCTCAAAGAACAATATGAACTCTTTGGCATATCCAAACGGGTCCTTGACTTTGGCAATGAAATCCTTACATCATTAGAAGACCGATTCCGTCTCATAGACGAGACGGCGGAGTATAACCAGTTAAAAGTCATCCGTGCCATGCAGGAATGCAGAGTCAGCGAGGCATGTCTTTTGGGTACCACCGGCTATGGCTATAATGACTTGGGGCGGGATACGCTGGAAGAGGTCTATGCAAAAGTATTCCATGCACAGGATGCACTGGTCCGCCCGCAGATCACTTGCGGTACGCATGCTCTTTCACTTGCGCTGATGAGCAATCTGCGCCCCGGGGACGAACTTTTTTCACCTGTGGGAAAACCTTATGATACCTTGGAAGAGGTCATAGGCATCCGACCGTCCAAAGGATCTCTGAAAGAATATGGCATTTCCTACAGACAAGTGGACTTAAAGCCGGATGGCAGCTTTGACTATGATGCGATCCGCAGCGCCATTCACGAAAAGACCAAAGTTGCAACCATTCAGCGATCCAAAGGTTATCAGACAAGACCTACTTTGTCGGTAGCCGGAATCGGAGAACTGATCCGTTTTATCAAAAGCATAAAACCGGATGTCATCTGTATGGTAGACAACTGTTACGGAGAATTTGTGGAAACGATAGAACCCGGCGATGTGGGAGCGGATATGGTTGTAGGATCCCTGATCAAGAATCCGGGGGGCGGACTTGCACCGATTGGTGGCTATATTGCAGG
>JAFLTF010000009.1:42873-44693 GCA_022510585.1 Lachnospiraceae bacterium
AGGAGAGAATTGCCGTCGGGAAAGAGGTTGAATGAAATTAGTAAAGTATGAGAACAATGATATTGGAAAGATACAGAATCTTCCATATGAGAAATTTATTTCCTTTGGAGCCGAAGCACTTACGGATTCTGAATTGCTTGCAATTATCATCCGTACCGGAACACAGGAAATGAGTGCAAGAGAACTTGGCGAAGAAGTATTAAAAACCGTCGGAAGGTACGGTAACGGACTTTTAGGACTGCACCACATCCCGCTTCAGGATCTGATGCAGGTGAAAGGGATCGGCAAGGTCAAAGCGGTTAAGTTAAAAGTACTTGCAGAACTATGCACCAGAATGTCTCAGGCGAAAGCAAAAGATAAGCTTACCTTTACAAAACCGGAATCGGTAGCGAACTATTATATGGAACGATTCCGTCATGAGAAAGTAGAGCATATCCTGCTTTTATTATTTGATTCCGGTCTCCATTTATTGGAAGAGCAGTTGATTTCCACAGGAACCGTTAATGCTTCTTTGTTATCTCCGAGGGAAGTGTATATCAGCGCATTTCGTTCTCAGGCAACTCATATGATGTTGCTGCATAATCATCCCGGAGGGGATCCGGTACCGAGTGATAACGATATCAATATTACCGGAAGGATTTCCGAAATCGGCAAAACAATCGATATTTTTTTACTCGATCATATCATTATCGGTGATAATAGTTATTTCAGTTTTAAAGAAAGTAAATTAATCAGTTAGATGTTATATAGGAAACATTGAAAGGAGTATATTACCTTGGCAAATTATGCATTCGGAATCGACTTAGGGACAAGTAATATCAAAATATATAACCGTGCGGATGACAGTGTTTTAGTTGAAAAAAACATGATCGCGATCGAAAATAAGAAGAATATGTTTGCATACGGGAATTCCGCTTTTGAGATGTATGAAAAAACGCCGGGCAACATTCACATCACCTATCCCTTATGCAACGGTGTTATCGCAGATATCCAGAATATGGAATCACTGATCAAATATTTCATGATCGATCTTATGAAAGGAAATATACGTTCTGCCGACTACTACATTGCAGTTCCGTGGGATGTGACGGAAGTGGAAAAACGTGCCTTTAAGGATCTGATCAAAGAATCCAATGTAAAAGCCAAAAGAGTCATGATGGTGGACAAAGCGGTTGCGGACGGTCTGGGTCTTGGCATTGATGTCAAGAATTCACAGGGTGTTTTTGTCGTAAACGTAGGATTTGACACGACTGAAATTTCTATTTTATCGCTTGGCGGTATTGTTTTAAGTAAACTGATCAAGGTAGGTGGCCGAAAATTTGATGAAGCGATAAAGAGCGCTGTCCGTCGGGAGTATAACCTGGTCATTGGCGGCAAAACAGCCGAGAATGTGAAAATGTCCCTGACAGAGTTGGAAAATGAGAAAAGCGGTGCTGTTGTATATGGACGGGATATTGTGACAGGTTTGCCGATAGAACGTGAGATTCCGATCTCTCTGGTGGATGAATGTTTATCCGAACATTTTAATGCGATAATTGATAACATTAAAGTCATTCTGGAGAGAACGCCGCCGGAACTTTCTGCAGATATCTACAGACACGGTATCTATTTGACAGGCGGAGCTTCTCAGGTCAATAAATTTGCACAGTTAGTAAGTAAAGGAACCGGATTGAAAGTAAATATCTCCGAGCATCCGGTAGAAAGCGTGGCCTTGGGACTTGCTAAGATCATCAATGACGATAATTATAAATCAGTAGCCTATGCGATAGAAGGAATGAGTAAATGAGTCCAATTGTAAAGAAAAAAGGAGAAAAATTTAC
>JAFLTF010000090.1 GCA_022510585.1 Lachnospiraceae bacterium
AAAAAAGTAAAAAGAGTGATAATGAAGAGACTTCTGGAAAGACAGAAAAAGAAACGATCAAAAAGAATATGCTTTCTATCCTGAAGGATTCCTATGGAATAGAAGAGGAAGACTTTATCTCTGCGGAACTGGAAGTCGTTCCCGCAGGAAAAGCAAGAGAGGCAGGATTCGACAGAAGCATGATCCTGGCCTATGGACAGGATGACAGAGTGTGTGCCTTTTCTTCTCTGAAAGCAATGCTGGAAATCACAAAGACTGACAGATGCGCATGCTGTATTTTGGTGGACAAAGAAGAGATCGGCAGTGTCGGCGCTACCGGAATGCGTTCCAGATTCTTTGAAAATGCGGTAGCGGAAGTGATGAATCTATGCGGAGAATACAATGATTTAAATCTCAGGAGATGTCTGTCTGCATCCTGCATGCTTTCCTCGGATGTCAGCAGTGCCTATGATCCGACTTATGCATCCAGCTTTGATAAGAAAAACGTCGCATATCTTGGCGGCGGTATGGTATTTAACAAATTTACCGGATCCAGAGGAAAGTCCGGCTCCAATGATGCGAATGCGGAGTATCTTGCGCATATCAGGGCAATTTATGAAAAAGAAAAAGTGAATTTCCAGACTGCAGAGCTTGGTAAAGTAGATCTGGGCGGCGGCGGCACGATTGCTTACATCCTTGCATTATATGGCATGAATGTCATTGACAGCGGCGTTGCAGTACTCAATATGCACGCCCCCTGGGAAGCAACCAGCAAAGCGGATGTTTATGAAGCGAAAAGGGGCTATGTGGCGTTCCTTGAGAATGCAGACCTGTGAGAAATAAGAGTGCAGTTTTATGGAAAATAAAGAATTAAGAAAATCAGATTTTTATTTTGACCTGCCCCAGGAACTGATTGCACAGGACCCGTTAGAAGACCGTTCCGCTTCCAGGCTTCTTATGTTGAATAAGACGACAGGAAAGACAGAGCATCATGTTTTTCATGAAATCATCGACTATCTGCATCCGGGCGACTGCCTTGTCCTGAATGATACGAAAGTCATTCCGGCAAGGCTGATGGGAATCAAAGAGGATACAGGAGCCTCGGTGGAAGTTCTGCTTTTGAAACGCAGAGAAAACGATATCTGGGAAACCCTGGTCCGACCCGGGAAAAAAGCAAGACCGGGAATGAAACTTACTTTTGGAAACGGACTTCTTCATGCGGAAGTGTTGGAGGTGGTAGAAGAAGGAAATCGTCTCATCAGGTTCCGGTACGAGGGGATTTTTGAGGAAGTACTGGATGCGCTTGGTGAAATGCCACTGCCGCCTTATATTACGCATAAATTGCAGGATAAGAACAGATATCAGACGGTCTATGCCAAATATGAAGGTTCGGCGGCAGCTCCTACTGCCGGTCTGCATTTTACAAAACAGCTCCTTGATGCAATCGAAGAAAAAGGGGTAGAGATTGCCTATGTCACGCTGCATGTGGGACTTGGAACTTTTCGTCCGGTTAAGGCGGAAAATATCTTGGAACACAAAATGCATTCGGAATACTACCAGATAACAAAGGAAGCGGCAGAGAAGATCAACAGAGCAAAGAAACGCGGTAATCGTGTGATCTGTGTAGGAACTACAAGTTGCAGAACCATAGAGAGTGCTGCAGACGACGACGGTAAGCTGCAGGAAGGTTGTGGGGACACCAATATTTTTATCTATCCCGGATATCAGTTTAAGGTGTTGGATGCCCTGATCACAAATTTTCATCTGCCGGAATCCACCCTGATCATGCTTGTCTCTGCTTTGGCAGGCAGGGAAGCTGTACTGTCGGCCTATGAGGAAGCGGTCCGGGAGCGATACAGATTCTTCAGTTTTGGCGATGCAATGTTCATAGTATAAAACATTCAAAAGACCCTGCGTTATTGTTGCAGGGTCTTTAATGTTTCGTAGAATGACGGATAACTTATATTCACCGATTCGCTTCCCTTTATTGTGGTTTCGCCTTCTGCCAGAAGTGCGGCAATCGAGAAACTCATAGCGATTCTATGGTCTAAATGGGAATCGATCACGGCACCGTGAAGCGGTTTTCCGCCTTCAATGATCATACCGTCTTCCGTTCCGGTGATCTGTGCGCCCATTGCACTTAAAGCTTCTACCATGACGTCAATTCGGTTGGATTCTTTTACTTTTAACTCGGCGGCATCTCTGATGATTGTCGTACCTTCGGCTGCCGCTGCCATAATATTGATAATAGGCAGTTCATCAATCAAGGTGGGAATGATATCGCCTTCTATGGTGATACCATGCAAAGAACTGGATCTGACCAGCAGATCTGCGGTCCATTCCCCATCATGGTTTTCATTGAGCAGTGTAATATCACCACCCATGGCAAGGGCAACTTTTAGAATGCCGTCTCTGGTAGGGTTGATCCCTACGTTCTTGATTAAAATCTCCGAATTTGGAACACAGAGCCCTGCGGCAATGAAAAATGCAGCGGAAGAGATATCTCCCGGTACATGAATGACTTGTCCGGTCAATTTTGGCTGCGGTTTTATGATTGCCGTATTGCCTTCGGTATGGACATCTGCGCCGAAAGTACGCAGCATGATCTCGGAATGGTTTCGGCTGATAACGGGTTCCGTAACTTTTGTTTCTCCATCCGCATACAGTCCGGCAAGGAGGATCGCTGATTTGACCTGCGCGGAAGCAACCTTGGAATGATAATGAATACCGTGAAGCGGTCTGCCTTTGATGTGAAGGGGGGCGCAGTCATTGCCGTTTACACTGGAAATATCGGCTCCCATCATAGACAGGGGTTCCATAATTCTGCGCATAGGGCGTTTCTGAATCGAAGCATCTCCTGTCAGAGTCGTTTCAAAAGGCTGGGCAGCCAGAATACCGGAAATCAGTCGGGTGGTAGTACCGCTGTTGCCTGCATCCAGAACGGAAGAAGGGGCGCTCAAACCATCCGGTCCCTTTCCGTGAATCAATATTTTTTCAGGGGTGTTTTCAATTTCGATTCCCATTTTGCGAAAACAATCAATGGTAGATAGACAGTCTGCTCCCTGCAAAAAGTTGGTAACTTCCGTTGTGCCTTTGGCAATGGAACCAAACATCACCGCTCTGTGGGAAATGGATTTATCCCCCGGCACCGTGATTTCTCCGCGTAATCCCTTACTTTTATTGCATATCATGATTTCGTATTTTCCTTTCGTTCTAATGGATAATCATTTACTTTTTCATATGGATCGGATAACCGTGTCCCTGCAGTACCTTTACCGCGCCGGAATAGGAACTGTCTTCATAGAATTCGATCCGAAGCGCGCCTTCTGCCAGTTCCCGGTTATGGTTGATGCCGATATTCTTGATACTGATATCGTGCATGGCAAGCAGGGAGGCAATGGCTGCGATCGCACCGGGTTTGTCGGCAATATCTACCGTGATGACATATTCTGTCTTGATCGGGCCGCTGGAAGCATCAATAAAAGACTCCCGATAAGATCTTGCGGTATCGAAAAAACTGTAAAGCTTGTCGGCATCCTTTTGATCCAAAAACCGTTTATAAGCTGTTAAGCTCTCTATATATTGCTCCAATAACAAGGAAATGTTTTCGGTATTTGTCAGACAGATCTGCTGCCACATTTCCGGAGAAGAAGAGGCAATTCTGGTAATATCCTTAAAACCCCCGGCAGCGATCATCTTCATAATTCCTTCTTCGGAATCGGTGTTTTTAACCAGATTTACCAGAGATGCTGCAATCACATGGGGTAGATGGGAAATGGCTGCGGTCACATAATCATGCTGTTCGTATGGCAGTACCAGTGGAATAGCGCCGATATTTTGGACCAGAGTCCGGAAAGCGGATATTTTTTCCTGAGCTACGGTTTCGGTGGGGGTCAATATATAATATGCGTTTTCAAAAAGGGATGCCTTGGAGTTGGCATAACCGAACCGTTCGGAACCTGCCATTGGATGACCGCCGATAAATTGACTGTCCAGTCCTATTGCAGCAATATGCTCGTGAATACCTGTTTTCACACTGCCAACATCAGTGAGGATGGCATGAGAAGATATGTGTTTCTTCAGGTTCATAAGATTCTCATCATTATAGGATACAGGCGCACATAAGAAAATGTAATCGCAAGCTTCAAAAGCAGCTCCGATAACGGGACAGATTTCCTGAATCACCCCGTCTCCATAGGCAAGCTCCAAAGAAGAGGCATTTGTATCATATGCTATTAAATGCGCTTCCGGTAATTTTGTATGAACAGCCTTGGCCAGAGAACCGCCGATCAGGCCCAGTCCGATAAATCCACAGGTAAATTCAGCCATAAAATTCTCCCATAAATATACTTTGTTGCTTTGATAATCATTGAACGGTCATCATAGTAAGTTCGTTTCGTAAATATAACAATAATATATCATTTTGCAAATATAAAATCAATAAATCACCTTTTTTCATAAAGAATATATTTCATGTGCAAAACTTTCAAAAATTATTGCAATCTAAAAAAAAATTTAGTAAAATATACACAGTGTATAAAATGGATTCAGAAAATTCCGTTGTAATTATTAGCCATATGACTGAAACAATAGAGAGTATGGTTTAAAATCTTCTTTTCTATTGTTATGAATAATGTAATTGGAGGATAAGACATGAATGTTTACACAACTGACAAAATTCGTAATGTAGTGCTCTTGGGTCACGGCGGATGCGGTAAGACCACTCTGGTGGAAGCAATGGCATATCTTGCAGGCGTTACTTCCCGTATGGGTAAAGTGTCGGACGGCAATACCATCAGCGACTATGGCAAAGAAGAGCAGAAACGGCAGATATCCATCACCACATCTGTTGTTCCGGTAGAGTGGGAAGGTGTAAAGATCAACATATTGGATACGCCCGGCTTTTTTGATTTTGTAGGCGAGGTGGAAGAAGCTGTTGGTGCGGCTGATGCAGCGATCATTGTTGTTTCCGGTAAGGCCGGTATGGAAGTCGGAACGGAGAAGGCATGGGAACTATGCGAGAAGTATAAACTGCCGCGTTTTGTCTTTGTAACGGATATGGATATCGACAACGCTTCTTTCAGGCAGGTTGTGGAAGACATGACCGAGAAATACGGGAAGAAGCTGGCGCCTTTCCATCTGCCGATCCGTGAAGATGAAAAGTTTGTGGGTTATATCAACGTGATCACCGAGCAGGCTTATCGTTGGAAAGACAAAGAGGTCGTTGAGTGTGATATGCCCGATTACAGTAAGGCAAATCTGCAAGTTTGCAAAGATGCCCTGATGGAGGCGGTAGCAGAGACCAGTGAAGAATTCATGGAACGCTATTTTAACGGCGATTCTTTTTCTGAGGCCGAAATCAGAGCGGCACTGAGAAACAATGTCATGGAGGGCAGTATTGTCCCGATGTCAATGGGTTCCAGCATATTATGCCAGGGAATTTATACGCTCTTAGATGATATTGTGAAGTATATGCCCAGTCCGGAGAACCGGGAAATAGCAGGAATCAATCTGAAAACAAACGAGATCTTCAGTGCAGATTATGATTTCTCAAAAGTAAAATCCGCTTATATATTTAAAACGATTGTGGATCCTTTTATCGGAAAGTACTCATTGATCAAAGTTTGCTCCGGTGTATTCAAAAGTGATGACCTGATCTTCAATGAGGAGAAGGATGTTGAAGAAAAAATCAGTAAGTTATATGTATTGCAGGGCAGTAAACCGATTGAGATCAAAGAACTTCATGCAGGTGATATCGGCGCCATTGCAAAACTTACGGCGGCAAGAACGGGTAACACGCTTTCTACCAAGGCCAGCCCGATCCGCTATGGTAAGACCGAAATTTCCACTCCTTATACAGTGATGCGTTATCAGGCGCAGAACAAGGCGGATATTGATAAGATATCTCAGTCCCTGCAGAAGATGTCTCATGAAGACCAGACGTTAAAGATCGTCAATGATGCCGAGAATAAACAGACCCTTTTATATGGAATGGGAGATCTTCATTTAGAGGTTATAACCAGCAGACTGCTCAGTGAATATAAGGCGGGTATTAAACTCTCCGAACCGAAAGTGGCATACAGGGAAACCATTCAAAAGAATTCGGATGTGGAATATAAATACAAGAAACAGTCCGGAGGACATGGACAGTATGGTCATGTCAAAATGAAATTTGAACCTTCCGGCTCATTGGAAGAACCTTATGTTTTCGAGCAGATCGTAGTGGGCGGTGCAGTTCCTAAGAACTTCTTCCCGGCAGTGGAAAAAGGTTTGCAGGAGTCCGTTTTAAGCGGGCCTATGGCAGCCTATCCGGTAGTCGGTGTGAAAGCGATCCTCTATGATGGCTCATATCATCCCGTAGATTCTTCTGAAATGGCTTTTAAGATGGCAACCATTCAGGCATTCAAGAAAGGATTTATGGAAGCAAAACCGATTCTGTTAGAACCGATCGCTTCTTTGAAAGTGACCGTGCCGGATGCTTATACGGGTGATATCATGGGCGATTTAAACAAACGCCGCGGAAGAGTACTTGGTATGAATCCGACTTCCGACGGAAAGCAGGTCATTGAAGCGGATATTCCGGTATCCTGCCTGCAGGGATATTGTACCGATCTGCGCTCCATGACGGGCGGCAGAGGTACCTATGAGTATGAGTTTGCAAGGTATGAGCAGGCACCCAGCGATGTGCAGGAGAAAGAGGTTGCTGCAAGAGCCAGCAAGGTAGAAGCAGGCGAAGAATCGTAATTATTTTTACTTAGGTCAGAGCGAATCAGTAAGTATTGATCATACCCTTTTTAGGGAAGGCAGACAGGATGCGGATGTATTGGGGAATACAGCATCCTGTTTTTGCAATTAAAGGTTGACAATTTGTCCCGGTATAGTAAAATGATGGAAGAATCGCGAGGAAGGAGTACGGTCATAGAGATGGCAGAATTATACAATCACAGAGAAGTAGAGCAGAAATGGCAGAAAATTTGGGATGATGAGAAAGCATTTAAAACCTCTGAGGATCATTCCAAGCCGAAATATTATGCGTTGGTGGAATTCCCCTATCCTTCGGGACAAGGGCTTCATGTAGGGCATCCGAGACCCTATACGGCGCTGGATATCGTTGCCAGAAAACGAAGGATGCAGGGATATAATGTTCTTTATCCGATGGGTTGGGATGCCTTTGGACTTCCCACGGAAAACTATGCAATCAAAAATCATATTCATCCTAGGACAGTGACGGAGAATAATGTTGTCCGTTTTAAAAACCAGCTGCATGCTCTTGGTTATTCCTTTGACTGGGACAGGGAGATCAATACCACCGATCCGAATTACTATAAATGGACACAGTGGATATTCCTGAAATTATTTAAAGCGGGACTGGCCTATAAATCGGAGATGCCGATCAACTGGTGTACCTCCTGTAAGGTAGGACTTGCCAATGAGGAAGTAGTGAACGGTGTCTGCGAGCGCTGCGGTTCCGAAGTAGTCCGTAAGGTGAAGAGTCAGTGGATGTTAAAGATCACGGAATATGCGGATAAACTGATCGAAGGATTGGAAACCGTTGACTATATCGAAAAAGTGAAGGTTTCTCAGAAGAATTGGATCGGAAAATCCATCGGTGCGGAGGTAGATTTCCGGATCAAGGATAAAGAAGATAAGCTTCGGGTTTATACGACCAGATGCGACACCCTGTTTGGGGCTACCTATATGGTAGTTTCTCCGGAGCATCCCATCATCGATAAATATAAAGACGAACTGAAAAACTGGGATGAGATCTGTGCTTACAGAGAGCAGGCGGCAAGAAAATCCGACTTTGAAAGAGCGGAACTTGCAAAGGACAAAACGGGCGTCAGAATTGACGGCATGTCAGCGGTGAATCCTGTCAATGAAAAAGAAATCCCGATCTATATTTCGGACTATGTTCTTATGAGTTACGGTACGGGAGCAATTATGGCGGTACCGGCTCATGATGAAAGGGACTGGGACTTTGCGAAAAAATTCAACCTCCCTATCATAGAAGTGGTAGCGGGCGGTAAAGATGTGCAGGAAGAAGTTTATACGGACGTAGCTACCGGAATCCTTGTGAACTCTGATTTTCTGAATGGTTTGAACGTAGCCGAGGCTAAAGAAAAGATGATTGCTTTTCTGGAAGAGAAAGGAATCGGCAGTGCGAAGACCAATTATAAATTAAGAGACTGGGTATTTTCCAGACAGCGTTATTGGGGAGAGCCGATTCCCATCGTACATTGTGAAAAATGCGGTTTTGTCCCGCTTGATGAAAGTGAACTGCCGTTGGAACTGCCGGAAGTAGAGAGTTACATGCCTACGGATAACGGGGAATCTCCGTTGGCCATGATGACCGATTGGGTCAATACAACCTGTCCCTGCTGCGGCGGACCGGCTAAGAGAGAGACAGATACCATGCCCCAGTGGGCAGGATCTTCCTGGTATTTCCTGCG
>JAFLTF010000091.1:0-6673 GCA_022510585.1 Lachnospiraceae bacterium
CATTATTTCATACGGAAGGTAATAGCGTTTTCATCTTCCAGATATATTTTAATCTTTTCTAACTCTGTCATACTGGAATCTTCCTCTAAACTACGGTATTTTGAATTGAATGGAGTGACCATGGCACCATCATAGCCTGTGGGAACAAGGGCACACACGTGTATTACTACGGTTGCTATATCACCGTCCCAACCCTGCGATAGGATCTTATCTTCATAAAATCTACAATCAGGATAATCGACACCATTATAATTGATCATCCATCGATCAGACATATCATAATAGTCATAATTTTTATAATTCCATGAATAGCCATATTTACCAGCGTTTTCATCATCGAAACGTAATGTGATGGTAACGGCTTTCCATTCACACCCATCGATAGCTATATGGTCATCATCGGAGGTGAATGTTTCATAATCTGAAAATGTAATAGAACCTACGGTTGTAAGGTCGGGATTTCTATAACATGTACTAACATACGGATAAACAACATCCAACTCTGCTTCGGTAATAGACAATCCGTACTTCTCAAAATCAGCCTGTAGCGGTTCGCCCACGGACTCTCCGCAGACCTGACAGACTGCTGCCTGTTGATAATTTGCTTCTGTCATAGTATGGCCCAGCGCTTCGCCTTCTGTTTCGTTGCAAACACTGCAAGTCTTTGGTTCGGTACAAGTCGCCTCTATCCAGGTATGTCCTAGCGGTTCCCCCTCTGTTTCGCCGCCTTTTGCACAAGTTCTTGGTGTTGTACAAGTGGCTTCCTGCCATTCATGAGTAATATGACAGCCGGTAAGCGTCATCATTACGAATCCCATCAATAATATTAGTTGTAGTTTGTGTTTCATTGTGTTCTCCTTTCGTCATTACAGATATGAATTTTTCTACTTTATATATAAAGAGAGTGGTTGCGCATTAAAGGTTGCAGTTTTGGTAAAAAAATTAACTGTTTTACCGATGCTTATGAAAATATTTTAGAAAGTAATAGATATAAACAGTCATTAGATGTATCATATATTATAAGAATGCTTGATGGAAAAAGGGAGCGTTTTGTTCCTTACTATATGGTTGTGGAACATAGCCCGTGATCAAGCACATGTATGGAATGATAAAACTGAGGGGAGAAAACACATGGAACAGACAAAAACATTGCGTCGGCTGAAAAAATATTTACAGCCAGGACTTTTTACGGGAAAAATCGTATTGATTATGGGCGTTATCTTTCTAATAGCCTATATCTTGACGTTAAATGGAATGAGGATTCTTCCAGACACAGAAGGATATGACACGATTGTCATTTTTATATTTTTTATTGCATTGATAGTCTCTGTGCCCGGATTGATACAGATTCTGCGGTTTCGTAAGCAGTTGCGGGAACTGGATCAGAGAGGAGAGCTATCCCAAGTGTTAAGCGACTTTGCATCTGCAGAAAGTATGTATAACGGAAAGGTAATGATGGGGAATTCCTATGCCTTCGGGAAGGGATGCAGCGCCGTGATCCGGTATGAGGAAGTGGAAAGGGTATATTTATATGAGCATTATACCAACTCCATTAAGGATGAGAGGATGCTGAAAGTCAAGATGAAGAACGGAAAAACATTTGGACTTTGCAGACTGAAGGTCTATCTCAAAAGAGAAGAGGATGAAACGGAAGTCATGGAGACGGTACTGTCTCACAATCCGGATGCACAGATTGGTGTAAATTAGTCTATTTTTCACCGGACATGGTATGTCTGCTATAGATAAATTCACAATTTCTCACTTTATGTCGTGTTCTTTTTAAACCGTCTAAGGTAATCTGCAAGGGAAAGGAGGAGCATCATGGACCAGAAAAAGATCGGAGGCTTTTTCAAAGAGCTTCGTAAGGAAAAAGGTGTTACGCAGGAACAGCTTGCGGAAATCTTCGGCGTATCGGGCAGAACGGTTTCCAGATGGGAAACAGGCTCCAATATGCCGGACTTAGACATCCTGATTCAGATTGCAGATTATTATGATGTAGAATTAAGAGAACTATTGGACGGAGAAAGGAAGAGTGAAAAGATGAACAAAGAAATGGAAGAAACTGTATTAAAGGTTGCAGATTACAGCAATGATGAAAAAAAGAGATTTGCAAAACGAATGAGTATATTGTTTATGGTAGGACTGGTTGCCTTTACGCTTTATTTGGTTATGGAGTTTATGGGTATTGCGGATACCTTTACTGACGGTATGGTTGCAGGATTTACTCTGGGGTTTGCATATGGAGTGATGATTCTGGGGGTGTTGTATACAACGGGACATTTGGCAAAGTTCCGTGCATTTAAGCTCAGATTGTTGAAAAAAGCGCTGAACCGAAATTGAACAACCCGACTTTTTACTAAAGTCCGCGTATATAAATGCCGATATCTATATTAGTATCAGATTTTTAAAGTATGGATAGATAGGAAACGGTAAACGGATTTACCGTCTAATTTGAAACTAGGCTATGTCAAGGAGGATAATAGCATGGGAATGCAGATCGGTACGAATTATTCTAATCCCGGCGGGATATCGGCAAGTTACAGCAATAAAAGCAAGGCTGTAAATAATATATTACGTTTTTCCAAACCCAAAAACAGATATCAGACTAAAAAGAAGCGTTTAGGTTATAATTTTAAAAAATTATCCACGCAGATCATGACTTCTAAGACATCCAGCAATGCCGGCAAGGCAGTCAGGGATGCCCGCGGGACGTTGGTAACGCTCCTTTTGAAGCAAAAGAATGGCAATTATGATGAAAAAGAACTGAAATCTGCCATTGAGCATGTCAAAGATATGATGCGGATCGCCAAAAAACGAAAACGCCATATGGAGGAAGAAGAAAGGGCAGCGCGGAGCGGTTCCTGTTTTGCGGAAGAGGAAGCCAGGGTTTCCGAAGAGGAAGAAAAAAAAGAAGAGGAACAACAGTCCGAAATCAATACGGAGGAGTTGGAAGAGCTTGCCCGCGAGCTGAAGCGGCTGATGCAGGAATCTGCTGCAGAAATGAAGAAGCTTGCCGATGAGATCGTCAGCGCTTCCTGGGATGATATGGATAAGAAAGACCTGGATAATCTGAAAAGAAAGCACAGGGCGGATGAACTTCGGGAATTGATCGAGGCTGATATGAAGTACCTTAAAGCTCTGTTTGATAAGCTGGCGAAGGAAAAGCAGCAGAGTGCAAGCGCGGCAAACTTTAGCAGCAGCGAGAGCAGTTCCTCAGGCTCGTCAAACGGCGTTTCCTTGCAACTTTCGGGAATCGATATGCCTGTAGAGACGGCAGAAGCTCCTGTGCCGGCAGAAGGCGCCAGTGTGGACGTTTCGGTATAAAAGCAAAGGAAAACAGTTTATGAAGATATCATCCGGCGCTAAACCAGAGTTGAATATGACATTCTGTGTTCTGTCGGGACTTGCGATCATTATGATCGTAGCAGGACATGTGGGTTATGATATTTTAACGGTAGGCGGCCTTTTTCCCTACTATTCCTTTCATGTCCCTTTATTTGTATTTATATCGGGTTATTTCTATCGGGAAAAGGAGGAGGATCAGCCTTTTGCCTACCTTGTAAAAAAGGTGCGGAGGCTGTTACTCCCTTATTTTGTCTGGAATCTTATCTATGGAATCATATCCTGGATCCTTCGTCAAAACGGTTTTTTGATGGGGGAAGATATCAGTCTTCGGACGCTCTTTTTAGAGCCTTTCTTAAACGGTTATCAGTTTATTTACAATTATGCGTCATGGTTTGTACCGGTTCTGTTCATCATTGAAATGATGAATCTTTTGATGCGTTTGATCCTGAAGAAGATGCATTTGTGCTATGAATGGCTGATACTGGCAGGAAGTCTTATAGTGGGAATGGTTACCGTGCAGCTGGCAATCGGTGGGCATGTCTGGGGTCTTTATAAGGCGCCTGGCAGGATTTTGTTTTTGTATCCCTGTTTCCAGATGGGGCAGTTTTATTATCGAAAACTGGAAAAACATGACACACTTAAGAATCTGCCTTATTTTGGGATCGTACTGGGGATACAGGTCCTTTTGAATGTATGCTGTTATGGACTGGCTTTCAGCAGTGTTGGCTGTGCAAGCTTCGCCAACGGGCCGGTGATTCCCTATGTGACAATCGTGTCAGGTATAGCGTTTTGGCTGAGAATTGCCAGGATTTTGGCGCCTCTTTGCCGGGAGAATAAGTATGTTGTCTATCTGGGCAGAAATACTTATGCGGTCATGATGCATCATGTGATCGTCTTTATGGGTATCAAGGCGGTGATTGCGGCATTTGCGGCTCATACGGCATATTGTGCGGATTTTGACTGGGCACATTTCCGGGGAGACATTGACTATTACTATATGGTGAACGGTTCGGAGCAGTTTAAAATGGTATATCTGCTGGCTGGAGTCATTCTGCCGCTGCTTTTGCAATATGGGCTGGACTGTGCGGGGAGAAAAATCAAAGCTGCCGGATTGCAGGAAAGAAGGTATTGATTCAGGAGGTTTTGATTATGGAATTTGAAATGCTTCGGGTTTTACTGACGGGATTATTTTTGATCCTGTTGTTATTCTTATTTTGGATGTTTTATACAGGACTTTACCGGATGGCGCTTATTTATAACTGGAACGGGAAAAGATATTGTTATCTGGGGTATGTGCCGGTCAGGAAAGAAGAGGGCGGATTTGCGGTAAGGATCGGAGAACGGATGGTGGATCTGTCTCACACGACGAGTTACCGGATCTGCATGAGCCGGGCTTTTTGCAGGAAGAATCGCTATCGGGATCTGTTTGTCTATGCGGACTCAGACAGAAGGCATGTAGTGATAGACGGGAAAATAATGAAAACAGAGATTCCTTTTTGAGAAAAGGTTTGCTATACTAATACGAGAAGAATCTGGGAGAATATATGATTACAGTAAGTTTATGCATGATCGTAAAAAATGAAGAGAGAGTGCTGGCAAGATGTCTGGACAGTGTCGCCGATTTGATGGATGAGATCATCATCGTGGATACCGGATCCTCCGATAAGACGAAAGAAATTGCGGCCCGTTATACGGATAAGATTTATGATTTTGAATGGGTGCAGGATTTTGCAGCAGCCAGGAATTTTGCCTTTTCCAAAGCGGAAATGGAGTACATTTATTCCGCAGATGCGGACGAGGTACTGGATGAAGAAAACAGAAAGGCTTTTCGTCAGCTGAAGGAGACGCTTTTGCCGGAGATCGACATTGTACAGATGTACTACGAGAACCAGCTGGAATATGGGACAATCTATAATTTTGATAAGGAACTGCGTCCGAAACTTTTTAAACGGCTTCGGACTTTTACATGGATGGAACCGATTCATGAACAGGTTTTGTTGGAACCGGTGATTTATGACAGTGATATTTCCATTCAGCACATGCCACAAGATAATCATAAGGACAGAGATTTAGCCTCATTTAGGCGGATTGTGGCTTCGGGCGGATATTTATCGAAAAGACTTCATAATATTTATGCAAAAGAACTTTTTATTTCCGGAGACGATCAGGATTTTCTGGATGCTGCGACGTTTTTCGAAACCTCCTGTCTGGACACGGAGAGGTCTTTGGAAGAGATCAAGGAGGCAGCTTGTGTCGTGGCACGTGCTGCAAGACTTAAGAAAGATGGGGAAAGGTTTCTGAAATATGCGCTGAAAGTGGTTGCCTGTGAGGGCTGTGCAGAGATCTGCTGCGAACTGGGCGAATATTTTCTGGAGCGTCAGGATCTGGATGAGGCCATCGTCTGGTTTTATAATGGTGCGTATGAAACAGAGAGTATCCTTAATATACATAGTAGTGGGGATATTCCGTTTAGAGGACTTGCCGAGTGCTACAAAAGGGCAGGCAATACAGAGCAGGCTAAAAGATATGAGAAGCTTGCAAAAGAGTGGAAACCTGAATGAAAGGAAGTTTGAACGATTCAAATGAAGTGGGAAGAGAATGTCAGAAGAGTGGCGCCTTATGTGCCGGGAGAACAGCCACAGAAAAAAGGAATCATCAAATTAAATACCAATGAGTGTCCGTATCCGCCCTCGCCGATGGTGGAAGAACAAATGCATAAGATTGCTTATCAGGATCTGCGGCTGTATCCGGAATTTCCGGAGAAAACGGCGTTTGCTGCCGGTCTTGCAGACTATCACCATGTACGAAAGGAACAGATTTTCGTGGGAGTAGGCTCAGATGATGTGCTGTCCATGGCATTTTTAACTTTTTTCAATTCGGATAAGCCGGTTTTTTTCCCGGATATTACTTATTCGTTTTATGATGTGTGGGCAGAACTTTACAGGATTCCTTATGAGATCAAACCGTTGGATGAGGATTTCCGGATCAGAAAAGAGGATTATATGGGGAACAACGGCGGTGTGATCTTTCCCAATCCGAACGCCCCTACAGGAGTGCTGATGGGTGTGGATGAGATAGAAGAAATTGTAATGGCCAACCGGGACGTAGTGGTGATCGTAGACGAAGCCTATATTGATTTCGGGGGAACCAGCTGTCTGCCTTTATTGGAAAAATATGAAAATCTTCTGGTGGTACGGACTTTTTCCAAATCACGGGCCATGGCTGGCAGCAGGATCGGCTATGCAATCGGCAATGTGAAATTGATAGGCTATTTGAACGATGCCAAGTATTCCGTCAATTCCTATACGATGAACCGCCCCGCATTGGC
>JAFLTF010000091.1:6773-8369 GCA_022510585.1 Lachnospiraceae bacterium
AAAAAATATGACATCTATGTCAGACACTGGAATAAACCAAGGATCGACAATTATCTGCGGATTACAATCGGGACGGATGAGCAGATGGATGCGCTGTTTGCGGCGTTAAAGGAAATTTTAAAAAAATAAAAGAAAAAGGAGTATCTATGGAGAATTTAGCGATTTGGTTTGCAAATACATTAGGACAATATGTATCCAGGGAAGTTGTTATCTTCATTATTTCCATGGTTCCGATTCTGGAGCTTAGGGGCGGTTTGCTTGTGGCCTCTTTATTGGATGTGTCGATTGTGAGGGCAATTCCGATCTGTATCATCGGAAATATCATACCGATTCCCTTTATCCTGCTTTTTATCAAACAGATTTTTAAATGGTTGAAAAAGATCAAGTTTTTTAAAAGATTTATTGAAAAACTGGAAGCAAGGGCTATGAGTAAAAGCGATTCTATCAAGAAGTATGAGTTCTGGGGACTGGTACTGTTCGTGGGAATACCGCTTCCCGGTACGGGAGCATGGACGGGATCTTTGATTGCGGCGCTTCTGGAGATTGATTTTAAGAAAGCGATTCTGGCGGAACTGTTAGGGATTGCCATTGCAACCGTGATCATGTCGATTTTCTCTTACGGATTGCTGGAAGTCTTGCTTTCTTGAGAATGAGAAAAAAGTCGCATAACGGAGCGGAAGGGTAAAAAAGCAAATGGAAGCATATACAGGTTTTGCAGAAGTGTATGATATTTTTATGGATGAAACGCCCTACAAAGAATGGCGCGACGTTTTGCTGGAGTTAATAAGACGCTATAAAGGCGAATCAGAGGCAGGGGAAGCGATTGATGGAAACTTAATGCAGGAGCAAAATTCCATTCTGGATCTGGGCTGCGGAACCGGAACCCTGACAGGCCTTCTGGCAGCAGAGGGCTATGATATGATAGGGATCGACAATTCTCAGGAGATGCTGCAGATCGCAATAGAAAAAAGGGATCGCCTGGGACAGGATATCCTTTATCTACAGCAGGATATGCGGGAGTTTGAACTCTATGGTACAGTAGGTGCTGTCATCAGCGTATGTGACTCTTTGAACTATTTATTGACGGAAGAAGATGTGCTTGCGACGTTTTTCTTGGTCAATAATTACTTATATCCGGAAGGATTATTTATTTTTGACTTCAATACAGTCTATAAATACGAAGAGGTCATCGGGGATACGACTATTGCCGAAAACCGGGAAGACTGCAGTTTTATCTGGGAGAATTATTATCATCCCGAAGAAGAAATCAATGAGTATGATTTGACGCTTTTTGTTAAGAATGATAGTAAAGAAACAAACAGCTTCCGAAGATTTCAAGAAACCCATTATCAAAGGGGTTATCGCTTGGAGCAGATGAAGTCGTTCATCGAACAGGCCGGTATGGCCTTTGTGACGGCCATGGATGCGGATACCCATGGAGATGTGACACCGGAAAGCGAAAGAATTATTATGGTAGCAAAAGAGCAGAATAAAAAGCACCAAAGTGTGAATCGATAGAAAGGCATGGCAAAAAAATGACGGATTATTTGGTAAGAGCAACGGCAGCACAGGCGCAGATTCGTGCTTTTGCAATAT
>JAFLTF010000092.1 GCA_022510585.1 Lachnospiraceae bacterium
GGAAGTCCGGCAACCTGTTAATCATCCACTACCTCTTTCAGAAACTTTTTCTTATAGGCATCGCCAAACTCGATCGGTTCCTTGAGTCCTTTTAGTTGTATATAACGATTCACTGTATCTATTTTATCAATATAATCCTTATTCAAGATAATATATCTGCTGCACTGTACAAACCGGTCCGAACCAAGCTCCTTCATGATCACTTTGCTGGGTTTATAAGAAAGCTTTAAGTTACCATTGGTGCAATGAACCGTTTGACCGGCTCTGGTGTTTTCTATGTAAATAATTTCTGAGATTTCTTTTTTGTACAGAATCCCGTCTTTACGGAAGAAGATGTTATTCTGTTCTTTCTTTGCGCTCGGGAATTCCAATGCTTCGGAGATAACTTCTGCAACTTTCTTTGCATCATATGGTTTTTCCACATAGTAATAGCAGTGAAGTTCACTATACGCATGCAACGCCGGATCTTCCAGTGCAGTGATAAAAATGATCGGTGTAAATTTATATTTCGGTATCGTACGGATATATTCTGCGAATTGCATCCCCGACACATCGCCGGGATTAGAAACGTTCAGGATAATATCTAACATAAACAAGTCAATGTCGTTTTCCATTGCAAGAACAGCGGCTTCCTCTCGTGTGGAAGCCGTTGAGATCTCTACATCCATTTTAAGGTCATTAATGATCTTAACCAACATTTCCTTGCTTCTAAGATTATCTTCTACGATCAGAATTGTTTTCATATCGTATTTCTCTTTCGTAAACTTCTCTATCAGTAACGCTGATATGCATTCCTATTCTATTATATTTTGCGGGCATTCATCAAACAGCATTTTGTTGTATAGTGATAGCTATAACAACGTAAGATGCAAAACAGAAACCAGCCGCATGAGCCTAGTTGATATATTTAACACATCTTTTCCGGAAGGACTTCTCTCTTGCTCTGCTGATGCTTAAGCGTGTACCGTCAATCAACTGAAGTTCATGGCTGTCAAAACGCTTCAGATAATGGCAGTTTACCAGATAACTGTTATGTGAGAATTCGAAACCGAAAACAGATACCTGCTTATACAGATCCTTAAGTCTTTCTTTGACTTTAATCTGACATACCTTGTCCGGTCTATCGTAATAATAGACCGCACTTCCGTTCTTTGCAATTTCCATATAAAGAATCTTTTCTATCTCTATAAACGTAGTAGTCTTTCCCTGCGTCAGCTGCAAATGCTTTTTGTTTTTCCGCCTGTACATTTCTTCTACTGTTTCCAATAGATCATTCCTAAGCTGCCATATCTGTTCTTTTCGCGTAAAACGATAGGGCATGCTTTTAAAATCGTCCATGATCGGCGAAGACTTTCCAGTACAAAATACCAGCAGACCATCCTTGTTTTTCTTTCTGTATTCTCTGGCGATTTCCCTGCCGCTTTTCCCGGGAAAGACCATATCCAGGATTACCAGATTATATCTGCTTACACTGGCTTTGAGCAAATCTTCTCCCGAGGCAAAAGTGGATATCTTAAAATCTCCCGGTTCCAATTCTCCCTCCAGAAGAATCGATCGTATGTCTCGAATACTTTGTCTTTCGTCATCGCATATTGCAATCCACAATAATTCATCACCCGTATAGTTCATCTCAATCATCCTTTGGCATATTCTATCTCATTTTTCTATTTTACAACAATACCCGTTGCATTTTTTCATTTACAACATTGTATTGTAGTTATTTTCATTTTATTACGTTTTATGGTAATTCATCAAACAACAATTTGTTGTGTGTTAATATCTGTAACAACAAATAAAGACAAAAGCGCAAAATTGCTTTTAACACTTGAATCTAAGGTAAGTACAAATGATGAAGAAATTAAATACGATCCTGCGGGATTTAAGAGAAGATCATGACATTAAACAGGAAACAATAGCCAAATATCTGGGTGTATCTCAACAGACTTACTCCAACTACGAAAACGGAAAACGTGAAATTCCCATTATGGTAGTCACGGCTCTTGCCAAGTACTATAAAGTCAGTACGGATTATCTTCTTCGTTCTGATACGAGCTATCTCGGGAACGTGGATATGAATGCTCCTTACATAGATGATATTACCATGCACGATATTGTATATAACATACAGACTTTAAATGAATCTAATCGTAAGGATCTGGTAAAATACATACGTTTCTTACACCATGATGTCAATTGATCCATTAATTTGTTGTATTCGAAAATTGTTCACATCAATATGTTGTTATGCCATATTTTCCTACCATTGTGTGTTATCTTAAATTTACAACAAATCGCTGTGCGGAATAAAAACACACCGAGATCATAAGGGTTAGAGAAAGGCATGGATATTACTATGAAACAAACACATGAACTTCTGCGGGAGCTAAGAGAAAGTCACAATTATCGTCAAGAATATATTGCCAAATATTTAGGAACTACACAACAGACATATTCCAATTACGAATTAGGACTTCGTGAAATTCCCTTGCATCATATTGTAAAACTGTCTCATCTTTATCAGGTAAGTACCGATTACTTACTCGGTATCAATGCGCCTTATGCCGGAAATACCAATCTGACACAAAAATATCTGGATGACCTGTCTTTGCATGAAATGATCTACAATATTCAAAAACTGGACGAGGAGAAAAGAAAAAGCCTTGCCCAGTTTGTACGGTTTCTAAATAGTCAGGAATAAAAAGCGCCAAATTTATGAAACAAACAATAAATATCTAAAATAAAAAGAGTAATGTTATGTATTTTACGCAAAAATGTGATAAAATAAGCTTGTAACATTACTCTTTATACATTATGGACTAATTTAGGATTGATTATGAAAAATAAAAACCGTAAGAACAAAAAAAACATACTTTTCCATAAAATAGCCGCTTATTTTCTAATTTCAGCAATGTTGCTTGAAAACAGCGGCATGCAGGCGTTTGCGGCAGAAACTGTAACCGCTGAAACAAGCAGCGTAACGGCAGATGAAAATGTGGATACAACAGTCGATGGCAGTGATAACAGTGACGGCGGTGATATTTCTAATGGGAACGCCAACGATAACATAGATGACAGCAACGAAAATGAAAGCGCTACAGGAGAAGACTCTGACGATAATGGCGATAATGATGGAAATATTGGCGAAGACGGTGAAAATATAGAAGACAACGAGGACGATGCGAATGAAACCGTAGACGCACCTGAAGAAGAGGCAGAGGATACGGGCGAAGAAGGGCTTCTTAGAAGTGAGGCAGAAAAAGCTTTTGCAGACCTTGCTTCCGAAAAAAATCTCATGGCACTAATTTACCTGACCGATATATATTCCGTGCGCAGTCAGGCAGATGAAACCAGTGTGGTTGTTGCGGAACTGGAAAGCGGACATACCGTCTATCTGCGCGGCGTTACGATTGCGGAAACGCAAATCTGGTACCGGGTACAATTCTGGTGGTCCGGGACGGAAATGGAAGGATATGTACAGCAGCAATATCTGGCCTATGCGGACGAAGACTGGCGATCATGGGAATCAGAATATCTGACTGCTCTTTCCGACAGCGAACTCATAGCACCGAGCACAATCAATAATATCAGTACCTATGCTGCTTCTTACTCGGATGTAGAACAATTTCCCGCAGGCTATCAGAAAGCGCTGACTCAGCTAAAGGCAGCGCATCCGAATTGGATCTTTGTGCGGATGAATACAAATCTGGATTTTAATACCGCCGTTTCCAATGAGATGGGCGATAAAAGTCTGATTCAACCTACAGCAAACAATAAAGAGAAAGGTTGGGTCGGCGATCCATGCCCTAAGGAAAGCGGCTGGAACTATGCCACTAAGGATGCTGTGGCTTATTATATGGACCCACGGAATTTTCTGACGGAAACCTATGTCTTTCAATTTGAACAACTGACTTTCAACTCTTCTTACCATACCGTTGACGCGATCCAAACTTTCCTCAATTCTACTTTCATGAAAGGTACCCTGTCGGATGACAGTCAGAAAAGGACCTATGCCCAGGCCTTCTATGAAATCGGCTCTTCCAAAAAACTCAGTCCGATCCACTTGGCCTCCCGCGTCTACCAAGAACAGGGACAGGGCACATCGGGATTGATCTCCGGTACTTATCCGGGATATGAAGGATATTATAACTATTTTAATGTAGGCGTAAACGGTTCTTCTACAGAAGAAAAGATCAAAAAAGGGCTGACCTATGCCAAAGAGAAGGGCTGGAACACGCGGTATAAGTCTTTGGAAGGTGGTTCAGACACCATAGGAAAGAATTATATTTTAAAAGGACAGGATACCATTTATCTGGAGAAATTCAATGTTGGTCCCGGCGCCTCCAACCCTGTTTATACACACCAGTATATGCAGAATATTCAGGCTCCAGCCAGTGAGTCCTCTACCACCAAAAAAATGTACACAAATGCCGGCAGCTTAAATTCTGCGTTCGTATTTAAGATTCCGGTTTACAATAATATGCCCGGACTGCAACCGGAACTGAAACTGAATAAATCAAATCTTATCATGAACAAAGGGGAAAGCCAGACACTGACTGCTTCTGTAGATGGAATAGAACCGACAGGCAAGGAAATAGAAATAAAATGGAAAAGTAGTGACACATCTGTCATATCTTTTGCCAGCGATAACCCCAAAAATATCACGGAAACCATTATAGCAAAAAGTGTCGGAACAGCCACAGTCACCGCTACCTACAAAGCATCTGATGACCCAGGTGACATATATGAGGCAACCTGCACGATCGTTGTCAAAAATCCATTACAGCAGATCACCTTAAACAAGCAGGAAGTAACGCTGCGAAGACCGGACACCGTCGTGGAAGATACGACTCACCTGACGGAAGAAGCCAAACAGACCAATACCTCTACGGTTACTTTACAGGTATTCTTCGACCCGGAAGATACGACGGATGATAAAACCATCACTTGGAGTTCCTCCAATAAAAAGGTTGCGACTGTCACAGATCCTGTTGTAACTGAGGATGGAATCTATCAGGCAACCGTTACGGCTGTAGGCAGCGGTCAGGCTACGATCACGGCGAAAGCATCCAAAGCAGGCAATAAAACAGCGAAATGTGCGGTAACGGTCATTGCACCGATCTACAGAATAGATTTTTCGGAAAACAATGTTGATACTATTTTGGTAGGACAAAGTACGAATCTTACCGCTGAGTATTTCCCTATGGATACCACTTCGGACACAACGGTACTCTGGAGCAGTTCCGACACAAGTGTCATAAATATAGTTTCCCAATCCAAAGGGACTGTTAAAGGAATCAAAGCCGGAACCGCTACAATCACAGCCTCAATAGGCGGTTATCAGGCTTCTTATAAAATGGCAGTAGAGTCATGTACTGTCACTTTCAAGAACCCGGACGGCGGAACGGCCAAAGAAATTCCCACTGCATTCGGAGAAACGATCGCAGAAACAGATTTTCCCAAGGAAGATGAATTCCCTTGGCTTGCCGACACATCGGACAAAGTTTTCATCGGCTGGTATACGGGTCCAAACGGCACCGGCAGCAGATTTGATACCAATACATTGATTCACCAAAAGGAAACCGTCCTCTATCCCTATTTTGAAGAACTGGGAAAAGGCTTTTATGTCATTCCGATAGGCGATCAGGTCTTTACAGGCAGCGCAATCAAACCGACCGTTCAGGTATATGACAGCGTCTCTTATGAGAACGGAAGCAAAGAGCTTACTCCTTTAACGCTGAATAAGGACTACACAGTGTCTTATAAAAATAATAAGAACGTCAATGTAGAAGGTTCTACCAAACTGCCTACCATTACTATCAAGGGAAAAGGCAACTATTCCGGTACCGAAACAGTTACCTTTAATATCATAGCAAAACCTCTGACCGATGCGGATATTACTGCTGATAATCTCACCGTTGCCTATACGGGCAAGACCATCAAAAGCAATCCCGTGGTATATCGAAACGGTAAGAAGTTGACGAAGAATACCCATTACACGGTATCCTATCCACAGGCGGCGAGTACAGGCGCCTATAAGAATGCGGGGACCTATCCCATCACGATTACCGGTAAGGGCGGTTACAGCGGCTCTATTACCGTATACGAAACCATTACCAAAGATGTACTTATGAGCAAAGTAAGCATCGCAAAGATCAAAAACCAGACCTATGATGCTTCACTGATCAATAAAGATAATAATAAAGGCATAGAGCCGGAACTTACCGTCACTTATAAGAAAAAGCCCCTGCAGCGCAGTACGGACAATGGCAAATCAGGCGATTATACCGTAAACTACAGCAACAATCTGGATATTGGTACGGCAACGGCAACAATTACGGCTATAGAAGGAAGCGGTTATGTCGGAAGTAAAAGCATTACTTTCAAAATAACCGGTACCTCTATTAGTAAAGCCGTCATAAACGGTGTATCTGCTAAAACATATACTGCGGATCAGGCCGCTGCGAATCATGGGTCGAATGATGGAATTGTACAGGATTCTTCTTCCATTTCCGTCACTTTAGCCGGCGTGGAGCTGAAACAGAGCACGGATAACGGCAAGACCGGGGACTATATAGTTTCCTATTCAAACAACACGAAGGCAGGAACTGCAACCGTCGTGATCAAGGGCATCAACAGCTATACCGGAACAAAAAAGAAAACTTTTAAGATCAATGCCTATGATATCGCTCAGGATGCACTGTCGGAAAATCCTGCGATCAAAATCAAATATTGCACGGAAGATGAGATAAAAGCTGCTTCTCAACAAAATATAGACATAGAACAGCTTCTGAAGGATAAACCTTTTATCTCTTCCCTGAATAAGATTTCTTCACCCTATATGAAGGGAGGAGCAAAGCCAAAAGTTTATCTATATTACTTCTATCCTGCATCTAATATCGATACAGGCGCTGATGCATCTGTCTCCTATCAGTTATTGGAGCAAAGTAAAGATTTTACGATCTCCTATAAAAATAATAATACCGTAATTGATACTGTAAAAACCTTAGAAGAAAATCCGGAAGCTACTAAACTTCCCACCTTGACCATTAAAGGAAAAGGAAATTACAAGGGAACCATTACAGGCACCTTCAGCATTACCGACGGCAGACTATCCGACAGCAGCAAAATCACAATGACTGCCAAAGATGTAGTATACAAACCCAAAGCAGGCGCTTATAAGACAAGCGTTGTATTAACTGATGCCAATGGTAAAAAACTGCAGGCAGGAAAAGACTATGAAAAGACACTGATCTATACCTATAACTCTGGCGACGAAGTGCAGCCTACGGACATCCCTGACGTCGGCACTACGATCAAAGTCAGCGTAAAAGGCATGGGCCCTTATGCTGGAAATGAAGCAGAGGGGACGCTGTCTGCCCTTTACCGCATTACCAATGCCGATATCTCTAAAGCAAAAGTAAAACAGGTTGTTGCAAAAACCTACGTCAATGGCAACACGGCAATCACTCTGAATCTTGAAGGCGACAACCCTGACATCACGGTTACATTAAACGGTGAAACACTGGTATATGGAAAAGACTATGTGTTGGATCCTGGCACATATGCCAATAATATGAAAAAAGGAAAAGCCACCGTAGTCTTAAAAGGAATCGGTAACTACGGCGGCACGAAAAAAATCAGCTTTACGATTGGAAGTAAGGTTCTGTCGTGGTGGAAAAAAGCGGATTAATCCAAATAATAAGCTGTATTATAAGAATATTTGTGCAGCATTTCGTATCCGTCTAACCCGGGATTCATCTCAATCATTTTTTCAAGAATCCCATCAATTTTCTCCTGACCTACGTGTTCGTCAAAATACATGACTACATGATCATAGCCTGAATAATCATCCGTATAAAGCAACTCCAGATCATTTCCCCGTATAAAAGTCATATTCTGATACTGGATAAACTCCTGGTAAGCAGGATAAATAAACCCTGAAGATGCAAATACATAAATACAGTCATTGTTAATGCCATACTTTCGGGCATTTTCAACACACTCTTTCGCTTCCATATGCAGTTCAGTCCATGTATATGTTTTATAGCCATTGTTCAACATGATTGCAACCATCAGTACTCCCGCGATCCATTTCACCAAGTCACGATCAGTCAAAGAAGAGACAATTCGTTCAAACAATCCCATCAGCAGGATCACACAGATTGCATAGGAGGGGGAAATATATCTTGTAGCAGACATGATTGCTATCTTGGTAATCGTCAACAAATACAGTACACAGGGAATAAATATGATCAGCCA
>JAFLTF010000093.1 GCA_022510585.1 Lachnospiraceae bacterium
TTGAAATGCAACATATAAATTTCCACTTTCCATATGATTATCCATATTTTTCCTCTATCACTTAAAATGAATACCGTTTCGCTCTGAATGCTTTATCAGCGCCACCGCAATGATTAGCACGATTGCCTCGTAAATCAAAAACGTAAACCAGATCACGCTCGTGCCAAATATCTCCGGCAGTAGCAGAATAACTGCCGAACTTATGACGAAACTCCTTAAAATACTGATGATCGTGGATTGCAAAGAGCGTTCCGTTGAATACAGATAAGCTGAAATCATGACATTGAACGCCATTGCGAGAAATCCAAATGAATATTGTGGTAAGACATTCAAAATGTATTCCAGTGTCTCCGTATCAGCTCCGAACAGAATGAATAATGGTCTGCCCAGAAGAATGACAAACATTATCATGATCATGCTGCCTAAACCGCTGATTCCCAATCCGGCTTTAAAGTAAAACTTAACATCCTTCTCATTTTTAGCACCATAGCTTAGTCCAAGCAGAGGCTGCAGTCCTTCGCTGGCACCATAGAAAACGGCCATTGTAAAGGATGCGACATAGCTAATGATGGAAAAGGCGTTGACACCAATATCACCGACCTTGTCAACCAGAACGAGATTCATACAAAGAATCATTACAGGTGTCGCAAACTCACTGATGCCTTCCGGAAGACCGTGAACAATAATATCTTTGACAAGGCTCCTTTCCAATTTCGTTTTGCCGAAACGAAGTATTCCCTGTTTTCGGACAAAATGGATCAGCATAATGAATAACCCAAGACTCTGGGAAACACCTGTGGCAATAGCGGCACCTTTCATTCCCATATGGAAAGGGAAGATCAGTAGCCAGTCTCCGAAAATATTACAGACTGTGGTAATGATAACTGTCATCCCCACAAGTCCGGGTGCTCCATCATTTCGGCAATAGTGCTGCAGCGCATAGGAAAGACTGGACGGAATGATAAAAACTGAGTACCAGAAAAGGTATTCTGCGGATAGTTGATGGAATGTTTCTCTGGCACCAAACAGCGAGCAAAGTATGTCCGTCAGGAACACACCTGTAAAACTTAGCATAGATGCGACACATATCAGAAGAAACATCCCGTGACGAAACACCTTGTTTGCTTCATCTATGTCACCCTTGCCAATGTTAATTGCGACTTGTGTTACCCCACCAATGTTGATAAGCATAGTAAGCGCGCCGACAGCCATGACAAAGGGACCGATCAAATTCATTGCGCCAAGAGCTGTCGTACCGATACCATTGCCAACAAAAATGCCATCTACGACAGTGAACACAAAAAAGCACACATTACTCAACATTGCTGGAACGACATACTTAACCACTCTTCTTATTTCTAAACTAAATAATTGATTCTTCACCAGTCCCAAACTTCCCGTCAAATTCTGCTTCCAGACATTTGTTAAATAACTTAATTGCATCAAAAAACTCCGCCGGATAGATTTTTAAGGTTTCCTCCATTGCCTTATTTTCTGCCTGATAAACAAAGTTTAACAACTGTTTTGCATATGCCTTTCCTTTTTCGGTAAGGCATATCTGCATTTCCCGTCTTTTGCCCGGGATAGCCAACAGTGTAAGATATCCTGCTGTTTCACATTTTTTGATGATTGAATTTATTGTTGTTTTGGGGAATCCCCATTCATCGCAAATCTGTTTTTGGGAATGCGGCTGCCCATCATCTAAGGCATACATCAGCCACAATTCAGATGATTGACTTCCAAGCTTACCAGACCATGCAGTATATGTCTTATCCAGTTTACTCATTGTAATCAAAAGCTGCCGAATTGTTTTACGGATATTGTCCATTTACTTTCCTCCTATAATTTAAAATACGAAATCGTACTTTATCATAATAATAGTACGATTTCGTATTTTAGTCAAGGCCCATAAAAAAACGCAGGATACACATCGTGTATCCTGCGTCCTTCATTGACATAATTTTATTCTGCTGTTTTATTCTGCTCCGTCAATTTCCTGCCACTGTGCATCGATAGACGCGCAAGCTGCATCTTTGTCAATGCTGCCTGCAATGTAAGACTGAATGATCTCGCCGAAAGTCTGATGCCAGCTGTCTGTTGAATAGCAGATTCCGAGAGGTGCTGCACCTGCGGATGCCGTTAACTCATCACCCTGCTTGATGATAGCAAACTCACTCTCCTGTGTGGAGTTGATCGGAGGTACCACGCCTGCTACATCATTGAACCAAGCCGTACCGTAATCGGAAGTATACCACCAGTTTACAAAATCCAGTGTCGGCTGTAATACTTTAGAGTCATTGTATACATGCAGAGCCTGATCGGATCCTGAAATTACCTGGCACTGAGCCGGGTTGTCAGATACCGGATAGCCGTTGAAACCAATCTGAAGGTCCGGATCGATTGACAGGACGTCAGCCTCAATCCACGCGCCCTGTCCGAGCACCATTGCTGCCTTGCCTGTACCAAATGCTGATTCCTCACCGTCCAATGCTGTCTCTAACGGCTTATCATCGCCGTATTTTACTGCCAGGTCAATGAAGTGGAAGAAGTTATCATATAATTCAGGATAATCCTCTACTTTCGCCTCGCCCTTCTCAAGCTTAGCTACCAGAGTTGCTACATCTTCACCTGCATTTGCCGCAGCTGCATCGAGGAAGTGCTGCCAAACATGCTTGAATACCCACCACTCGTTGAAACCTGTTGTGATCGGCTGATATCCTGCTGCAGAAATTGTCTCACAAGCAGCCTCAAACTCGGACAAAGTCTTCGGGAACTCAGTGATACCGCACTCATCAAAGATTGCCTTGTTGTATACCATACCAAAGTAGTTACCTTTGATTGCGATACCGTACAGTCCGGTTCCGTCCGACGGGGATTTCATAGCATCTGCAACGCTGTCCTGAATTGTGCTTTGGAGCGGCTGTCCGGTCAGGTCATAGGAATACTCTTTGTATACATCGATTTCCTTACCGGATGTAGATGAGAAGATATCCGGCACATCACCCGAATTGAGTTTAGCCTTCAAGAGAGTCGGATAATCGTTCTGCGTTGTCTCATAGTTGATTGTTACGTTCGGCGCTACCTCTTTATATGCCTCGATCAGTTCATTCATTGCATCCGCATATTCCGGGGAACTGATAAACATATAAATTTCGCACGGTTCGTCGGAAGAGGCTGTCTCACCTGCTCCCGCATTGTCTGTGTCTGCTGTAGATGTGTCAGCCGTATCCTGCGTATCATTCGCCGCAGATGTACTGCCTGTATCGGTATTACCGGAATCACCGGAACCGCAGCCGGCAAGCATGGTAATTACCATAGCGCTGCACAACAGAGCACTAATTAGTTTCTTTTTCATATACTGCCTCCTTTTCTTCCCGTATAAGCTACGGGCAGCTTATTATTTACTCCGCGGGATAAATCCGACAGAGATAAATATCTTGTGTTATTTATTATCCCTTTACGGCGCCTGCCACAACACCCTCTACAATGTACTTCTGCAGCAGGATAAAGACAATAATGGACGGAACGACTGCCAGAACCATTGCCGTCAGTGCGTAATTCCATTTCGTGTTCATCTGTCCCACAAAGGTGTAGGCCGCCAAAACAAGTGTCTTTGTATTGTTATTACTGTTCACCATGAGAAGCGGCAACAGAAAGTCATTCCAAATCCACATAACATCCAGCACGATCACGGTGACCGTAACGGATTTCAAGAGTGGAAAGATGATCGACACAAAGGTCCTTATCGTGGATGCCCCGTCAATGATTGCGCTCTCATCCAACTCCTTCGGAATAGTCTTCATAAAGTTATAGAAAATGAAGGTCGCCATAGGGATACCGAATCCCCAATACTGGATTCCGAGTCCGACCTTGCTCCCCGAAAGGTGAATGACATTCATCGCTTTCAACAGCGTGATCATGATCGTCTGAAAGGGAATGAGCATCGGCGTAATAATAATCGTGTAGGCGATGGACGAGTATTTTCCTTTACGACGATCCAGAATATATGCCGCCATGGAGGAAAAAATAACGATTCCGACGATCCCGATCACCGTGATGATCAGATTATTTCTGAAAAGCAGCGCATACTTCATTTTCTGAAACACATAAGTATAGTTGGACACATCCAGCTTCTTCGGGAACGCCAACACGTCCGCTATGATCTCGCCAAACGGTTTGAAGGAGTTCATAAACATGAGGTAGACCGGATAGATATAGATGCATGCCACCACTGTCAGACATATGATCATAATTATTTTTGACAACAGTCTCTTTCTTTGCAACGTCATTATAAATCCACCTCCTTACTGTTGAATCCTCTTAATACCAACTGAGTAACAATCAGGACAAAAAGGAAATAGATGATCGACTGGGCGGCACCCGTTCCGTAGTGATTATTGGAAAATGCCTCCTTATAAATCTGCATGGTCACACTGTTCGTGGCGGTTCCGGGTCCTCCCTTGGTCAGAGCCAGAATGATGTCGAACACTTTCAAGCCGTTGGTCAGTGACATGAAGATACAGGTTGTAAAGGACGGACCCAGAAGCGGAAGCGTCACCTTGAAAAATTTCTGCCTTCCGGTCGCACCGTCCACAACCGCTGCCTCCAGCACATCCTGCGGAACTGCCTGCAATCCGGCTATATACAATACCACATAGAAGCCGAGCGACTGCCACACACCGACGAACGCAACGGAGAAAAAGACAAGTTTGAAATCTCCGAGCCAGCTGAGATTCCACACATTCCATTCCGTCAACTCATACAGCTTCTCAAAACCGCTCGTAAAGATAAATTTCCATATAAAGCCGACAATTGTCATACTCATAATGTAAGGAATAAAAAAGATTCCGCGAAAGAAATTGGCAGCCTTGAATCTCTTGGTCAGAACCACGGCAAGCGCCACGGCGAAGACGTTGGAAAATATCACAAAGAAAAGCGTATATTTCGTAGTGAACCATATGGAACCCGCGAAATCACTGCCCCTTGAGAAAATTGTTTTAAAATTACTTAATCCGATAAATGTTGCATCTTTGGAAATTCCGTTCCACTCGGTCATAGAGTAATATCCGCTCATAATGAACGGGATATACATCATCATACAAACCAGTATGATTGCCGGGATGGAAAAAAGAACTGTTTCCAACTGCCGCTTTGTTTTTCTATTCAATTTCTTTCCATTCCTTTCTGTTGAATTTTAAATTTATACTATATAATAATTATTATACGTTTCGTATTTATAAAGAAAATGGAATTATCAGAACAAATTGTTGCAAATAAATGAACAAATCCTTTTTCATAATTGAGATATTTTTGTAAATAATATACAGTATTTTCAGAGGGTTAAGGTATGGAACACTTGGAACAGGAACACTTTCAACAAAACAGGAGACGCAATTTCGGAATGTTGTTAGGCAAAATGACTCTTTGGTCTCAGCTTGTATTGTTTATGGCCTTCGCCATATCAATCATTACCTTTATCCTAATCTACAACGACTATACTTCTACCCGCAACGCGACGATACGCAACCTCACAGATACGAAAGAGAGGCTGCTTAAGCTGGAAACGGAAAATCTGGAAAACTATATTTCCGATCTGGCCAATTTCTGTATCCTGCCCTGCTACGATCTGCAGTTGGTAAGAATGATCGAGCAGAAGACGTCGCTTGACGAAGATCAGCTCCGCTATCTGAAGGAGCAGATGTACTACTATTATTACACACGCAATGATATAGACGATTACCATGTTTTCCTGTTGAATCAGAATCTATCTGTGGGCAGGAGCCGGAACGATCAGCGTATCCGAGACTCTGCATATGACGTATCCGTCCTCGAAGACATTTATAAAGCATGCAAGATCAGCCGTTATAACCATGTGATCTATCCGGCTGACAATGCCGCATCGTTTTTTACTTACTATCATACAATGATACGAATCCAGAATCAGAATCCGCAGGCGCTTGTCAAGATACAGGTGGACCGTTCCTACTTAGATCAGCTGCTGACCAACCACTCGGATCACGGGGAGATGCTTTTGTTGTCCGATCAGGATGGCAATCTGATCTACTCCAGCATGACATCTCTGATAGGTGACAGCGATATTTTGCAGGATGTCCTGGCGACATCCACGGCGCATCGCGGCACATATACGACCGTCACGATTGCGGATGAGGAATATCTTCTCATCACTTCAGGTGTCGTAGCGAAGGATATTCAGCTCCTGTCCCTGACGCCGCTTGCCTATATCGACTCTCAGATAGGTGCGCTGCGCAATTCCCTGATTGCCACGGGTATCTTTATCTGGCTGTGCGCAGTCCTTTTGATCAATATGTTTATTCGCCTGCTGACAAACCCGTTAAAGCTCCTCTCCAAACAGATGGAACGCACGGGAAGCGGCGATTTTCACACGCTGATACATACGGGCGGCAGTCGGGAAATCGAGGAACTCACCCAGAGCTTCAACTCTATGGTCATTCACATTGACGAGCTGATACGCCGTACTTACCTTGCCGAGCTGAGTGAGAAAAACGCCCGAATCACCGCGTTGGAAGCGCAGCTGAACCCGCATTTTCTGTACAATACGCTTCAGGCGATTTCGACGGAAGCTCTGATCAACGACCAGCCACAGATCAACAGAATGATTACCTCGCTGGCTTCCGGTCTGCGCTATACGATCAAGGGCGGGGATCTGGTTACTCTGAGAAAAGAGATGGAGTATGTCCGCGACTATATCTATCTGCAGAGGATACGGATGGATGACAATCTGGATGTGCAAATCGCCATCGATCCGGAGACCGAAGAATGCCTTATTCCTAAAATCAGCATCCAGACTCTGGTGGAGAATTCCATTATACACGGGATCCGCTCGGATAAAGGATCGATCACGATACAGATTTCTTCCGAAATGAAAGAAGATAATATTATCATCCGCGTACTGGATAACGGATGCGGTATCTCGAAGGAACAATTGGCTCTCCTGCATGCGGATTTTGAAAAGCAGGAAAAGAATTTCGCCGACGGAGGCATCGGTCTTGTCAATCTGTATACAAGGCTTCATCTTCTCTATGCCAAACCTGCACATCTGACTGTGCAGAGCGAATACGGCGAATATACGGAAATACTGTTGGAACTGCCTGTCACATTCGAAAGCGAAGGAGGTCAAAGCGATGTACAAGGCACTGATCATAGATGACGAAAAACCTGTGCGAATTGCCATCAGCAAACTCGGCCATTGGAGCTATTATCACATCTCCCCTCCCGAAATGACATCAAACGGGCTGGAAGCTTTAAGTGCCATGCGTGAAATACATCCCGACGTGGTGTTCGTGGATATGAATATGCCGGTTATGGACGGAAGCACTTTTCTGGAAAAGGCATCTCTGGAATTCCCCGAAAGCCAGTTTATCGTTGTCAGCGGTTATGACGAATTCACATACGCCCAGCGGGCAATCCGCTACGGGGCAATCGACTATCTCTTAAAGCCGATTGAGGAGGAGGCGTTAAACAGTGCGATTGAAAAAGCACTTTTGCGCATCAACCCCTCGGAGACGTTCGGGCAGGACAACACAGACTCCGAACACACCTCCCCGGAGGAAATCATTGCTGTCATCAAGGATTATATTGACAGCAACTATTGTACCAACATCAAAATAACCATGTTTGCGGAAAAGTATTTCTTCTCCATTGAATATCTGACAAAACTCTTTAAGAGCAAATACGGTTACAGTATTTACGAATATGTATTGAAACTGCGCATGGAACGCGCCAAGGAATTGCTGATGCACGAGGAGAACAAAATCATCGACATTTCAAAGCGGCTCGGATACACCGACAATCATTACTTCAGCAAGGCCTTCCGGAATTATTACGGCGTTTCACCCTCCCAGTTTCGAAAGCAGTATTCGGAAAAGAGCAAGCCGTAAGGCTTGCTCTTGCCATAAAAATATCAAATATTACAGCGTGCTGGACGTAAACAGCGATTTCACATGATCGATCTCGGCCTGTGTCG
>JAFLTF010000094.1 GCA_022510585.1 Lachnospiraceae bacterium
AATGGTTTTGGTCGTATCGGTCGTCTTGCATTCAGACAGATGTTTGGTGCAGAAGGATACGAAGTAGTAGCAATCAACGATTTAACAAGCCCTAAAATGTTAGCACACTTGTTAAAGTATGATTCTTCACAGGGTAGATATGAGAAGGCAGAGACCGTTTCTGCAGGTGAAGATTCCATCACGGTTGATGGCAAGACTCTGAAGATTTACAAAGAGCCGGATGCTAACAATTGTCCTTGGGGAGAACTGGGAGTAGATGTAGTTTTAGAGTGCTCCGGTTTCTATACATCCAAAGAGAAAGCACAGGCACATATCAATGCAGGTGCTAAGAAGGTTGTTATTTCCGCTCCGGCAGGCAATGACCTTCCTACGATCGTTTACAATGTAAACCACACAACTTTGAAAAAGGATGATACGATTATCTCCGCAGCATCCTGTACAACCAACTGCCTGGCTCCTATGGCAAAGGCTCTGAATGATCTGGCAACCATCAAGTCCGGTATCATGAGCACGATCCATGCTTACACAGGCGATCAGATGATTCTTGACGGTCCTCAGAGAAAAGGTGATTTAAGAAGATCCCGTGCAGGTGCGATCAACATCGTTCCTAACAGCACAGGCGCTGCAAAGGCAATCGGTCTTGTTATTCCCGAATTGAACGGCAAACTGATCGGTTCCGCTCAGCGTGTTCCTACTCCTACAGGTTCTACAACCATTTTGGTAGCAACTGTTGAGAAATCCGTAACCAAGGAAGAGATCAATGCAGCTATGAAGGCAGCAGCAAATGAGTCCTTCGGTTACACAGAAGAAGAACTGGTATCCTCCGATGTGATCGGTATGAGATATGGTTCTCTCTTCGATGCAACTCAGACAATGGTTGGCGCTGACAATTTGGTACAGGTTGTTTCATGGTATGACAATGAGAACAGCTACACAAGCCAGATGGTTAGAACAATCAAATACTTCGCTGAGTTAAGCTAATCGTTAAGACCTATCAAGGTCCGGTCTTGTTGGACCGGACCTTATTTTCGTCTAATAAGACAGTTTGAAAATTTTGCTTTTCATATTTTCATTAGTTAAGGAGGAAATAAAAATGGGATTAAATAAAAAATCCGTAGACGATATCAACGTAAAAGGAAAACGCGTTCTGGTAAGATGCGACTTCAATGTACCTTTGAAAAACGGTGAGATTACAGACGAGACTCGTATTGTTGCAGCGCTTCCGACCATAAATAAATTGATCAAAGACGGCGGCAAAGTGATTCTCTGCTCGCACCTTGGCAAAGTTAAGAATGGACCGAATGAGGGAGAGTCTTTAGCACCGGTTGCAAAGAGATTGTCCGAAAAACTCGGTAAAGAAGTTAATTTTGTGGCTGACTACAATGTAACAGGCGAAGCTGCTACAGTTGCAGTGGAAGCAATGAGCGAAGGCGATGTTGTATTACTGCAGAATACCCGTTTCCGTGGTTCCGAAGAGACCAAGAACGGCGAAGAATTCAGCAAAGAGCTGGCTGATCTTGCAGATGTATATGTATGTGATGCGTTCGGTTCTTCCCATAGAGCGCATGCATCCGTTGCCGGCGTTACCAAATTTATTTCTGAAAAAGGCGGAGAGAATGCGGTTGGTTATCTGATGCAGAAAGAGATCGATTTCCTGGGAAATGCAGTAGAGAATCCGGTTAGACCTTTTGTTGCCATCCTTGGCGGTGCTAAGGTTGCCGACAAGCTGAATGTTATCAACAATCTGCTGGAGAAGTGCGATACTTTGATCATCGGCGGCGGTATGGCATTCACCTTCTTAAAAGCAAAAGGAATGGAAGTTGGTAATTCTCTTGTAGATAATGAGAAGATCGACTATTGTAAAGAAATGATGGAAAAGGCTGAGAAACTTGGCAAGAAGTTATTGCTTCCGATCGATACTACCATTGCAGATCATTTCCCGGATCCGATTGATGGACCCATCGATGTTCAGGTCGTACCGGCAGACCAGATCCCTGCAGATAAAGAAGGATTGGATATCGGTACGGAAACTGCTAAGTTATATGCCGATGCGGTAAAATCCGCTAAGACCGTTGTTTGGAACGGACCTATGGGTGTATTTGAGAATCCTACTCTTGCAGCAGGTACCATCGCAGTTGCAAAATCCCTTGCTGAGACAGATGCAACTACCATCATTGGCGGTGGTGATTCCGCAGCAGCAGTGAATCAGCTTGGTTTTGCTGATAAGATGAGCCATATCTCCACAGGTGGCGGCGCTTCCCTTGAATTCCTGGAGGGTAAAGAGTTACCGGGCGTTGTGGCTGCTGACGACAAATAATAAGAAAAGAGGAAAAAATCATGGCAAGAAAGAAGATTGTAGCCGGTAACTGGAAGATGAATATGACTCCCAGTCAGGCTGTAGAACTTGTAAATACGTTAAAACCCCTTGTTGTAAGTGATGATGTGGAAGTTGTTTACTGTGTACCGGCAGTGGATATCGTACCGGTTGTAGAAGCAGTAAAAGGCAGCAATGTAACAGTCGGCGCTGAGAATATGTATTTTGAAGACAAGGGTGCCTATACGGGTGAGATTTCTGCGGAAATGCTGGTAGATGCAGGCGTAAAATATGTGATTATCGGACATTCCGAGAGACGTGACTATTTCAAAGAAGACGATGCACTTCTGAATAAAAAAGTTAAGAAAGCTTTGGAAGCAGGCCTGACACCGATTCTTTGCTGCGGTGAATCCTTAGAGCAGAGAGAAATGGGTGTTACCATGGACTGGATCAGACTGCAGATCAAGTCCGATCTACAGGGCGTTACCGCACAGCAGGTTGCAAGTATGGTAATTGCTTATGAACCGATCTGGGCAATCGGCACCGGTAAGACAGCTACTACAGAACAGGCACAGGAAGTTTGCAAAGGCATCCGTGACTGTATCGCAGAAATTTATGATGCTGCTACCGCAGATGCTGTCCGCATTCAGTACGGTGGTTCTGTCAATGCAGCAAATGCTGCGGAACTATTCGGACAGCCGGATATCGATGGCGGTCTGGTAGGCGGCGCATCTTTGAAGGCTGACTTCGGTAAGATCGTAAACTATAAGTAATAGGGTGAGATGAAAAATGAAAACCTGCCTTCCTTAGCGGATAACGCTGGGGAAGGCAGTTTGTAATGTGTACCATTGTGGTAGAGTTTGATGAGACCGCTTTGATGTGTAGCCGTGGAAATATCGATCATAAGAAATTTGAGCAGCAAGTGAAAGGAGCCTATTATATGGTAAAACCACAAGCAAATAGAAGAATTTCCAAAAATGACACCTACTTGAACTGTGCAGAAGCGTTTGCCTACAGAAGCACCTGTATCAAACGCAAGTACGGGGCTGTCATTGTGAAAGACGATGCAGTGATATCCACTGGCTATAACGGCTCTCCAAGAGGATTCGAGAATTGTTGTGATACCGGCATCTGCCCCCGGATTTCCAGAAATATGCACAAAGGAGAAGGCTATGAAATCTGCCGGGCGGTCCATGCAGAAGCAAACGCATTGTTGAATTGTTCCAGAGAGCAGACGCTTGGAGCTGATTTATATTTGGCGGGCATCAATCCCGAAGATGGCTCCGTCCATAAGGCGAAACCCTGCCCCCTGTGCGCCCGGATGATCATTCAGGCAGGCATCAGGAATGTGATCCTGCGGGACGGCGAAGGGGAGGACAATTATGTTACGATTCCTGCGACGGAATTGGAGTGGTATAAAGAGGCGGAGGATGCGTAATAAGTAGTTTTCTATGCAAAAATAGCGGATAATCTGTAAATAATTGCACATTTTCAATGCTTTTCCAATGCTATACTTTTTGGCATAAGCGATTATAAAATGCTTGCCGCATAAAAAGCAGCTCCTTTTATCAATAAAGGAGGTAAAAGGAATGAAAAATACAAAAGCATTGGACGACTATGCAGATTATCTGTTACAACGGGAACTGGCACAACAGACAAGAAACATATATTTAAAGCAGGCTGAAAGTTTTTTGAATTTTATAGAGGACCGTGTAATTACCAAGAGAGAAACCATTGATTATAAACAGAGTCTTATAAATCAAAATCATAAAATATCAACGATCAATCTGCATATCGTGGCACTCAACAGTTATCTGAAATATGCGGGCTTTGAAGCGTGCAGCGTTAAGACCAGAAAAGTGCAAAACAGGCAGTCTCCGGACAATATCATAACACTTGACGAATACAGGAATCTGCTTGTATGCGCAAAGGAAAGCGGAAGGGATAAATATTACTGTATTATGCGAACACTTGCGTTGACAGGAATTCGGATAAGCGAACTTTCCGGCTGTACGGTAGAGGCTTTGAAAACAGGGAGTTTTATTGTTTATAATAAGGGCAAAAACAGGGAAATCTATCTTCCGGAAAAATTAATTCATGAGCTTCATGCATACTGTATGCAAGAGGGAATAAGCAAAGGCGTTATTTTTCGGGGAAGTACCGGTAAAGCCATAAGCAGAACCGCTGTATATAAGATGCTGATATATCTGGCGGAGTATGCAGGAATACCTAAGTGCAAAGCACATCCACACAGTTTCAGGCATCTTTTTGCAATAACTTACATGCAGAAGTATTCTAATCTTTTCGAATTGGCTGATCTGCTAGGACACTCCAGTTTAGAAACTACCAGGATATATGCGATGACTACAGCTGAAGAAAAGCGTAGAAAAATTAACAAATTGGAATTGTAGTAATAAATACGCGGCAAATTGATAAAAGTAAAGCTGCTTATTTATGCAGCAAAAATGGTTATCATAATACGATATTATGTTTAGGAAGTCAACACTTTTTATTAATATTTTTTAAAAAAATTTTAAGAGCGGTTCTTTAGGGTCAGTGCGTGAAAAACGTATCTGGCTTTTTTTGCGTTATATGAAACCTCGTGAGTCGATTACCTAAGACACCTGTTTGATCTAGGACCTAAAAATGCCCATAGATACTGAAAAGTACGGTTAACATTATATCGTATAATGATAACGTAATCAATTTAAAATCTGTTGTAGAACAGGAAAAGCAGCAGATATTAAGCTCAAGTTTTCTGATTTTTACGACAGGAGAAGGAGGATCATATGGAAATTATAGAAAGCATGGTAACATCAAACCCCTGCTATAGGGCAGGAAAGAAAATCCACGTAAAGGGACTGGTGCTGCACAGCGTAGGTTGTCCACAACCCAGCGCAGAGGTGTTTGTAAAGAGATTTAACAACGCCGATTCCAAAGTGTGCGTTCATGCCTTTATTGATGCCAATACGGGTAAGGTATATCAGACCCTGCCCTGGGATTATAAGGCATGGCATTGTGGCGGAAGTGCCAACAGCACCCATATTGGTGTGGAAATGTGTGAACCTAACTGTATCAAATACACAGGCGGAGCAACTTTTGCATGCACTGATGAAACTGCGGCAAAAGTAATGGTAGCAAGAACCCTTGAATCTGCAGCACAACTGTTTGCTTCTCTTTGTGCCAAGTATGGACTGGATCCGCTTGCAGACGGCGTGATCATCAGCCATAAGGAAGGACATGACAGAGGCGTGGCATCGGGACATGGAGATCCTGACCATTTGTTTAGGCAGCTTAACATGAACTACACAATGGATGATTTTCGCAAAAGAGTAGCGGAACTGATGTCAAAATAAATCTGAAAGGATATAAGCATGGAAATGAAAGAAGGAGATATTGTATCTTTATCGGCAGACGCAGTGTATTACAGCGGAAAAGTAATGCCTGACTGGGTAAAGAATGATAAGTGGATTATCAAATCCGTTACGGGTGACAGAGCCATATTGGGGAAAAATGTGAGCGGCAGTAATGATATCAACAGTCCGGTTAACATAAAGTACCTTCATGTGCTGGGTCAGGAACAGCATAACAATGCTGCAGCTGCGACTACACCACAGAAAAACGTCGCAAATTTACAGCAGACAACAGCAACAGGCGAAATGAGTGTATCAGACAGAGGAGTAGAACTGATTGCCAAATATGAAGGCTGCCGCTTAGAGGCATATAAGTGTCCTGCCGGAGTATGGACGATTGGCTATGGACATACACAGGGAGTACAGCAGGGGCAGAAACTGCCGTCTGTAGAAGCCGCTAAGGATCTGTTAAAGCAGGATTTGAAAAAATACGGCGGCTATGTAAACAACTGTGTTAAGAAAGGGTTGATCAGTTTCCCGCTTACGCAGAATCAGTTCGATGCACTTACGAGTTTTTGTTACAACTGCGGTAACGGTTCTCTTCAGAATCTTGTGTCAGGAAGAGATGCCGCTACCGTAGCGGACAAGCTGCTTTTGTATAACAAAGCCGGAGGCAAGGTGCTTGCAGGCCTTACCAGGCGGAGAGAAGAAGAGAGAGCATTGTTTTTAGCTTCATAAAAAAACGTCAAGGAGGAAAGCAAAATGCCTTACATGAAAAATGATAATGGTACGTCTGAAACCGATGGGGAAAAAAGCAGTGGGGAAATAATGGATAATGATTTTATCCCGCTTAACGATTTGGTATATGCGCCCCTGTATGCACTGGCACAATCCAATCACAGACTTCGTGCACAGATCGTACATGCTATTAAGAGTATGGGAACAAGCAGGCAGAACGGCCAGGAGGAGATCATTCACCTGAACAATATCAATATTGCCTATGACCAGTTAAGAGCGGATGGTGATGACGGTTACAGTGTAGACAATCTACAGGTTCAGGTGCCTATTTTATCCATAGTTCCGGTTACAAACCTGAATGTAGAAAAGGCGGAGATTGATTTTTCTACTGAAATTAAGGCGGTTGGCAATGAAGAAACCGGCAACATAAGTATTAATGCACGTATCTGCGCGCCTGCCCAACGTGAAAGCGATTTCCTGCCTAGAGTTTCCTATAAACTCAAGGTAGCATCCGTACCGGCAACTGAAGGCATTTTGCGTCTCACTGACGCTTTGAGTTCAAGCCAGGTGGCTAAGAAAATAGATACAAGACCGCTGGCAGTAAACGGCGATATTGGTTCTGACGAGCAAAAGAGCATATTGATAGAAACCAAGAAACTGAAAGCCAAGATCGCCAGATTCAAACAACTTCATAAGAAGATATCAGACATGATCGAAGAACAGGAGAGACTGCATCAGATTAGTAAAGATGCGTTTGAAGAAGATACATATGAATTTGACAAGGACAAATACCTTATGGCTCAGTCCAATATCATTAACCGGATCATGGAGTATCAGGAACAGATTATGAATATGGAGATCAAGTATGGACTGGAAAAGGACTATGAATAGATCCAAAGAGGAAGCACCTGAATTTATTCAGGAATATCTTAATGAGCTGCTTCCGGAACTGAACCTCCGCCTTTTTCTTGAGATGACTGAATACGAGACAATGTTATGGGCAGAAAGCATTACGGTTACTTCATATGATAATGCCGTTGACGCTCATCAGAAAAAGAGGCGGATTTTTAATCATCTTATGGGAATGAGGGCAAGAGTTGGCTCCTTTTTCCTTAAGAAATATAAAAAAGAAAGAAGGTAATATTTATGGCAATCGCTGAACAATTTGCCGGACTTAACATGGACCAGCTTATAGGCGGCCCGTTATCGGCAGCAGCAGATGCAAGCACACAGCTTGCAAATTCAACAGCAGACTTTATCAACAGGGTAGGGTTTGACTCAA
>JAFLTF010000095.1 GCA_022510585.1 Lachnospiraceae bacterium
GTAAGGCACAGGACTTTGACTCCTGCATTCGCTGGTTCAAATCCAGCTAGCCCAGGTATGGGACATTAGCTCAGGTGGTAGAGCACTTGACTTTTAATCAAGTTGTCCGGGGTTCGAGTCCCCGGTGGCTCATTTGAATAGCCATAGAGGATGAACGGGGACCGGACCCCTGTTGATGTCCCCGGTGGCTCATTTGAATAGTTTTCTATAAAAGTTTTAGGCCGGGTGGCAGTTTCTGCACCCGGCCTTAGCTATGTGAATTGACCGTTATCGTCCTTCATTCCCTGTCTTGCAATTAAATAATTTCTTTAAAAATTTTTATAAAACTGCAACTTTTTTATTTTTTCTCACTCTTTATAATATAGAAAGGTCTTCTTAGGAAGATAAAATAAAACACAAAGGAGAGAAAAATTATGTTTATATTGCTGTTTATACTTGGCTTGTTTGAATGTTTTTTCGGCTATAAGATGTTTAAAGTACTAAATATAATAAAGGGCTTTGCTACAGGTGGATTGGTTGGTGCATTGATTGGTTTGGCGATCGGTGCAGCATCGGCTGTAGAAGAGATTATCGGGAACTTCAATTTATACGCTGGACTGCAGAGCGGAGAAACTTCGGTGATTGTAGGAGTGGTAATCGGATTTCTGATTGGCGGAATCTTGGGGGCATTGTTGGCTAATGCGCTTGTTGTACTCGCGGTCTTTTTACAATCTTTTGTGGTCGGCGCACTTTTTGGCGCAGTGTTGGGAGCCATTACGAGGACTTACGAAATTGTGATTCTCGCAGCACTCATTACAGGAATGTTATTTGCAATCATAAGCATCCTATTATTTAAACATGTAAAAATTATACAGACAGCTTTGGAAGGAGCCCTTCTTTGCGGTATTGCATTGGCTGTGTTTAATCTGGCCATTGGCATTGTCTGTGCAATCATATTGTGTGTAGCCGGCATCATCGTACAGCAGAGAATGTCGAGAGCAGAGGCGGGTGACCTGCCGGTTCAGGATTCGATTCAAGCGCAAGGGACAGCTTCCGTAATTGCAGGACCTGTAGATGATCCCGACACAGGATATATCGAGAAGACCGGAGAACGAAAATTGTTGGAAGATTATCTCCAAAGAAACGTATTCCATGAAATCAGATATGTATTTCCGGAGGTTGATGCTCGAAAGATCAAGTATTGTCCGGTCTTCAATGAAGATGACAGTTGGGTATGTTCCTGTGGTAATACAAACAGCAGTGACGTCTGTAGTTTCTGTGGAATGAGTAAAAAGGATATTCAAGAGAAAATGAACTTTACATATCTTAATCAACATATGCAGCAGAGGCGCTGGGAGGCTGAAAATGAAAGAAAACGACAGATAGAAGAAGTGAAAGAAAAAACGGGAAAGGTTATGGGGGACACGATAAAGAAAATCATCTCGCTTTTAAAAATCGCAGCGACGAATATTCTATCGTTTATCAAGAAGACTGCGGTAAAGCTGTCTGTGCCTGTTAAAAAACATAAGAAGAAATTATTGGTTATCGTCATTGTTGTGTCCTGCTGTATAGGAGGTTATGAATTTTTCATCCATAACAGCACTTGTATGATGAAGTACTATCTTTTCAGAGCAGATAGAGAAGAGGATACCGCAGAGAAATACCATTATTATAGGATGGCGTTGAATGAAAAAGAAAACCCCGAGTCTTATCTGAATATGATAAGTATCTCGTTGGAAAACGGCAGCATTGACGAGGCAATTCGACTGAATGATCGTGCTAAGGAATTGTACACCGATGATAGTAGGTATCGGGAACTTGAGCAGACATTATATCCGACGGAACCCTATTTTATCACTGATGGCGGAAACTATGACAGGAGAATTGCGGTTGAGATCGGACAGTCCGCACCAAAGTACAATCAGATCATACATTATACGGTCAATTCGCAGAGCGGACAGGATTATCAGTCTCCTATTGCCATGAATGTATCCGGCAGTTATAATGTTACAGCATGGACGACCAATGATTTCGGGTATACAAGCGGACAGATCACTGCCGAGTACATTGTAGACATAGAAATACCCGATATGGTTACTGCCAGCATCGAGCCAGGTGAATACCGGTCTGTTCAATATGTAGAGCTGTCTCAGAGTAAAGGTGAGACGATTTATTATACGACAGACGGATCGAATCCTGATCAGAGTGCGTATGTTTATAACGGACCAATAGAATGCGGATTCGGCGTCAATGAGATTAAGGCAATATGCTACTCGGCAAACGGGGAGCCGAGTGATATAATGGATCATACCTATTATGTATCATATGAGGATCACAGCGCCCGGAATGGATTCTCCGGATATTATTACGATTATGTCTGCGTTGATTCAAACATCCGGATCAATGACAAGAAAAGCGGTACAACAATAGACACTATACCGAATGCGGGAAGTCCCAACGAGTATCAGGGCAGACTGTATTACATAGATTTCAATGACGGGCAAAACATCAAGATGTACTCAAACGGTACATCCTCACTGGTCGTGCCGGATGCCGATGCAATGCAGCTGTTGATAGTGCATGATTCTATATATTATTATGATACCGATTTTAGATTGATCAGAACTGATATCGATGGGTCAAACAGGCAGTTGGTATACGATTATGTGGCAGCCATTATGAAGTCGGACGGCAAATTATATTTTTATTCATACCCGGAATGGTTATGTATTGACAACAAAGATGCAGTCCCGACAGTGTTGATGGAGAACGTAAGCAATTTCATGTGCTATGTAGATGAATCGACATATGTTTATGTTTGGGATGGCTGCCTGCATGTGGTGCAAAACGGTACGGATACCGTATTATTTGAAAAGAGTGAACAGTACAATACATATACGTCAGGGTGGTTGTTTAGATATAAAGTAGAGGATAGATATATACACGATATTTGTGACCTAGATCTCAGTAATCACTGTGTGACATATGTGTATAGGGATTTATCAATGCATACAGAATATAGCTGGGCAAACGAATCGGTTATTGATAAAGAAACCTCGACCGATACTTACACGTGCATGATGTACAATCTCGATACAGGAGAAACCATCTCACTCGGTGAAGGTAAGAAACTGTTTATGGCGGATGACGCATACTATATAGACGGTGTGCGAATCAACTTGTCACACTAAAGTACATAGAAGGAGGAAATATATGAAATCATCTGACAAATTAACCGAATCCGTAAAGAAATTTCAGAAGGGAGACAAGGCAGCTTTTGAAAAAGTCTATAGTCTGTCATATCCCTATCTGTATACGTGTGTCATACATGTGGTAAAAGACGCTGATGTTGCACAGGACATGATACAGGAAACATACCTGGAGATATGCAGGAATATCGGACAACTGCAAAAGGCAGAAAATTTCCTGAGCTGGGCATCTGTGATTGCAAACAGAAAATGTTTTGCGGCAGTCAAGAAGAGAAATGCAGAGATTCTTGTACGCGATCATACATTGGATGAACAGACGATTGGGGAAAATATTGCCGAGAATGAGGAGTTTATACCTGAGAGCTTGATGGAGAATAAGGATAAGCAGCGGATGCTCATGGAGATCATCGACGGTCTGACGGATATGCAGCGGCTCTGTGTCATCGGATTTTATTACAGCGAGCTGTCTCTGGAGGAGATTTCCAATGCGTTGGATATTCCGGTCAACACAGTGAAATCACATTTGAGCCGTGCCAAGGCAAAGATCAAGGAGGCGGTAGTTGAACTGGATGAGAAGAAGGGAATCAAACTTTACTCCCTGGCGCCGTTTATGCTGCTTCTTCTGGGAACAGAGGCGGAGGCGTGCAGTGCGCCTGCTATGTCTGAGGAACTTGTTAAAGAACTTGGAATCGACAGCATCGGAAATAGCGGAGTTAATGCATCTGGAAAAGCAGGAGGTAAACTTGCAGGTGGCAAAATATACGGTATAGCGGCGGTGGCGGGAGTCATTGTCGTGGCGGGAATTGCAGGTATTATGATATCCCATAGATCAGCAGAAAAGTTGCAGGAGTCCCAGTCAGAACAAACAGCAGAGGCACAGGATGTAGAATCACAGGAAACAGAATTACAGCAGGATACGGCAGAGGCACAGTCAGAAACTGAAGTGCAGAATGAGACGCAGGAACAGGAAGAATTCGAACTGAGAGAGCTCTTCGTGCTGGATGATGTATATGAAAACTACGGGAATGCCTATGGTGGCAGTATTCCGGTGAAGAAAGACGGATTATGGGGAGCCATTAACTACGATAATGAAGTAATCGTGCCCTTTGAGTATGACGGATTCTATGCGGCGGGAGATAAGCTGGGTAACTTTATCCTGTACAAATCGACTATTACGGAAGAGACATATGATCTGAGCGAGCTCGGACTGGAACCAAACACAGTCACGTATGAGACGAGAGAGTATTATCTTTTTGACAATCAGGGAAATATCTTATATCAGGGTGAAGACGAGGTGAGTGCGAGCGGCGGTATGTATATTACACTTACAGAGAATGATGACGGATTGACCAGTTGTATTACATATCACAGTTTGGACGGAACGGAACTCGTGTCAGAGGTGGTTTCATTTGAAAATGCGAGAATCAATGGTTTTTATGACGGTATCAGTAACTTCTACTGTTCTTATGGCACAGATATCTATGTGGATATGGGTGGCGCAGACGGAATGGGTCCTTTTGAGGATGATGTGATCCCGCGCATTGCCACAGTAGATTTGCAGGGCAATCTGACATGGCGTGAAGATCCCTACTATTATATCTGGTGGGATCGTATCAATGCGTCAATCACGCGCTCGATGGAGTCAAGTGCTGCAAGGGGAGAAAGCGGTGTGATTGTCAACGGCGCAGCAGCCAGCTCCTTTATCGGAAATGCACTGTTATCCACTATGAACCACGGCTATTACGTTACCGGAAGTAAGTATATTGAACCTGGCTATATATCTATGTATAGTGAAAATGGAGACGATATAGCAAATATTGATTTTTTCCATCTGGCTGTTGAAGGAAACGATGCGGTCACCAATAATTCTGGTATATTTAACGAGGAAAGCTATTATCGCGGCTATTTTGTGGATGGTGCAACATTCTATAATTATGGTTCCAATATGGTTTTTGTGGTGGATGGCAAGAATATTCTGGTTGACTTTAGTAAAAACAGCGATCCCGGAAACAAGACGGAAGACCTGAACATAAGTGAGGTAGTTACAGCGGTCTATGATTATATTGCTATGGCAGACGAAGAGTACTGGCTTGTGCGGTCTGATGACCGGTGGGGGTATATTGACCATGACGGAAATGAGATGGCTATGTTTGATGATGCCGGCGGTTTTTCGAACGGGCATGCCCTTGTGCTGGAAGACGGTGAGGCGTGGTTCATCGATGCAGACTTCAATAAGCTTGAAAATCTGGGGGCAGCAGACTCCGTAGTATCCATGGGTGAACTGTTCTTAGTCACGATAGGAGATGAGAAGCATATCTATCAGTATCGATAAAACGAAATTGTTCCCAGTGGATTAGTTAAAAAGCTGTGACCGTTCCTGTACCAACAGGAGCGGTCTTCAGAATTTTTTCTTGCATTATCTTGTTTTTGTGATAAAATCAATAATGTGTTTATAGTTGTATTACAGCAGATGATACCAGTTCGGGGATTTCCTGAACTCCTTTTTTTGTCAGTATGATTTGGAGGCTGTTATGGAACAGATGAAAGAAAACAAAATGGGTACCATGCCTGTAAACCGTCTTTTGGTTACCATGTCGCTGCCTATGGTGATATCCATGCTGGTACAGGCGCTTTATAATGTAGTAGACAGCATTTTTGTGGCAAAGATCAACGAAAATGCCTTGACAGCGGTATCTTTGGCATTCCCTATACAAAGTCTGATGATCGCGGTAGCCGGCGGGACCTGTGTCGGTATCAATGCGATTCTTTCCCGTGCGCTGGGCGAAAAGGATTACGAAAAGGTCAATAAGTGTGCATGCAACGGTATTATTTTTATGGCATTCAGCTATGTCGTTTTTTTATTGATCGGTATTTTTGGAGCAGGACCCTTTTACAGGAGCCAAACTGATGATTTAGAGATCGTACAGTTCGGAATCGATTATCTGTCTATTGTCTGCTGTTGTTCTTTTGGTATTTTTACGCAGTTTGTGTTTGAAAAGCTGCTGCAGTCTACCGGTAAGACCTTTTATACCATGATTACACAAGGCACAGGCGCTATCATCAATCTCATTTTGGACCCGATTCTTATTTTCGGACTTGCCGGAATGCCCAAAATGGGTGTAAAAGGCGCAGCGGTTGCAACGGTTATCGGGCAGATTGTTGCCGGCTGCCTTGCAATCTACCTTAATTTTAAGAAAAATGAAGAGGTTAAAGTCAGCAAAGAAGGCATGAAAATAGAAGGAGATATTGTGAAGCAGATCTATATGATCGGAATTCCGTCTATGATCATGCAGGCGATCGGCTCTATAATGACCTATGGCATGAATCAGATCTTGATCTCCTTTACCTCTACTGCGACAGCGGTATTCGGCGTATACTTTAAACTGCAGAGTTTCATATTTATGCCGATATTCGGAATGAATAACGGTCTTGTACCTATTTTGGCATATAATTACGGCGCAGGTAAAAAAGACCGTTTTATGAAGGCAATGAAACTCGGTCTTATGTATGCGGTGATCATGATGTTGATTGGCTTGTCCATATTCCAGCTGATGCCTGCAACGCTTCTACGATTGTTTGATGCGTCGGAGACAATGATACAGATCGGTGTTCCCGCCCTGCGGACCATCAGCTACAGTTATTTATTTGCCGGATTCTGTATTATTTGCATTACGGTATTCCAGGCACTGGGTAGTGCGATATACAGTATGATCATTTCGATTGCAAGACAGCTTGTGGTGTTGCTTCCTGCGGCTTATCTGCTTTCCCTGAGTGGAAATTTAAACAATGTGTGGTGGGCGTTCCCGATAGCGGAAGTGATGTCCTTATGTGTGACGGCCTTCTTCCTTTTCCGGGTGAATAAGAGAATCATCAGCCATATTGGAGAGGCGGCATAATAGAAAGATTGACATGAAAGAGCCAAAATGATATGATACATAACGAGTTTTGCAATAGGCGGATGTGGCGGAATTGGCAGACGCGCCAGATTTAGGTTCTGGTGTCCCCGACGTGCAGGTTCAAGTCCTGTCATCCGCATGAAATGAGGGTTTTCAAGGCATTTTAGGTGTCTTGGGAACCCTTATTTTTGTGGTTTGACATCAACGGGGAATTTTACATCAAAATTTATGATTATATTGATAAATTATCTGTTAATGTATATAATAATATTACAAACACATGCAAAACAACTATATAATGTTTGTGGATAAGGAGAAATTGTTATGGCTGAACAAGTATTGATTCAATTTCGTGCAGATAAGGCATTAAAACAGGAAGTAGCAGAGATTTATGAATCTCTCGGAATGGATTTGCCAACAGCGTTTCGTATGTTTATGACTAGAAGTAAGATGGTGAAAGGACTTCCATTTGAAGCTATTTTACCGGATAATACAATTACAAGAGCAGAGGCAAAAAAAGCATTTTATGACTTGAGAGAACAAGCTTCTGACGTTCCGGAAATGTCTTTAGATGAAATTAATGC
>JAFLTF010000096.1 GCA_022510585.1 Lachnospiraceae bacterium
GCTCTAATCTGTTCTGGATAGCACCAAGGTCAGATCTCTGCTGTGATACTAAGGACAGTGCAGCCTTAACGAATGCGTTTAAGGAGTTGAAATCCTGTACCGTAGCAACGCTTTGATCATTACCAGCAGCCAGCTTCATAAACTTATTGATAACTGTCTTTGCAATTCTGGTTTCCATCGGCTGTTTGGAGTACTGAGTACCCTGCAGATTGGTATAGGTTGCTGCATTCACCTGCTTTGTCTCACCAAGCATTACGTTACCAACTTCCTTACCGTCTTTGTTCTTAACAGGTGTCTTGGTATAAGTAGTGGAAACATAGCCTGCGCTGGATGCATGTAAGTTCTGATAAGTAACTTTCGTATACAGCTTCTTATCAATGCCTTCTGCAAGACCTACCATACTCATGTTCTGAATGCTGATATCAATGTGCTGACCAGCTTCAGCGCCTACCTGCAAACCTTTGATGAAGGAACCGTCTAACAGGTTCATTTCGTTGAAGGTTGTGGTGCTCTGTACACGGTCAACTTCGCTCATCAGCTGTCTGATCTCAGCCTGGATGGAAGCGCGGTCTGTAGTTGTCAGAGTTCCGTTCTCACCTTTAACAGCAAGTTCGTTCATTCTCTGTAACATGTCATGAACTTCGTTCAATGCACCTTCTGCTGTCTGCACTGCGGAGATACCGTCCTGTGCGTTGTTAGCAGCCTGTGTAAGACCTCTTACCTGACGTCTCATCTTCTCGGAAATAGCCAAACCTGCTGCATCATCTGCTGCACGGTTTACTTTGTAACCAGAAGATAACTTCTCAGTTGATTTTGCCTGAGCGCTGGTTGTTAAACCAAGCATTCTGTTAGAGTTCATTGCTGTAAGATTGTGTTGTACTACCATAATTTATTCCTCCTTGAATTTGATACGGCATCCTTGCCGCTAATTTTTGTTGTGTAATGGCCCCTCCGGTTCGTACGCTACCTTCGGTTCCATTACGGTTCGTTAAGTAAATAACTTTGCTTTACTTGTAATATATATCGGAATGAATCCGATTTACTTTAGGGCTTTTTTTAAAAAAATTAATTTTTTTTGAGCCCGTAAGCACTACTTCTTGTTGTCATAAAACTGCGGCGCCACATAGTTCAGTTTATTCATACTGTTATAATAGTTCTGTGCCGCTTTGGTCTTAGACGTGGCGTTTTTGATCTCCAGGGACTTCTGTTTAAAGAAGTTCTCCGCCCGCATTTGGTTGCGCATCCTGCCTGCATTGATCTTGACTACCTTATCGGTGATCTGTTGAATCTGCTCCTGCATCTTCTCGATTTCCGTCCGATACATGGCTTTGTTGCCCACAATTTCTCCGCGTGCCTTATCATATACCGTCTCGAAGCCTTCATCCAGTCTTTCCAGTTCTTCTACTAATGTGTCGATGCTGTCAATGGAAGCTTCAAAAGCATCCATATCCGGATCTTCCTGTTTTAAGAGTTCCTCTTGTATCCCGTTCTCCCGGATGATCTCATCCAACACTTTATTCTTCTTCTCAAGACTCTGTAATAATATTTGTGCGCTACTTTGACTCATTCCTGTCCTCTCTACGCTTGTTTATTACAGCGTTTCATAACTTCTTTCCATGTATCGCGAACGCTTCGAAGGTGCGTATTGACCTCTTCCAGAATTTCCTTATCTTTCTTGATATTTGCCTCAACCAGCCTTTGAAGAAGATAAGTATAAATTCTGTCAAAGTCCTCCGCCACCGCGTATTTACGATCCAGGGTATTTCTGAATTCCTCAATAATACGCTGCGTCTTCTTAATATTGACATGGGCTTTCTCCATGTCGTTCTGCTCGATTGCAATAATAGCTATATTACAAAACTTGATTGCGCCTTCATACAGCATGAGCGTCACCTCAGCCGGAGAAGCTGTCAATATTTTATTAGCTGTGTATTCTGCAAACGGATTGCGTGCCGGCATAGTCATTCTCCTCCCTGATCTTTAACCTACCATTATCCATTTTGCCGTCAATAAAGCTTCTTCCGACTTCATCAGCCGCCGAACAGACTGGTAAGGGAACCGCTCCTGGACTGCAGTTTGGACATTGCGGTCTCCATCTTGGAGAACTTGCTGTACCATTTGTCCATCAGAGCGTTCAGCTTTTCTTCCTGTTTTGCGATCTTATCAGTATAGCTTTCGATCTCACTCTTCATCTGTTTATCATTATAAACAGTGAAGGCACTGCTCATACTGCTGGAAGCCATCCTGTCGGTCAGCTTATCATACAGGTTATTGGTCAACGTTACAAAGAAGTCTCTAACCGTTTCCGGATCGGATGCAAGCATTTTCTTTAAAACATCCTCATTTCCCTTTGTATTTTCATCATCCGGATCCCCGTCGATATGATATGCATTTTTTTCATTCTCGGCTGCATTGAAGTAACCCAGTGTATTGATTCCGAAATCCGACAAATACATCTTCTTTCCGTTCACCGTTGCACCCTGCATCAGCATGGAAGCCATATCAAAAGATATGGAACTGAGCGTGGTATCCCTGCGAAGCAGAGAGTCCTTGATCTTCTTTTCCCACTCTTCCACCTCGGTATCGGACAATTCAGCCTTTTCTTCCGAAAGAAGCGGATCATAACCCTTGGCATCTTCCGCATTATACAAAGCATCCATCTCATTGATCAGCTTATTATACTCAGTGAAGAAGTTCTTGATCATATCATAGATGCCGTCCGTATCGGTGGCAGTTGTCATGGTGATTTCCTTGTCCGTTTCTTCCAGAGCGGTCAGTGTCAGACCGTTCACATTGAAGGTGTTGTTCATGGAAGTAAATTTCGCACCGTTGATCTCAATTTCCGCATCCTGCGCTTCTACCTTGGAAGCACCAAGCAGGTTCCCATACTTGCCTTTGCCTTCCGCTGCTTCCAGCGCATCTTGAGCGGTCGCAACCTTGGCGTCAAACTCTGCCCGCACCATGGCTTCCACTCTTCCGGCTGCGGCGCCTTCTTCTTCCTCTTCACCATCTATATAGTACTGCTCATTCTTTTCAATGGTCTTCTCATTGGCGGCTATTTTATCTGCATTGTCGGCAATGTTGGCTTTGTTTTTTTCCACCGTGGTAAGCGCATTGTACCACTTATTCAGGGCGTCTACTTTTGCCTGAAGCTCGTCATCTACTTCTCCTGCCTTTTGCGCAGCTTTATACTCTTCTTCTAAGCCTAAGCTGCCGTTACGTTTCTGCACATAGATTTCGTTACCTTCATCGTCAAGTTTCGGATTACCTTCTTCATCCAGTTCCTTCTTATAAACCGGAGTGGAGCCATCCTCCTCATAAACGAGTTCACCATTCTCATCTGTTTCCTGAACCTTCTCAAGCGGACCATAGCAGATGTCATTCAGGAAATCCATGGCCTGTGCTTTGGCATCTTCATAAGCCTTCTGCGCATTCTCGAAAGCTTCCTTTGCAGCAATCTTTTCTTCGTCGTCGTCTTCCCTGTCGCTCAGCGCAAGATATTCGTCTCTGGCTTTCTTGAACTCGTCAAACTTTCCATCTTCTCCAAAGAGATCATTTAGAAGTCCGGAAAACGTCTGACCGGGATACTTCTCGGCAAATTTTGCCCCGATATAGTCATCATCCGCCAATGCTTCCAGAAGTGTCTTGTTTTCCTCTGCCAGCTCATCATTGGTTTTTCCCAAGGATTCATTCTGCTCTGCAAGTTTCTTATTGGTTTCCTCATAAGCTGCCTGACGTCTTGCTACCTCATCTTTGATCAGCTGTTCATAATCAGCTTTTCCTTCATCGGTACCATATCTTGCCCATTTCTGATTCTCGGCGCTTGCCAGATCCTCTTTGGACAACAGACCAAGAGCCGCCAGCGCATTCATGCCGCCCTCATCATTGGCAACCAGATTGAAGTTGTTGATCGCACCCGTACTCTTAGAGCTTATAAAAATTCTCTGACTGTCCGCATCATAATTTGCATTCAGTCCGGTACTCTGTATCATTTTGACAACATCATTGATCGTCGTCTTCTCATTGACTTCAAACTTTATTTCTGCACCGTTTGCACCCACAACGCTGAAACTTCCGGACAGAGTGGCGTCATTATTCAGTTTGCCATACTTACGCAGTGTCGCAAGATCTGCTGCGCCCGTAAAGTTAACGCCGCCTGCATTATCAGATAAATCGGCACCTGTCAGATAGGCGCCCTTGGCAAGCTTATTTACCTTCACGGTTCTTACACCGTCCACCGCATCATCGCTTGTAACAACTTTGATGGCGCTGGAATTGGACAGCTTGGTGGTCTTCTTCATGTAAGTCGCCTGATAACGCATATTACTGAGCGTATTTGTATAAAAACTATATATCTTGGTATTTAACGCTTTCCAGGCATCCTGTTTCCAGCTCAGTTTCGTCTGCGCTTTTACCAGGGAGTTTTTCTTGAAACTCTGTGCCGACACAAGTTCGGAAATGATACTTTCCGTGTCAAGCCCGGAATACATACCTGTGATCTTGATTGACATCTATATGCCCTCCTATCTCTTCTCATCCACAAGGAGTCCTGCGATCTCCCAAATCTTGGCGATCATATCCAAAGTTTTCTCGGGCGGAATCTCCTTAATCGTTTCCTTCGTGTCCTTATCCACGATCTTGATCATAATTCTGTTCGTTTCCTCATGAACACCGAAAACCGCTTCTTCATTGGTATTGTTGATCTTGCGATTCATCTCTGCGATTGCTTTCTTCAACTGCTCTGCCTGCACCTGATTCTTAGACTGCTGTGCATTCCCGGACTGTTTAGAATTGTCATTCGCATCCTTACCGCTGCCTTCGCTGTTCTGTTCCTGTGTCCGTACAACGGACGCTGTGGTTGCATCCACATTGACTGCCTGTTCCTCTGCTGAAACTTCCATGTCTACCGATTGTACAGGCTGCACTTTGGGCTTTACTACCTCCTGTGCCTGATAGGTCATTACGCTGCTTAATGGTTCAATTGCCATTTTGAATCACCTCCGTGTGATATTTGGTTAATAGTGTCTTATTTGAATCGTCCTGACTACGTTTCCATACAAAAACATAATCCCTTGTTGTATATATCGGAAAAAAGTTTAAATAATTTATAGCGCAGGAAATAAAACTTTTAAACTTTAAACTTTTGCTTGGCACTTTCCCGATTTTCCATTACACTGTTAATATATTATAACACACAAATACGTGAAGGGATATATTTTTTATGGAAATCCTAATTTATCGCTATAACAGCATCTGCGAACCGGATATTATTCAGGCGTTTGAAAACTTCGGCATCAAAGTCCATCAGGAAAAAGCGGAAATGACCGACAAAAGCATTACCCCTCATCAATGCGCCATGAAGATCACAGAATGGCTTCTTGCTCATAAGATCGCTTTTGTATTCAGCATCAATTTCTATCCGGCAATCTCCTATACCTGTAACCGCTTCAAAGTGCCCTATGTCTGTTGGAGCGTTGACAGCCCTGTGGCGGAACTTTTTTCCAATGCCCTGAAAAACGAATGGAATCGTATCTTCCTCTTCGACAGAGCGCAGTATGAATTCTTCCGTCCTTATAACCCTGATCATATCTATTATCTGCCGCTTGCAACGAATGTAAAACGTATGGAAAAAGTAATTCTTGAAATGAGTGAGGAAGATTTTTCAAAATATGACAGTGATGTCGTTTTTGTAGGTTCCCTCTATTCCGAGAAATGCAGATATGACAGCCTTGTCCTTTCTGACTACACGAAAGGCTATGTAAACGGTCTGATCCAGGCGCAGATGAAAGTTTTCGGTTATAATTTTATCTACGATACATTGCCCGAACAGGTCATCCGGGAAATCGCCGACGCAGACCCTGCCTTTTATAAGGGACAGGACGTCTTTCTGGATACGGACCGCTATCTGGTGGCACATCAGTATATCGGCATGAAACTTGCCAATGTGGAAAGGGTTTCCATTCTCTCCACCCTATCAGAACATTTCGATGTGACGCTCTACACCCGCAGTGATTCTTCCGTACTGCCGAAGGTACAGAATAAGGGCGGGGCAGACACCTTGACGGAGATGCCGGGAATTTTTCATGCTGCCAAGATAAATCTGAATATGACCATGCGTCCCATTGAAACCGGGCTTTCTCTCCGGATTTGGGATGTGATGGGCTGCGGTGGTTTTTTGATGACGAACTATCAGGCGGAGATCCCGGAATATTTTGAGATTGGTAAGGATTTAGAAGTCTATGAAGATACAAAGGATCTGATCAACAAGATCGACTACTATTTGAACCATGATGCCAAGCGAATCGAAATTGCCGTAAACGGTTATGAAAAAGTAGTGAAATATCATACTTATGAAGCCAGACTGGCACAAATGCTAAAGACAATATAAAAAGAGGGGCTGCAAAACATGCACCCCTCCCTAAAACTTCCGTTTATCCGAACAGATTCTGCAAAGCTTCCAAGCCATCCGCACTTACGGCCTCTTCGTTTGCATTCTGGATCTGTATATAAACTTCCTTACGATATACAGGAACTTCTTTCGGTGCGCTAATGCCAAGCTTCACCTGTTCCCCTTTAATTTCCAACACTGTAATTTCAATGTTGTTATTAATGATGAGCGCTTCGCTCTTTTTTCTCGATAAAGCTAACATTTACTCACCTGCTTTCTCTTTATTGGCATTCAAGATATCGTAGATTGGGAATTTCACCTGATATTCATCCCCTTCTACAATGACCTGAGTTGCTTTTTTTTCTGCCGCATTGATGACGATCGGACCCTTTAAATTGACGCTCATCTGCTTAACATCTTTCGGCACGGTTACGGTGACGAGTACCAGCATCTCTTCAGGAACCAACGTTCCCAGATGTTTCAACAACTCATCATCCACCTCCGGATTGTAGTCGGGACATACCATGAGCGGGTCGAGAACCGGCATTGCAAATGCAGGCTCCTGCAAAGACTGCAGCCAATGAATGGAATCAGTCCCTTTCTCCGAATCGTGTACCAGTGCGAACTGAGTCAGATCCGGAAAACCGATAATTCCTTTCGGGAATGCAATAATCCTGTCATCATCAATCGTAATCTCACCAAATACTTTTGTCGTTATTTTCATAAGTTTTCCCTCTCCGGAGTAAATTACTCCTTTTTAAATATAATTCATCAGATTGGTCTGCATGATCTTGCTGGTTGCCAATAACGCTGCCTCATAGGTAAGTTCCGCACTCTTAAGCTGTACTGCTACTTCAGAAGTATCCACGCCCTCGTTTGCAACCTGAAGATCCTTAAAGGTTGCTTTCTGTCCCATCAATCTATTGGAAATCAGTTCCAGACGGCTTCCTCGCGTACCGTTATTGGTAACAGCTACGTTCGTGGCATCAATATATTTCTGATACTTGGTGATCTGGTTCTCAAACTTCTTCTGAACGTTCTCACGCACATAAGTATATGCCTTATTCGCTGCATCCAGCTTCAACTGCAGACTTTTATATTCATCACTGTCTTCCGGATATTCCTTCATTTTCTCTTTGATATCGCTGATCTTGTCTTCCACATCCTTAAGCTGTTTCAGATAGATCTGGAAATCATCGATATCTCTCTGCGTATCATGGGTAAATACTTCTTTGGCATGGGTATTTACCTGGATATTCTGATTGAA
>JAFLTF010000097.1 GCA_022510585.1 Lachnospiraceae bacterium
TACCGCACCTCCTACTGAATCGAGTAAAGACATCCATAGGATATCTCACTGCAATTGTCATCTATCGTCTTATCCCAATCCTTCATGATACCGATCACGATGAAAGCATTCGGATCCGACTGCGGGTACACATCACAAATCCCTACGCCCAGTGCGGAAAAGATGCCGGCTTTATCATATTCCTTGTTATCATAGAAATCTTCCAAAAAGTTATAGATATAGGTACTGTAGAACCCTCCTGACGCCCCAAAGAGCGGTTCCTCATCCTGCAGATTAAAGGCTGCTCCTGCTGGAAGACTTCCGAAAACATATACGGAATCGTTTAAGATCACTGCAAAATTATCCATGTCCCGGTCAGTTTCATTCACAACCGTTCCGCTGATGCCTGTCCAATCCAACGATACATCTACCGCCGTCAGCTTCCCTTCTACATGATCTTTATCTGCCAGATTTCTGACATAAAAATAACTGTCCTCAAAATTACTGCTGGGAGCAATCCCTATGAAAGTATCGTCTCCCTCTCTTTTCACATGATAAAAATAATCCTTGTCATTCAACCCGCCATAATAATAGGAATACTCAAGAGGTCCCGCGTATTCACATTCCTCAGCCAACTTCAGGTCCCATTCTTTGTGGTCCGCATCATAACAGTGCAGATAGGTCGCATTTTTCCCTCCCTCGGCAAGATTCTTCACGGTAACGGAATAAACCCTGGTATTCACGACTTCAAAACCCCGTCCTGCTAAAAATACCAGAACAATGGCTAAAAGCGCCGTCACCGGTACCGCAGCCCAATAGAGTTCCCGCCGTTTCATAAGCCGCAGTATGAGATAGAGCAAGGGACCCACAAAGACCACATAGATGATCACGATTGCTTTCAATACGCCGAAGTTGAGAATACTGTTGCTGCTCCCCAATGTCCCCAGAAATCTTCCGGTATAGGAACTGTAACTGTCATAATAAGAGGAAGAAGTATAACGTGCACTTGCACTGCTGCTGGCATTCTCCAAAAGCTGCATAACAAATTCTTCCTGCGCATTATACCCATAATACCAGAACGAATCATCCATACTGCCAAGCTGCGTAAGCGAATAAGGCAGGACTGTCACACTGCCGCTTACCATGGATTCTACATAAGCCCCGGTATAATAATCAGCATACATACCGGACATTCCATACAACTGTGCCATAGTCAGCCGCGACCAGTCGACATATCCGCCCATATCATAGCCCTGCATGTCATCGTACTGCTCATCCTCATCCGATTGTTCGAAATCTGATTGTTCAAAATCCGTTTGTTCAGAGTCGGCTTTATCAGCATCTGCTTGCTCAGAGTCCGCTTTATTAAGATTCGAATCCTTCGCAGGCTTCTGAATCGTCGTATAACCAAGCTTCAGATAACTGCCGTTAAAACCTTTCAGCGTATCTTCCGCATATTCTCCGGTTCCGATGATCAACACGCCGCCTGCCATGTTCCAAAGCTCAATTGCCTTGATTTCTTCCGGTGTCAGGATATCGGTATGATACTGATCAATGACCAGGAAAGTCAATGAATCCAATACATCCTCCAGATTCCCCTGCTGCAACTGTACCAGTTTGATGGGATAGAGCGCATTATAAAAATAGATCTCCGCGCCTCCCATATCCAGATAAGTAAGCTGTGAGTAAGCATCGCTTAAGATCCCCATGGACAAGGATTCCATCTGATCTACCAGCAATCGCTTAAATTCCTTTTTGGCAGTCTCCTCACCTTTTCTGTTTAAAAGTGTGATAACAACCGTTCCATTCGTATAATTAACGGTATGCACCGGTACTTTGACTACAAATTGTTTTTTACTTCCCTGCGGCAGAGAAAGTACGGTATCATATGCGGTAGGCGTACGATAATCTTCATCTACGAAAAGGCGTACTGTCCCTTCCCAGTCTTCTCCCTGATTTTCGATGGTAAGCTTCACATCATAAGTCTCTCTGTCCGTAGGCAGGATCTCCGCTTCGATGGAAAACGAACCCTCCGGCTTCATCCAGGCTTTTATCACCGTATCTGTAGAGAGCATACCGCCCAGTATGATCACAAACGCCAGGACTGCCAAAAGACCTGTTTTTTTCTTCTGATTCATTCCTTTTTCCCTTCGTTTTTCCGACACTTGTTATACAATCTGTCTCATCTGCGATAAGGTAGTGTCAAATATGTATATCCTATAAGGTTTACTATATCAAATATTGGCGGATAGTGCAATGAAAGGTATGGAAAATAGGCAAAAGAAAACCTTCAGGTCTGAGATACCTGAAGGTTTCATATCAATTACTACTCCGCCTCATAACCCGGAATGTTGTTATTGTAGAACAGGATTCCTTCCAGCGAATCCATTCCCCACACTTTTATGAAAAGAACCGTGGGCAACGGATTTCCCTTATAGGAAAAATCAAAGGTAAGCGTATAGTCCTCTCCGGTATAGGTGGCAGAGATCTGATCTTCATTGATATACGCCGTACTTAAGGGAATAATGATCTCGGTTTCATCTGTCTCAAAATCCCTCCTGGTCACCGTAAAATCAAAGGTTGTATCTGTAATATCAGATATGGTGATCTCATCATAAACATAGGAACCCTTGAACTCCGGATCGTGTACATACCAGTTACGTCTTGTTTCATCCGTGTAGGTAACTTCATAGAGCTGAAGCTTCTCGCCTTCAGGCATGCGTGCCTTCTGCGTATGCGCTCCCACGTCATAGCCTGGCTCCACAACAAAAGTGTCGGCCATCGCACGCATCACAGGCAGCCAGCCTTCTTCCAATTCTCCCCACGGATAGACGAAGTTCACTGTCCAGACATCATTTGCCGTCTCATAACATATGGTTCTGTATATCATGTCGTACTCCTGCATCCACAACTCACCATTTTCTACGACATAACCCTGTGCCGTCAGGATTCTCTCTACCTGACTCTTCTTTAAACCTGCATAATTTCCGATAAAAAAGTGTATTTGATGATTCTTCTCAACCTGCCATGCATCAGGCACGAAATTATCCCAGTCACCATCGGTTAAATAGAAAGAATAACCCTCACCTTGATACAGAGTAGCCGGCATCTCTTCCGGCAATCCTTCTATCATAACGTTCAGTACGGTAGAGTCTGCTCTGCTCCCCTGCGCCTTGGTCGCAACCGTCATATCAGATGCACCATTCGTCTTTTTTGTACTCAGGTTAGACATTGCACTGCTTACTGCACTCAGGTTGAGCATCTCACCTGCACCGGCGCTCAAATTGCGCAATTCACCATCTACGGTATTTCGTCTATTTATTTCATCCGAGGTCTCCTGCAGGGGTTGTTCCATGCTGCATCCGACCATCGTCCCGATGACCATAGTCATAGCAAGGATGAGCGAAAACAAAACCACTCCGTTCTTCTTATTTGCTTTTGATAAAATATTGCGAAACCTCTTTTTCATTATGCCTACACTGCCGCTAAACTGGGTGGACAGCAGGGGCCCTCTGCGCCCTGTTCCATGAAGCATAGCCATCAAAGTCTCTGTGTATGCTTCGCGCTGGTCAAAAGAAGCGCCTCTCACCACTGCTTCATCACAGGCAAGTTCCATATCAACCGCGGCTTCCTTCTGCATCAGGTAGACGACAGGGTTGAACCAATGAAGATCCCTTGCCAGCATTAACAGGAACTTAATGAAAACATCATGACGTCTTAAATGGATCAACTCATGTCTTAAGATATAAAAACTCTCCTGCGAAGTGTATTCCTCTTCCGGCAGCACTAAAATGGGCCGCCAGAATCCTATGATCATAGGACTGGAAGCATTTTCATAGACTAAGAGAGTGACTTTTTTTCGAATCCCAAGCTCCTTAGACAGTTCCCGCAATTGTTCTGTAAGAACAGAACTTTTTATCGGTTTTCCGTTTTTTATGATCTTGCGTTTATAGTAGAAAAATCCTGTCAACTGCCAGAGCAGTGCGCAAACAGCTACCGCTGCCCACAGATAAGACAATGCCTGCAGCAAGGAAAAAGAGGATTGTGCTTTTTTCTGAATCCCCGCTTCTTCAGGCTGCTGCAACATGGTCTGTTGTTCCATATCATCGGACTGGGTCACCCGGGCTTTATCAACCGGTGCCTCATCGTCCTGTTCTCCCACAAGTTCGTACTGCGTCTCAAAAATATCCGAAACTGTCAGGTTTCCCACTTCCTCCGGAACCGTGATCTGAAAGTCCGAGTTCGGAATTGTATAATTGACAGGTAGAAGCAACCGCAAGGCCAGGGCAATCCATAATGCATATTTCCACTTAGCCACATAGCGTTTATTGAGCAAAGATCCCAGTAAAATCAGTGCAATTATGATGACACTGGTGGTCAAGGATATAGAAAGAATCGTCAAAAATAAATTTTCCATCACGCTTCTCCTTTCTTCTCCAATGTATCCAGATACTCTCTTAATTCCTGAATATCTTTCCCGGACATCTGCTTTCCCTGATATAAAGAAGCGATAAAGTCTTTCGCCGACCGGTTGAACATCTTCTCCAAAAAAGAGGTGCCTTCCGTGATCTTATATTCATCCTCGGATACCAAGGCCTTATAATAGTTTGTGCGCGTAGTCCTGTCACAATAGACGGCGCCTTTTTCAGCCATACGCGCCAGGGTTGTCATAAGGCTTGCCAGCTTCCACTGACGGTTATCCTTTATTTCATCCAAGATCTGATTCGATGTCATGGGAGCTTTATGCTTCCAAAGCACCTGGATGATCTCAAATTCCGCTTCCGATAATTTCTTCATGTGATACCTCCTTGTAAAATAATAAAATCACTTTTCTAATCCGTAGTACCTTATCTTCCATCCACTTTCTTCTTTTACAAATTCGACTGTCAAATAGGTGTAAGAATCTTCTCCGGGGTTCAGGAATTCCAGAGATGCTACACATTCATCTCCTACATTTCCTGCCAGATCATCAGCAATACCTTTTAGCGCATTGATCTGTACCTCGTCTGCAGAATCCGGAGCATCGTACACATCCACATCCCATTCATAGGCATCCACCAAATACTGTTGTATGGTATCGGTGTCCCCCTCAAAATAAGCAGCTGCAAATGTGTTCATAATACTCTTGATCTCCAAACTGTCCGCTGAGACAGGTTCATTCGTTTCTGTTGGTTCGGTCGTTTCTGTTGGTTCTGCCATGTCTGGCGCAATAGACTCAGCAACAGCTGAAGTTTCATCAGATACGATGATCTCTGTGTCAGCAGATGTCGGTTCGATTCTACTTTCAGCATATACAGTCCGCCCCGCCTCAAAACCGATGAGTCCGCTTGTTACTACTAATAAAACAACAATAATGGCTGCTACTATCTTCCCGATTCTCTTCTGGGAATAAAAGATGTAATTAAAACGTTTTTTTATAAATTTCACGTTATAAACATAGCCTGTTGAAAGTGTGGATCTGCTGACTTTAGACGTACTAATGCAAGACATCAACACTTCACTGTATTCACTCCGGTCTTCCTTAGAGGCAGCATACAACACTTTTTCATCGCATTCCAGTTCCATATCCTGATCCACCAGCATCCTCATAAGCCAGACTAGCGGATTAAACCAATGGATAGCGTTAACGATCATAAACAACATCTTAAGCTGTGTATCCCTGCTGACGCAATGAATCAGTTCATGCCTGATAATGAACTTCAAATCCCTCTCATGATAATCCGCATTTGGTAAAACGATAATATTACGGAAGAATCCAACCGTAAACGGTCCCTCTTGTTCGTCTGCTATGAGGCGTACTTCCGGTATCTTCTTAAGCCCCAGTTCGTTGGATATCTTGATTGTCAATACCAGGATATTTTTATTGGTACAGCTTTCACTTCTTTTCATCATCTTACGATAGAAAATGAAATAGCTCAACAAATAATGCAGCATTACAACAACACAGCCGAAGCCCCAAAGGGCAGTCAATATACTCTGAGATGTTAATTGCCCACCGAGTTTTACTGTAGCAGTTGTATTGCCGGAAAGATTCCCCTCTTTCGTGGTAAGGTTTTCATCCTCAGCCCCTTCCCTCACGATTGCTGCTCCATCTGCCAACAGGTCACTCTTATTGTTTACCCCCTGACTCTCTTCTTTTCCCTCTAAAACATAGACAGGCACCTGTATCGTTACCGGTTGCGGCACAAGTGAAAAACCGACCGGAATACACAACCTTAGCGCAATCAAAAGCCAAATCACTTTCTTATACTTCGCCGGATATCGCTCCCCACAAAGCTGCGAAACCAAAAAGAAAAGTATGATGCAGATTCCTCCTGAAACTGATGCTTCTAATAAACCGATCAATGAAATCATACGATAGTCCCCCTATGTAATCTGCCGATACTATCAGGCATTTGTCAGCTTGCATTAACTTAATTTATTACATTATACAATATGTTAATGTTATGCGCA
>JAFLTF010000098.1 GCA_022510585.1 Lachnospiraceae bacterium
TTATGATAATCATCATAGCCGCTGGCGTCGATACGTTTTTCTACCTCATCGAAAATACCAAACAGCCATTCGCAGTATTCGTCATACAACTCCTTTTTCGCCACCATCATATTGGCAAAATAGGTGCCGTTTCCATGGACAAGCCGTTCAAAATTCTCGTAATATTCGGGGGTTTTCTGACGGATGACCTCCCCTGTTGTAATTAGATCAAAAATATTATAATCACTGGCGTAGCCGTCAAAATATGAATAATTCAGTTTCAACTTCTTAGAGGTGATGATATCATACTCTTGCAAGATTGTCTGGTAATCCTTTTCGTTAAATATCCTGCCCTCTTCGGTGCAAAAATACCTTCTGTAATGGCTGATCCCCACATAGTCGGAAGTCCGCACATTCTTCCATACCCAGTAAACGCCGGTCAATTCCCCGTAATAGCAGTTTTTATCCGATATGTTATCTCCGGTATCATCCCCGGCGTATCCCAGATCCTCATTGCAGGCACGTCCTACCTGTAAGGGAAGATAGATGGGATCGGAAGGTTCCTTGAATTTTTTATGGGTCATGGTAAAAATCGTCACTGCCATCTTACTTTGTCCTCTTACTTATGCCTTCGTCAACTCCTGTGCCAACGATTCCAGCTGCGCCTCAGAAGTTTTATTTAATGTGGATTTTATCGTAACGACAGGCTCCAAAACTGTGATCTCTTTCATATCCGCAAGGCTTGCTTTCATTAATTTCCCTGCGATCGGCGCCCAGCTTCCGTTCTCTATGATACCTACCGTACGTTTCTGAAAATTCTTCGATCTTAAATGCGCCAGAAAATTTTCCATACAAGGGAAAAGCCCGCCGTCATAAGTTGCCGCTGCCAAAACCATCCTGTCATATCGATATGCGTCCTCAATGGTTTCCGCCATATCATCCCGTGCCAGATCGAATACCGACACATTTTCCACACCTTTTTCTTTTAACATCTCTGCAAGTTTCCGGGCTGCCTTACCGGTATTGCCGTGAATGGAAGCATAAGCAATCAGAACTCCTTTATCTTCCGGCTCATAGCCGCTCCAGATTTGATATTTTCCGATATAGTAACCCAGATCCTCCGTTAAGATCGGACCATGCAGCGGACAGATGATGCGGATATCCAAGGCTGCTGCCTTTTTTAATAAAGCCTGCACCTGCATACCATATTTTCCTACAATATTAATATAATATCTGCGTGCCTCGCAGGTCCAGTCTTCTTCCGTATCCAAAGCGCCGAATTTGCCGAACCCATCTGCAGAGAAAAGTACCTTCTCCGTTTTATCATAGGTCACCATGACCTCCGGCCAATGCACCATGGGCGCCATGACAAAAGTAAGAATATGATTTCCGAGTACCAATTCCTCTCCCTCTGCCACCACAATGCTTCGTCCGCTCATATCCAACGTAAAAAACTGGGGCAGCATGCTGAGCGCTTTGGCGTTGGTCACGATCTGCGCCTCCGGATATTTTTCCATGAACTTCTGAATGTTTCCGGCATGGTCCGGCTCCAGATGGGAAACTACAAGATAATCCGGCAGTCTGCCTTCCAAAACATTTTCCAGATTGGCAAACCACTCTTTTTCCGCTCTGGCATCCACGGTATCCATGATCGCAATTTTTTCATCCAGGATCACATAAGAATTATAGGATACGCCGTTTGGAACTACATACTGACTTTCAAACAGATCGATGGTCTTATCGTCTGCCCCTATGTAACGGATGGTGTCTGTAATGGTTATATTTTTCATATAGAATGATCTCCTCTCTGAGTTTAACTTTTCTTATTCTATGATTATAACACAGGAACACCTTTTTTCAAGATTCTGGCTGTGCCATGATACAACTTTGATGCAAAAATGATTGTCTTTTGATGCAAATATGATTCTCTTTTGATACAAAAATGATGAAACTATGATGCCTTGAGACTGTATGATGGATTCAACATCAAGATAAGAAAGGAATGAAAGAAATGAAAAAATACAAAAGTTTATTATGTTTGCTTTCCGCGCTTATTATTTTTATGAGCAGCGTTCCTACGGTTCATGCAGAAGAAGCTATGGATGTAGACGAGGATAGGACCTATGCTCCCTACTTTTATGTGGAAAGCGAGGAGGTCGGTTTGGATTGCCTTCCTCTGAAAAAGACAGATGTGTCAGTAAATATAGAAGGAATCATTGCCAGCATCCATGTTACGCAATCTTATTCCAATGAAGGAACAAAACCTGTCAATGCCAGTTACATTTTTCCGGCATCCACTAAGGTTACCATTCACGGCATGCAGATGCAGATCGGAAATCAGATCGTAACGGCAAAGATCAAGGAAAAAGAAGAAGCCAAGCAGGAATTTGAAGCAGCCAAAAGCGAAGGCAAGAGCGCTTCCATGTTATCGGAGGAAAGATCCAATGTCTTTTCCATGGATGTGGCCAATATTATGCCCGGAGATAATGTACAGATCGAGTTGGATTATACGGAGCTGATCACTCCTTCGGAAGGAATTTATGAGTTTGTTTTTCCTACCGTTGTAGGCCCTCGTTATGTAGGCCCTGTTATAGACGACACCGGCACCCGTGATGAGTGGACAGGGACTCCCTATCTTTCCGAGGGCACTCCTCCTACAGATGAATATGACATTCATGTCACAATTTCTGCCGGCGTGCCTATTTCTTCTCTGACATGCAGTTCTCATGATATTAATACAGAATGGAATGAAAACACCACCGCCCATGTCAGTCTGGCAAATCCTGCGGATTATGCCGGAAACCGTGACTTTATCCTGGATTATAAACTCACCGATACAGAAATCGGCACCGGTCTGATCACCGGCCAATACGGAGAAGAAAACTTTTTTATGCTGATGGTTCAGCCGCCGGAACGCGTTGAGGTAGAGGAAATACCTCCCAGAGAATATATTTTTGTTCTGGACGTATCCGGTTCCATGTCCGGCTTCCCTTTGGAAACGGCCAAAAAACTGATCAACAACCTCGTGTCGGGACTTCGGGAAACAGATACCTTCAACCTGATTCTGTTTTCCGGCACTTCCTACAAAATGGCAAGCCGCTCTGTTCCTGCCACGGAAGAAAATATCAATAAAGCGGTCAAACTGATCAACGGGCAAAAGGGCGCCGGCGGCACAGAGCTTGCCGATGCGCTGGAGGATGCTCTGCACATCCCTACAGAGGACGACATGGCCCGTAATATCGTTATCATTACCGACGGCTATATCTATGGTGAATCAGACGTATTCAAGCTGGTAAATGACAATTTGAATCAGGCAGACTTTTTCTCCTTCGGCATCGGCTCTGCCGTAAACCGTTATCTGATTGAAGGAATTGCATCCATCGGCCAGGGCGAACCTTTCATTGTTACGAAAGAAAATCAGGCTGATGAAATCGCGGATAAATTCCGTAACTACATACAATCGCCGGTTTTGACCGATATTCAGGTTTCCTTTGACGGATTTGATGTGTATGACGTGGAGCCTGCAGCCCTTCCTACTCTCTATGCGAAAAAGCCCATTGTCCTGCTTGGAAAATGGCGGGGAGAAGCCACAGGAACCATTCAGATCACAGGAACAACCGGAAACGGCACTTATACCGACAGCATCTCGGCCGCGGATGCCGTAACTGCCGAAAACAATGCCATTGCCTATCTATGGGCGCGCAAGCGTGTTGAGCGGCTCACGGACTACGGCAGAGACGGAAGCGATTCGCAGGCGCAGGAAGAAGTGACCCAGATCGGATTGCAGTACAGCATGGTAACTCCTTATACCTCTTTTATAGCAGTATTGGATGTTGTACGGAATACGGACGAAGAAGCTACGGATGTGAACCAACCTCTTCCGCTGCCGCTGGAAGTATCCAATCTGGCGGTGGGCTATCGAATCGGCTCGGAACCGGGTACCGGAATCCTGATCGTCGTCCCCATCATGATGACACTAATGTCAGTTTTATACGGAAAAGCAAGAAAGAAAAGGATGAACGTATGAAAAAGACTTTGTTAAAAAACTATTGGCCACTCTATACTCTGATCATCATCATTACAGTGATTATGAGAGATTTCTGCAGAGCGGCCGACAGTGATAAACTCCTCTGGATACTGACACCCACCGCAAGGTGGGTCAGTATTCTAAGCGGTATCCCTTTTGCATATCTCCCGCATATGGGATATGTCAATCATCTGCATCAGTTTCTGATCGCGCCCTCCTGCTCGGGAAGCAAGTTTATGCTGCTATCTTTCCTGATGCTGACACTTTCCTTTTTATACCGGATAAAAGAGCGCAAAGCGGGATATCTGTGGTTTGGTTTCAGCATGGTTTTTGCCTATGTATCCACCATCTTTGTCAACGGCATCCGCATCACCGCCTCTATTTATCTTCCTATGTTTCTGGAGAAAAAAGGACTGATGAAAGGGGCCTTGACTCCTGACAGGCTCCACACCATGATTGGGACTGCCACTTACTTTTTATTCCTGTGTCTCATCTATCTGGCTGCTGCAATGATCAGCAGGTGTTTGTCTGCGTTGGTTAATGCCCCCTTCGAAAATGACACTCATGTCAGTAAATTTAGGCTGGCAATTCCTGCCTTCTGGTATCTTCTGATCGTTTTGGCACTTCCTTTTGTCAAAAGGATCTATCAGAATGAGTGGGAAGGATTCGGACAATATACCGCACTGATCCTGGGCGTATGCGTAACAATTACCGTGATATTGCATTGCCTTCGCCTGCTGCGCCGACGCATGCATACTTAGTGTCAACGATACAAACTCAATATCCTTTACAGACATCCACCCAGCCGAGGCTCCCTGCATATTTTTCCAGCTCCGGAATCGTCAGTTCTATGGCGCTGTTGGAGCTTCCGCAGGCTGGAAAGACCGTTTCAAAACGCTGCAGGGATACATCCAGCCAGACCTCTACGCCTTCTTCGATCGCAAAAGGACATACGCCGCCCACTGCATGACCGATCATCGTTTCTACTTCGTCCGGTGACAGCATCTTGGCTTTGGCACCGAACTGCGCCTTGTATTTGGCATTGTCAACTTTGGCATCCCCGGCGGTCACCACCAGGATTGCATGTTCCTTCACCAGAAAAGATAAGGACTTTGCAATTCGCTGCGGGGCGCAATGCAGGGCTGCTGCCGCCAGTTCTACGGTTGCACTGGATACCGCAAATTCCTGAATCCGATCTTCCATTCCGAAACTTTTAAAATAAGTTCTTACTTTCTCAATCGCCATGATCATACCTCCGTTCTTAAGTATCATTAATCTATCGAAATATTTATGTTTTATCCATCAAAACAAACTCATCTGCTCCCATCCCTGATTCTCCGGGAACTCATGCAAATAAGCAAACAGCTTGTCTACATCGCACACGATCCCATGCTTCTTACACTCTGTCCGAAAAAGTTCCATCAACTCCCGGTGATGAGGACTTGCAAGCTCATAGTCGTAACCGTATGTTGCATGGTATCTTGTGCGCATGCCCGGAAAATGTTTATCCAAAGCGGCATAAAAATATTCCCTATCTCCTGCTCGCAATGTTACGCCCATGCCAAAACAAAGAATCCCGTATACTTTTGCCTTTATGCAATAGTCCAAAATTCCTTCGATATTTTCTCCGGTGTCATTGATAAAAGGCAGAATGGGCGAGAGCCATACCACCGTCGGAATCCCATGTTCTTTCATAATCTGCAAAACCTCAAAACGCCTTTTCGTCGTGCAGACATTCGGCTCCAGGATGCGGCACAAATCTTCATCATAAGTAGTCAGGGTCATCTGTACCACACATTTTGCCTTTTGATGGATGCTTTGTAAAAGATCCAGATCTCTTAAGATGCGGTCTGACTTGGTCTGAATCGCCACGCCAAAACCGTATTCATTGATAAGTTCCAGGCATCTCCTGGTAAGCCCCAGTTGCTCTTCACAGTGCATGTAAGGATCACACATGGCACCCGTTCCAATCATGCAGCGTTTCCGTTTGGAACGCAGCGCCTTCTCCAAAAGTTCGAGGGCATTCTGTTTGACCTCAATATCCTCAAAATCATGGGTAAACTGATAACATTTGCTGCGGCTGTCACAGTAAATACAGCCGTGTGTACAGCCACGGTAAATGTTCATGCCGTTTTGCGCTGATAAGATTCCTTTTGCATCTACGAAGTGCATTGCTTTGTTTCCTTTTTATGATTTTTAACCGGTAGATTTATTATATGACAAAAATGGGGGTTGGGCAATGCAGGTTGCAGTTCTATAAAAAAATATATAAAATTTTTGTAACGAATCCGAAACTGCCTCGTCTAAACAATAAAAAAGGAAAGGAGGCGC
>JAFLTF010000099.1 GCA_022510585.1 Lachnospiraceae bacterium
ATACAACAATAACAAATCCGAGTCCATCATATCAGACAGACTCGGACTTTTATTAGTTCATACTTCCGTCACCGCCCATCAGTTTTGTCATTTCCTCGATTCTCTCCAAAGGGAACGGCGGTGAGGCAAGCGGCTTCATCGCAATCGACATGAGTTTCATGGGATTGTCGTCCGCGGCAATACGATTCGAGCTAAAGCAGCCGCATGTACGGCATCTGTGCACAACCGCCCACTCACCGTTCTTCCTGATCCACACGGCTGCCGGCTCCATATGCCCTCCACAATCAGATGCACGGTCGCCGGGCTCGATATCTACATGGAGACTATACAGACAATTCGGGCAGTGATTTCTGTGGTCGCTGCCCGCGCCCTCCGGCACTACCAACCGTCCGCAGACTTTACATGTAAAGGAATCATTGCATGCATGTGTCTTATAGTAACCTTTTTCGTATTGCTTTCTTTTATTCTCTCTATTCAATTTTCTGTCCTCCTTAAGCTTGCTCATAATTACCTTGAAACAAACCTATTGGGAGGGGATGTCGTACCTTACACCAACCTCCCGGTCAGTGCACAGTCTCCTTATAATAATTAGTCTTCATAAAACAACTCTCCTTTCTCACAAATACTGCCAGACCAATATATCCATACTATAGTCTATCTGCCTTTCAATATTTATCACCTGCCAAACTCCACCTTATTTCTCTTCAAGAAACTTTTGTCATTGCCGTATAAAGCAGCAAGTTCCTCATCATTATCCAGAAATAATTGATATTCCTCCTGTGGAATACGGGTAGATTTTACTCTTTCATATATGGTCAGGTTCAGGGAATGTTTACATTTCTCACACTGATAAATCAGCCAGACATCCACTTTATTTCCATTGGCGTTTACCCGGAACTTTCCGGTATTTATGAAATGCATTTTCTTTCCGCAGCCCGAACATTTATGAAGAATCCTGATGGATTTTACATAGCTCACCTTTATCTCCTTTATTTTGCGGGATAATGCGTAAGCTATTACAGTTATTAAGTTGTATTTGCAATAGCTACGCTATGCAAAATAATAGGGTTTCAGCATAAAGTATCCTCCTGATAAACAATCTCTTCTCTTTCCGTAGAAAAGGCTGATATCCTGTTCGTTGCGAAGATATCAGCCCTCTATTATTTCTTATGATTCCGAATAATCCGCTGTACGCTTTTCTCTGTCAAAAAATATCTCTCCGATAGTTGTGTGATCGTCGCACCGGATTGGTACTCATCATACATCCGACTGTTACGGTTCATAAGTTCCTTTTTTGTTTCTGTTCCGGCTCCCCATGGCTTGTGGCATTCCGACCTCCTAGGTATATAGAGCGACTGCCCGTCAGCATATTGTTGAACCAGTTCCAGTACGTCTTCCGGCAGAACATCCCCTGCCCTTATATAGCCCATAACCATCCTCCTAATATTTTATTATTTAGGATTCGCAATGGCTATAACAATCAATTATCTCACGTTTGCATTAGCCATCGCTATTTAACCACTACATATCTCCTCATGCTTATTACCTTCCTTTCTCTATATTTGCGGGTCAAATACTCCCATTTACATCATTTTCTGAGAGGCTGCTCAATCATGCATAGTATAACAATAATTCATGCTCTGAACAAGTCTCCCGTTTATTTAGAGTTGTTTATGTTCCGCAAGGGACATCCTTGCATTCTCTTTTTGTTGTGATATAATGTTCGTTAAGGGCAGAGGCAAGTGTACGAACATGCATATGATGAGCTTGCTCAGGCAGATGCATGTTTGTACATTTGACGAGCGAAGCGACCGAGGAAATGCGAAGCATTTTCGAGGCTCTGCCTTTAATCTTTAGATAATCAATGCCTTTATGGGGATATAGCTCAGTTGGGAGAGCGGTACGTTCGCAACGTATAGGTCAGGGGTTCGAGTCCCCCTATCTCCATTATAAAAGAGTTGGCAATCTAAGCCAACTCTTTTACTGTATCGTTTTATCTATGCTTTCTAATTCTTTAACTTCTGCCATATGCGGTTACCTTTCCATATCAGTAACATCCCTACGGCAGCATAGAGGATAATCGCTGTCTGATAATTGGTAAGTTGCAATCCGAAGACAGTCACGAGCCTGCCGTCCCACAACTGCTCGACATTCAATATTCTTGTCGGTAACAGCTCATAGATTTGTGAGACCACTCTGTGCAGATAGGGGACCTGATAAGCCATCGTAAAGAGCATGCCGCCCATCATAATTCCCAGTACTGCAATTGCGCTCTTAACCGCTTCCGACAGGAAGATCGTCAATATGCTGTGCACAATTCCTAAGACAACATAAATTCCACCCATGAGAAAAACTGCCTGCCCCATCGTCAGACTGCGCGAACATAACGGTCTGCAGATCTGTATAACAATATTGCTTCCTTCCGCACCGTATACAATAAGAGCCGACAATAAAAAGATGATAAACATAAACACACTGCACAGTGCGCCAAAGGTTATGCTCGCTGCCGTTTTCGCAAAGAATAGTCTGCCTTTTCCATGTCTGCTGCACAAAATCAACTGATCAGTTCTCTTCAAATGTTCGTCTGCGAAGACACTTGATAGACAGATGGCAATCGCCAGAACCAACATGATGTTTGCGTACATAAATGAATCCAGCATCTCATTCCATCCTTCTGCATACCCATATGTAAATGGTTTCTCCACATCATTTTCACGTTCTGTCCAATACAGCCTTTCCGCCTCTGTCAGGTGCAGAAACACCCATTCCTGCTCCAGCAGATTATCCTGTCGTGATTCATATAATGTTTCCTCCCTGATTATGTGTACCGCATCATAGAAACCGGTCAATCTCTGGATATATGCATAAATCGGATTATACAGTTCTTGACTTCTGATTTCAGCCTCTGCTTCTTCAATACTCTCTTCCCCGTCTCCGTGTTCCACTACAGTCATGGAGCTATACCCGCTGCCCGCCTCACCATGATACTCAGTTCTATAAAGGTTTTTGTATGCCTCTCTCACTTTATCCAAAAGTTCATCGTCTATTACCTGCCCGTTTAATTCCTTCGTCTTTTCCTTTTGATAGTCGAGCCATTCAAAACCATTCATTGTTATAACATTGCCGTCATTGTCATTCCACGAATGAAATGTGTTGAGTGTGCCGCCGATATTGATATATATCACTGCCAGCGTCAGTGTCGCCAGTGTATTTATAGCAATTCTTCTCTTTACTATCTTTTTCAGTTCATATCCGTATAAGGTAAGAAAATTATTCATCATCATCTTCTTCCTCCTCCCCAAGCTGCTCCAGATAAAATGTTTCCAGATTACCTTTTTCCTCCGTCCACTCTCCTTGCCAGATAATCTGCCCATCTTTCATAAGCAGTACTTTATCCGCTATCTGCTCCACATCTGATACAATGTGGGTGGACAACAGTATAATACTGTCTTTACCAAGCTGTTCTATCAGTTTACGAAAGCGCACTCTTTCCTTGGGATCCAGCCCGCTTGTGGGCTCGTCCAGAATAAGAAGATCGGGATCATTTAACAGTACCTGTGCAATTCCGAGTCTCTGCTTCATGCCGCCGGAATAGGTCTTGATTTTCTTACCGGCCACATCCTGTAATGCGGTAAACTCTAGAAGTTCTTTTGTTTTCTTTTTGGCGTAGGACTTTTCCAATCCTTTAAGCGCCGCCATGTACATAAGAAAGTCCCAGCCGCTAAACTCCGGATAGTACCCGAAATCTTGTGGCAGATAGCCGAGCCTTGCACGATAACTTTCTTCCGATACATCCTGTCGGTCTAGCGTTACCGTACCTCCGGTGGGCTTTAATATCCCGCAGATCATCCGCATCAGCGTAGTCTTTCCCGCGCCGTTTGCGCCAAGCAATCCATAGACGCCGGGTGTCAGCTGCAGGGAAACCCTGTCCACCGCAATTTTGTTTTTATACTGTTTCGTTAAACGATCTACTACCAATTCCATATTAAAACTATTCCTTTCTCTCATTCTCATTTGCAACATATAATCCGTCATCACAATATTCACAAGACAACTCAATTTGTCCATAATTAATTCATTTTTACACTATCCATTCCTCTGTTTGATAAATCATCCTTCTGTATTCGAGCACGGCTCTGCCCGTCAGATAGACTGCGAGGATTAGCCAGATTCCAAACTGTTTTGATCCGAACCAATGAGTGAGCAGTTCTTTAACCACCGTATTTAATAAACTGACCATGACGGAAATCACCATGCAGACGGATATCGTTTCTTTTCCCCGAAAACGTCTGACAGCGGCTAATTCCAGAACGGACGCAGCAAGATAGGGCACCAATAAATATATCCCGATCCGGATATATGATAACAGCGCACTGCGGCTGACAATCGGAATCAATATGCACAACATACCCATATGCACAAATCCGATCGTACCAAACCGCGCAAGCATAATACTTCTAATAGAAAATCTTGATGCCATCTCCAACTCCGCCATGCCGTATGTTTCCGACCTTACGCTTTCCGTTGCCATGCACATGGCAATAAAAGGCATCATTGCCGCGACAGCCCAGACACTGTCCGTTTTTGCATAGTCGGCAGCCATAATGGCCAATGCAAGTATCAACAGTGATGCCAGATATACTCTTTTTCTGATATAAGCTATCTGCGAGAATATAAAGGAACCGATACTGATCGAAGTTTTTGCGGTATTCACCGATTGTGCTTTTTTACCTTGTATACTTTTTCTATACACATTTTCTTTTTGCAGATATTCCAAAAATTCTGTTTTTCTCTGCGGGGAAGGTGCGGAAAATGCGTCTTCCCATGTGGATCTTGGGATAGACCGGATTACGCCGTGCTTTTTCTTTATCACATCATTACTTCTATTGTTCTTGCTTAACATTTGCATTTACCTTTCCTCCTCTCCCAATTCTTTCCGAAGTTTCCGCAATGCCTTCTGCATATTACGATACAGCGCAAATCTGGATAGTCCAAGCATCTCACAGATTACGTTATTGGGCACTTCATTTGCATACCTCAACAGTAATATTTCCTGTTCTTCCTCCGGTAACTTCTCAAGTGCGTTTCTAAGCCAGAGAATTGTGATTGTTTTCTCTGCGTAATCATGTTCTGAAGTTTCTTCCGGAAGCGGTTCTAACATCGACTTCCGATATTCGTCCACACACAAATTGTGCGCAATTCGATACAGATACCGCAAGTCCCATTCTCGACCTCGGTCTCCGTAATGCTCTAGGTAGCGCAAGAAAGTCTCCTGTGTAATGTCTTCCGCCACTTCTCTTCTATGTAGTTTAAAATAACAGTAACGATATATTTTGTCATACTGTTCTGCAAAGTTTATGTCCTTGTTCATCTCGAGGTGTTCGAAAATTTCCTTTCTGTTATATATAACGTTTTGCCAGGTGGTGATGTGCGGGAAAATTAAAATATAGCAAAATAATTTATTACAGTCGGTCAATTTATTTATTTTATATATCGGTCAAACATTAGCATATTATGTACATAAACCACAGCAGTTATTACGTATTTATACGTAAAGCAACTTGCAATACGTATAATTACGTGTTATAGTATTAATAGATAAGAAAAGGAGATACTAAAGATGCCAATGACTTCACAGGAAATGATCAAATTTCTGAAGAAGAATGGATTTGAAGCAGTAAGCCAAAATGGTTCCCACATAAAAATGAAAAATTCAAATACCGGAAAAACAGTGATAGTTCCTTATCACTCTAAAGATTTAAAAAAGGAAATTGAACAGGCAATTTTAAAACAAGCCGGATTAAAATAATTCAATAATAGTATCATGGAGGAAATCTAAATGAAAAAAATATTCTACCCCGCAGTTTTTCATAAAGCTGAAGAAGGTGGCTTCTGGATATCATTTCCCGATATTCCTGAATGTATGACTCAGGGTGACGATATGCAGCAAGCATATGAGATGGCTGTAGAAGCACTTGGACTTTCCATTACATCTATGGAAGAAGAAGGTGTGGAACTCCCCACTCCTTCCGAACCTTGCGCTATTACTTTGGAGCCGGATTCATTTTGTGCAGTGATTGAATTTGATATGCTGGCTTACAAAAAGCGCACAAGTTCAAAAGCAGTTAAGAAAACTCTCAGTATTCCGGAATGGCTCAATGAAGAAGCTACCGCTCTGGGTGTCAATTTTTCTCAAGTATTACAGGAAGCTTTAGTACAAAAAATATCACAAACCCTGTAAAGTCAGACTGATTTCTATATCACACCCCGTCACTCCCGCTTCCAATCCCCGTTCGCCGGATTGTCGATCAATC